>NC_009767.1:5190000-5490000 GCF_000017805.1 Roseiflexus castenholzii DSM 13941 | reverse complement strand
GTGATCGCCTGCGGGATGCACTCCCCGTCGCCGTGTTGCCGGTCGAGCCATTTCTGGCGTATACTGGGCGCCTGGACCTTCGCCGCTTCTCACGCTACTGGGCAACGGCGGAGAAGTACGCTTTTGGCCAGTTGCCGCTCTTCGACGACCAATGAAAGCACGCGCACTCTTTCTGATCATCGTTCTTATCATCGTTGGGTGCGGTGCGCCTTCTGCGGCAGTTCCGCCAACTGCCACACCGCCTGCCGCACCTTCCGCTACGCCGTTAAGCGAAGAAGCAGCGCTGCTCGCCACCATGGCGGCGAATGCGCCCTCTCCCGCAGAGGCGACCCCCACCGTCCCACTGCCGACCCTGTTTCCGACTATCACCCTCGGACCGACTGCGGAACCGCGACCGTTGCCGGCCGGATGGTGGGACACCGCCGTGTGCTATGAAATCTTCGTGCGCTCGTTCTACGACAGCGACGGCGATGGGATCGGCGATATCAACGGGCTGATCGCAAAACTCGACTACATCAACGATGGCGATCCAACCGGCGGTTCCGACCTTGGCGCCAACTGTATCTGGCTGATGCCGGTGGCGGAAGCCGCCAGCTACCACGGTTACGATGTCATCGACTATAACGCCATCGAAAAAGATTATGGCACAAACGACGATTTCAAGCGTCTTGTGGCAGAGGCGAACCGGCGCGGCATCCGGGTGATCGTCGATCTAGTGTTGAACCACACATCCAGCGCGCATCCCTGGTTTATCTCGGCGCTGAACGATCCTGCATCTCCCTATCGCGACTGGTACATCTGGTCGCCGGTCGATCCCGGCTACCGCGGACCGTGGGGGCAACAGGTCTGGCACCGTTCACCGGCGCGCAACGAGTACTACTATGGCGTTTTCGTCGCCGAAATGCCCGATCTGAACTACCGCAACCCGGAAGTCGTCGCTGAAGCGGAGAAGATCGCCGCCTTCTGGCTGAACGAGATGGGAGTCGATGGGTTCCGCCTCGATGCGATCAAGCACATTGTGGAAAACGGTTCCGAGCAGGAAGGCACGCGCGAAACCCATGCCTGGATGCGCTCATTCGAGGCAGCCATCGAGCGCATCAAACCGGGAGCGTTCACCGTTGGCGAAGTCTTCGGCGGGCGCGCCGGGTCGCTTGACGCCTACTATCCCGACCAACTCGACACCTACTTCGAGTTTGGCGTTGCGGAAGGAATCTTGCGCTCCGCCAACACCGGCGCGCCGGGACCGTACCTGACGGCGGTGGAAGATGCGCTCATGCGCCTTCCATACCAGCGTTGGGCGCCATTCCTCACCAACCACGACCAGGAACGGGTGATGACTGTCCTCGGCGGCGATGCCGGTAAGGCGCGCGTTGCGGCCATCGCCCTGCTGACTCTTCCGGGTCTCCCATTTGTGTACTATGGCGAGGAGATCGGTATGACGGGCGCCAAACCGGATGAGCGCATCCGCACGCCGATGCAGTGGACGGGCGAACCGGGAGCGGGATTCACGACCGGTTCGCCCTGGCAGGCGCCCCAGAGCGATTTCCCGACGGTCAACGTCGCCGCGCAGGATACCGATCCCGACTCGCTGCTCAACGTCTATCGGACCCTCATCCGGTTGCACACCACCCGTCCGGCGCTCGGCAAGGGCGATTTCACCGCGCTGAACGCGACCGGCGGCGCAGCGGCGTTCCTGCGGCGCAGCGGCGACGACGCGGCGCTGGTGGTGATCAACTTCAGCGCCAACCCGCTCTCCGGCGTGACCCTCTCGACTGCGCAGAGCAATCTCGATCCCGGCGCCTACACCCCTGAACTGCTCTTCGGCAGTGGAAACCTGTCGCCGCTCATCGTCGGCGCCAACGGGTCAATCAGCGCGTATGCGCTGCCTGAGATTCCGCCGCAGCGCGCGGTGATTGTTGGGTTGGGGAGATGAGGGGATGGAATGGCGTGGCGCACGATTAATTAATCGTGCGCTACGTTGACCATGCAGCGCCGCCCGGACAGGGGCATCAGCGCCCTTCGTTCATTCGGCTCGACGGGTCTTGGGTGGGTGGGGATGCCCGTGCCCCCAGGAACGTGTCCGCGTGCGTGGGACCGGTGTGGGGAATGCGAATGCGTGCGGGTCTCGGGCGGGTGGGGATGCCCGTGCCCCCAGGAACGTGTCCGCGTGCGTGGGACCAGTGCGGGGAATGCGAATGCGCACGGGTCTCGGGCGGGCGGGGATGCCCGTGCCCCCAGGAACGTGTCCGCGTGCGTGGGACCAGTGCGGGGAATGCGAATGCGTGCGGGTCTCGGGCGGGTGGGGATGCCCGTGCCCCCAGGAACGTGTCCGCGTGCGTGGGACCAGTGCGGGGAATGCGAATGCGCACGGGTCTCAGGCGGGCGGGATGCCCGTGCCCCCAGGAACGTCCGTGTGCGTGGGACCAGTGCTGGGGATGCGAATGCGTGCAGGTCTCGGGCGGACAGGACGCCCGTGCTCTCAGGAACGCCTGCGTGCGCGGACGAGGGTGCATCAGCGCCCTTCGTTCATTCGGCTCGACGGGTTTCCGGCGGGTGGGGGCGCGGATGTGAATGCGCAACTTCTGCCCGTCATCGTGTCGTCCAGACCCAACCCGTTGCGTGATCGCCTCCCAATCCACAACCGTCGCCCGACCGAGCCTGTGAAGTCGGTACACGTTGTCATACCGCAGGCAGATATGGCACAATATCAGTACATCGTCCGATTGTGAACCGTGATATTATCAACGTACCTCGAAGGCAACACCTGAAGATCGACCGCGTCGAACCTATAGAAACCGGCACAAAACGTATGGAACTAACAATCAGCACCCTCACCCCACTATGGACCGGCGGCGTAGAACCGGGAAAGGTTGACCGTATCCACGAAACCGGCATCCTCGGCAGCCTGCGCTGGTGGTACGAAGCCATCGTGCGTGGGCTTGGTGGAACAGCCTGCGATCCGAGCAAGGGCGAATGCCGGTTCGATGCCGAGAAATACCAGAAGAGCACGGCAACTGATGAGCGTCAGCGGTTACGTGACGCCGGCTTGTGCGATGTGTGCCAACTCTTCGGCGCAACTGGATGGCGGCGGCGGTTTCGGCTTGAGGTGGTAAACGATCAAACCGCTCCGCTCTGGGCAGGCAATCAACCACTGAATATTCGCCCGCCGGGACGCAACCGGGGCTGGTTTCTACCACCGGGAAGGATGGGCACCTTCACCCTCCGCATCCACGGCGATGCGACAAGTGTGAAACACTTACTCGCATTGTTCCGCTTCGTAGAACGTTGGGGCAGTCTCGGAGCCAAGCCGCAACTTGGGTATGGAGTGATAGCCATTCAAAACTGGGATGCGGTCAAGAACAATCTGAACGACTGGTCGTGGCGACAAGCAGCACAATCGTTTGGCAACAACTCATCTGCACCCAATGCTGACCTCCCCGACCTGCGTCGCTTTGGTTTTTTCCGCTATCGCTTTCAGCCGCCCGACAAGGCATGGTGGAGTCGCATCGGAGGATTTGAACGGGTGGTGGCGCAGGTGCGTCCCTTTGCCGCCCGAACCGTACCCGTCCCGCCGGTGCTCAAGAACGCATGGCGTTTTCAGCACTGGCAACCTTCGTGGGAAGACGAACACACGTTCTGGGGGCGCGTTGCTACTGACCGAATCCGTGGGAAAGTTGCCGTCAGTTGGGCATACCCGCGTACTAATGGCTGGGAGATTCGCGGCTCGGCATGGCTGAGCGGGGTCGAACCTGAACCGGTCTGGCAACTGTTGAGCAATGCCGCCATCGTGAACCAGACCCTGGGCGTGACCGGGGGTACAATGGACACGATGCGGCCTCAGACTACCGACCAGTTGCTGAATGTGCTGGAGAACCTATGATCGAGCGTATCGTTATTCATCGCTTCCGTGGCATTCGCCAGGGCGATCTCAACCATCTGCGGAAATTTAATCTGTTTATCGGACCAAACAACAGCGGCAAGACCGCCATCCTCGAACTGCTCTACCTGAGCGCAACGAGTGGGCGACCGGTTCAGTTCATCCGCGACGATCTGCTGCCTGCCGAGACCGGTGTGCTCAGAGCGACGACATCGGCGCGCAGCGATCTGCTGGGCTACGAGCCGCTGCCATACTTGCGCCAACGTCATGGCAAGCACGGCGAGTGGGCCGGCAATCCGGCGGTGGTGACACCAGAAGGCGGGTTGGAGATCAACTTGCGCCGTGTGCCGAATAGCGATGGCGCCCCTCCGTGGAACTCCTTTCGGCTGGCCGCACCACTACCGGACTGGGGTGAGCAGGATGTGTATGCGTTTCGCAAGGAAGATATTGCCCGCATTGCGATGTTCACCCTGCCGCAGCCAACGACGCTTGACCCCAGTATGATCCCACCCACGATTGCCGAGGCCGGAGTCAGACCTGCCGGCGCAGCCACCGACACGACCACCGCCGCACCGACACCAATAACCGGTACAGCGACCGAAGCAGAGGAGGTGGGCAGCGCAGCCACTGACACGACCACCGACACGACCACTGACACGACCACCGACACGACCACCGCCGCACCGACACCAATAACCGGTACAGCGACCGAAGCAGAGGAGGTGGGCAGCGCAGCCACCGACACGACCACCGCCGCACCGACACTAACAACCGGTACAGCGACCGAAGCAGAGGAGGTGGGCAGCGCAGCCACCGACACGACCACGACGCCGATCTCCGATTGGCACTACCTCTGGGAACCGGACTGGGTGTACCGTTGGGATCGACAGGAACCCATTGATCGCCTGGCGGTCTGGGTCACGCAAGGACGACGACCACAGCCGCAGCAGGTCGTGTTCTTTTCCTCACAGACGGCGAATAGCCATTTCACCGACCACTTTGCCAAGTGGGCCTATCACAACGTCAAGGACTGGCACGAAACGCTTGCCGAGCGGATGGCGCAGGTGTTTCCGGCACTGAAGGGAGCCAAGATTGAGGTGCTTGACGCGCCCGACGACCAACCGGGCCGAACCGGCTATGTGCGCTTTCCGAACCGAACGCCGCTGGCCATCGATCAGTTCGGTGACGGCGCCCGTCATGCGTTCAAGTTGCTCGCTGCCCTCACCGCCTTAGCCGCGACGGTTGATGACGATCATCCCGGCTTGCTCTTGTGGGAGGAGCCAGAGGTGTATATGCACGCAGCAACGCTCAACCGTCTGTTGCGCAGCGTAGCCGATATTGTTGCTCAAAAGCCGATTCAAGTATGCATCACTACCCAGAGTCTGGAAGTTCTGGCGTGGCTGATTCTCTATCTTGATCAACAACCGGCCATGCAACCGGATCAGATCAGCACGTTGCATCTCAACCTGAAGGATGGACAGTTGCACGTGCGTCCATTTATTGGCAAAGCGCTCGGCGGATGGTTCGATTTCTTTGGTGATCCGCGCCTGATTGAAGAAGACGAACTGGCTTCACCGCTGACACGCCTGTTGAGCATTCGGGAGGAACGTGAATGACCACCATCATCCACGTTGTCACCGAAGGCGCAACCGAGCGAGAAGTGGGGCGGGTATTATACAAGCGCGGCATTCTCTCAGCAAAGGGACGGCCCCAACCACCACAATGGCGAAGTATGGGTGAGCGCGAAGGTTTCGAACAGGTGATACAAGCGCTTGAAAACGAACTCATACCTACCTTACGCGCCTCCGGTAACCAGGAGCGTCTCCTCCTTATTTTTGACCAGGAAGATGCAGCCACGGCTCAGGATCGGGCACATGTCATCGGCCAAAGGCTTGGTCTTCAGTTCAATCCAAACCAACACCATAACAACCTGTTCGAGCATCGTGATCCAAACCTGCACGTGATGCTCCACGTGTCAAATGCCTCTATAACGGGAATTGCCCGCAAGGACTTTGACGGATATATACTTATGCTGTTGCAAGGTAATGGCAAAACAAATCTTGCCCAATGCCTGGCACGTGTGCAGATTCCTTCAAACGCGCTCCTGACCAAAACCGAGCAGGAGTTGCCCGATCTTATGCAAAAGAACGGTATTACTTGGAGTCATGCGAAATCATGGATCTACGCCTACATCACCGTGTTTCAATATCGCCAATCCCACGTCTGGTTCGCGCGAGACGTCATTGAAAACGCCGATGAACAAGAATTGCGGAGCGTGTTTGCGCCGCTTATTGCTGCATGGGATGCATTACTATGACCCACGACTTCTATGCCCGATTCCCTTTTCCGCTCGTTGCCATGACGGCGCAATCCCTGGCTGTGCTATGGTTGGCCGGTGAGACCAACGATTTGCCGCCCGGCTGGCCCGATCTGGCGCTGCTTGAGGACCCGGTCGCCCGGTTTGACATTCTGGCGCAGGCGATGATAACCAAGCACCTCGAACGTGCACGCAGCGGCACGCGCACTCAGAACGGCGGCTACCGCTTGTGGGTTGAACAACGGGCGCAGGCGTTTTTCCAGCAACGACGCGCCTGGATGCAGCGCTTAGGGCTAGAGCCGGTGTTGCCCGATCTCACGTATTCCCCACCCGGCTCATGGGCGCTCCACGTTTCCTTCACCCTCCGCCAACCGTACCTCAGCCGCGACGACCAGATGTTTCACCTGCTCGACAATCCGCTTAAAAAAGAGCGGGTTTTCAAGATACCCTACGTCGCTGCATCAGGTTGGAAAGGCGCGCTGCGTTCTGCTATGCGGCAACTGCGCGGATACACCACGCTCGATGATGAAGCCAGGGATACGCAAATGGTACGATTGTTCGGTAATGTCAGAGCAGCCGAAAGCGACTTTGTTGCCGGCCGCCTCACCTTTTTCCCAACCTTCTTCGACAAGGCTCGTCTGGAGGTGATCAATCCCCACGACCGCACGACCGGCGTCGGGGCGCGGGGGCCGATCTTGCTGGAATGCGTGCCGCAGGGCGCGCAAGGCGATTTCTTTTTGCTCTACGTGCCGTTTGGTCCATTCGGACAATCTGATGACGATAGACGCGCCGGGATAGCGGACGATCTGCACGCCGTGGCCGAAGGTGTGCGTGCGATGCTCACCACCTACGGCTTTGGCGCCAAGACCAGCAGCGGATTTGGTGCCGTTGAAGAGCAACTGGCCGGCGAGGGTAAACTTGTCCTCCGCGCCAAACTGGCCGGGGAGACGGCGCCGACTGTTGCTCCGTCAGCACCACAGCCATCTGAACTGGCCCGCTACCTCGAATCACCGACCCGACTCCACCCCGACCTGCGGCGTGAAGATGGCACCCTGAAATCCGAAGCGGAGTACCAAAGCTTTATCGAGAGTCAAGGACGAAAGTACGGCAAACAGGAAAAACAATTGTACGACAAAGCAAAAAAGTGGTGGGAGCAGGAAGAGCAAACCCAGGCCCAGCAGACACCTACACCGGCGCCTGAGCCGGCCCCGCCGGAACCCTCACCGGTCACCACCTTCACGTTTCGGACCCTGAGCGAACTCGATGATGTGGCGCAGCGCGTGGCGACCCGGTTGCGGGAGGGGGGTGCGTTGTGAATCAGCTTGATGTGTTGGCACAACATCGTGAGATGCTGCTGTTGGCAGAAGCCATCGGCTGGCTGCACGATTACCGCAAGTGTTCCGATGAGCAGCTCAAGGTGCAAGCCAGTAACCCCCAAGGTTCCGCTCTGCCTCGCAATGAACTTGCCAACCGTTACAATCAGTTGACCGGTGTAAACCTACAACTTTCTGTGCAATCAGGCGCTCAGACGACAACGATAGCTCAGACGATAACAAATCTGCTCGATGACAATACTTGGAACAACAATCTCTTAGGTCAATATCTCTCCCGCTGTCACAACACGGCTCACTTCGACAAACAGGAACCGGTTGGCGGAAAGCAAGCCTATCCCGGCATGCAGATTAGTTCGCCGTTTGGGTTTGAACGCGCCATTCCGAATAACTTGACCGCCAAGATGTGGGCGTTGCCTTGGGCTTCGCTGGCAAATTATTCTCAAACTGAACGGCAAACACTGTTGTCAAAATTAGGTGAGTTGTTTACACAGGTAGGCGCAGATACACGCCGCCCCATCAACGAAGTGGATTTGTGGAGCTGGGGTTTACTGGTAGGCGCACTCTACAAGGCAGCGCTGGCCAGCGCACTTCTATTAGGCAATCCGCCGCCAGCGAGAGACCTGCGCTGGCGATTGCTCAGTGTTCGCGTCAACGGCTTTGACTACATACTCAATGTTGATCGCATTCCCGATCTGTTGGCTAAACAAGAGTTGCTCACCGATTGTCTGAACAGGGTGCGGGATGTGCTCGAAGTGACCCACCCCGTCGGCAGTGAGGTTTATCGAGATGAAAACGGCAGTGTCTTCGTTGTCCCTGATGTGTCTGACCTGTTAGCAATAACCGATAACAATGGACAGAGTCTTCAGTCTATCATCGAGCAAGAGTTTGCCAAGGGTACAGTGAAAAGCAATCCATGTCCTCAATTGGGCGGGGAACTAACACCGCACCTTGAATTGGAACAGCATCCTTGGTGGGGACAAGACCCAAACTGGCCGAATTCCTCTAACGATGAGTTACCGGACATCAGCAGCCTTCTCAATCAAAGGATCGTCTCACCGGCAAATGTTGATGATGTCAAGCAACATTGGCAGAACAGGACCGCAGACATCTGCACCGTCTGCGGCCTGCGTCCACAGGGGCCGAGCAGCAAAGCCGCCGAGCGCAACGTATGCGACATTTGCGAAGCGCGGCGGGCAGACCGCTCGCAGCGGTGGGCAACTTCAGAAACTGACCGCACTATCTGGATCGATGAAGTCGCCGATACGAACGGACGTTTTGCGCTGATCGTCGGGCAATTTGACCTGACCCATTGGCTGGATGGTAGTCTCTTGCAATCTCTTTTGTTGATCGCGCCTCATGACCCGCAGAATACAAACAACAAACCGGTCACGAGCAAGACACCTTCGTTCAGCCGCCTACGCCGCATTTGGGAGACGACGCGCCGCTTCTGGCATGAGGTTCAGGAAGAGGCCCTGCTGAAACTGCGCGATGACCGGCGCCGGCTGAAAATTTACCTTAAACAACCGAATTTAGGTCCGTTTCACGTCTACGACCTTGTGGTCGGACCGACCGACCTCAGTGTGGTCTGGATGGCAGGGTATCTCCTCACCGCAGACAATCTGTGCTACATCGCCCGTCAGTTGGGTGCGGAAAGCGGTATTTACACTAGCCCCGCCGCGGCAGCCATTTTTGTCGAAGAGTACTTGTGCAAGCAGTTCGTCAAAAATGCACGTCAGCCCATTCTGCGCAACCCGGACGCTTCCCCAAGCCTAGGACGCGCTAATCTAGTTAGCGGGATAAAAATCAATCAAATCGATTACCAGAACAACGCTTACGCCACCGCCATTCCCATCCTTGCCGAACCGCGCTCGTTTCTGATGCTAGTCCCGGCCGATAAGTCGCTTGAGGTACTGAAGCAGATCAAAGCAAAGTACGAGTGCGAGATGGGTAAAGTACGCGACCGGCTGCCGCTGCATCTAGGTTGTATATTTGCCGCCCGCCGTACCCCCATCCGCGCCGTATTGGAAGCTGGCCGAGCCATGCTTGATCGGGAACCACTGCTGCAACAATGGCAGATCAAACAGGTGGATCGGCAACCTGGGCATGTAGTACTGCAACTCGAACGCAGCGGTTACTCCGTCCAATGGCAGATTCCGCTGAAAATGGGCGATGGAACAACCGATGATCTCTGGTATCCCTATTTCTTCCTAGAGACAAACGGTGACGACAGCAAAGCCGATGCCTCGAAGCGGCTCGCAGTCAAAGTATTGATGCCGCAGAGTAATGGGAAAAAGGTTGACGAATGGATTGTTCACGCTGGCGATTTACGCATTGGTGAAACGATCTATCGGTGGAGTTCTACCTTCGACTTTGAATTCCTCGACACCACGGCTCGCCGCTTCGAGATCTCCTACGACGAGTACGGCCGTCGTCCGCGCCGTACCCGCCCCTTCTACCTCGAAGACTTGGATCGCTTGGAGGAACTCTGGTGCTCTATGACGCGCCTGACCAAAACCCAGCGGCATCAGGTGATCCGTACTATCGAAGCCACCCGCGAGGCGTGGTATGGCACAGATGACAATGGTCAGTCCACCACCGACGAGGTATTCAAGCAATTCGTCGCCGACACACTGGCCGGAGCAGCATGGCCGAAGGGGCAGGCCTGGAGCACCATTCCCGCCGAATGGCGCGAAAAGCTCATCCAGGCCGGTGTGCGCGGCGAGCTGACAGACTTAGCCGAACTGCACATGGAAATCTTGAAAGAGTGAGGAGACCCAGATGGCAACCTACCAACGACAACAATATCTGTTGATGACGATTGATCCGGTTCACATCGGCACTGGCGGGTATCGCCTCGGTCGGGTGGACAACAGCATCGTGCGCGAACCGGGCACTCGCGTGCCCAAAATCCCCGGTACCAGCCTGCACGGCGCGGCCCGTTCGTATGCGGCCCAACTCTACGAGACACCCGAAGCCGCCGGCCAGAGCCAGGACAACGTGCAGTATCCCGACCAGAATCCGGTCTGCTACACCTTCGGCTACATTGAGAAGACGGGCAATGGCAACAACGTGAAAGCCTACTCCGGCGTCGTCAATATCTTTGACGCCCACGTGCTGCTCTTCCCGGTCTATTCAATGACCGGGCCGGTGTGGGTGACGACGCTCGGACGGCTGCGCGAGGCCGGTTTTACCGTGAAGCACAACGGCGCCGCTCTTGAACCGCAGACCAGCACGGCATTGCTTACCTGGGATCGGAAAGATGACCTTAACCTGGGCTGGCTGATGGTCAATGTGGCCGGCAAAGCGGAGGTGACTGCACCAAACGGATGGCAGAATGAACAACGCTGGCAGGCCATCGCCAACCGCATCGTGCTGGTGAACGAATCGCTTTTCAGCCACGTGGTCAACAGCAATCTCGAAGTGCGCACGTCGGTGGCAATTGACCCGGAACGCGGCGCGGCGGAGGAGGGGGCGCTCTTCACCTACGAAGCGCTGCCGCGCGCGACCTTCCTGACGACAGAGGTGGTGCTGGATGATTATCGAGAAGCGTTTCCCAAAGACAAATGTGGTCAAGGAAAGACTGACAAGAACAACCCGTTGCCCGGCGACCCATGGAACTGCCCGCTAGATGTAGTCAAAGCCGGTTTGCGTATGATCGAATGGCTCGGGGTAGGCGGCATGGGCACACGCGGTTTTGGCCGGCTGGTTATCGTAGGTGAACCGCTGAAGCAAAAATACGGCGAGGAGCGAGGCAATGAGCAATAGCACCGAACGCAACCTGGACCGGCTGGCGGCGGAGTACGCGCAGAATATCATCAAGCGCACGAAGGATAAAAAAGCCAGCGATATCGACAACACCATCACCAAAGCACTGGGCGTCCTGCAAGAAAACGGCGTCTATGCCTGCTTTCTTTACCTGTTGGCGCGCGAGAAAGAGAACGGCAGCGTGGTGGTAGAAGAGATGCTCAACGTGCTCAACGGGCTAGGCTTTGGGTGGGGTAAACCTGCCGATAAACGTCCTGAAAAGGTGTTGGCTCACGTGAGCGACAAAGTCACGGCTGATCTCGAGCGCCTGCTGCTCGCCAAAGAGACGCTCGAACAGATGCTGATCTACGCCCGCTACGGCGCCAAAGCACGAGAATAGGGAGGTGGCAATGACCTGGCAGGTCTATCACGTGATCGTGCGCCTCCGTTCACCGTTGCACATCGGCTACCGCAAAGTGGGCAACGTCCAACGCACCCGTCCCTACGTCACCGGCCGGGCGCTGTGGGGCGCGCTGACCATGCGCCTGACCCGCGATGCCACTGCCCCGGCCACCGGCTCTCATGCCTACCAGCAGATCGGCGATGAGGTGCATCAACAGCTTGCGTTCACCTATTTCTACCCGGCGCTGCAATCGGGCAATGACTATCAGGTCGTCTGGCCCTGGGACAACGAAACTCTGTTCCGCCCTCGCTTTCTCAGTAGCTATCAAAGCACTGCCTTAGCCTACCCGCAGCATGCAGCCGCTGAGGGCATGCTTCACGAAGTCGAATACATCTCACCTCACACGCTGGATACCGGTCAGCCGGTCTACTTGCAGGGCTACATCTTTGCCAAAACAGACTGTACGCTGGCTTGGCAATCGGCGCTCGAACGCCTGCACATCGGCGGCGAGCGCGGGTATGGGTGGGGAGCCACCGAATTAGTACAAATTTCTCCGTGTGAGGACGATCAACTTTTTGGCGGTGTCGCACAGTTTCAGCAAAGTAATAACAGTTTCACGATTTCCTTACCAAAAGACGGGCGTTTGCTCGCGCACACCAAAGCCGACAACGCAGCCATTATTGGCAACCTCGAACCGTTGGTCGGGCGCGAATGGCGGTCTCATGGTGGCGCCGGTCAGCACATCGCGTTCACCGGTGTCTGCTTTAGCCCCGGCAGCGTGGTCGCCACAGCACAGTGCTTTACGGTAAAAGAGTTTGGGGTGTGGGAAGCGTGAGGGGGGAGGGGAGGGCCAGTTCTGAATACGGTATCATATCTTTGCCAGGGGAAGCTTGTGTTTTGTCATGACCAACGTTCTACACGCAAGCCACTGTTGGCAACGATTCATTCATCAAAACCATAGTCATCTTCAATCTGGTTGCAATGAACATGAGAATACCCACACATAACGGGATATACACATGCAATCAGGAGAACGTACCCAACGCACCCGTTACGAGGGTCCGCTGATTACCACAAACGCCAACATTGGCATAGCCGACGCCGACCGTACCTTGGCGCGGCGGCAGGATGCGACGGAGGAAGAATAACACCGTACCGAGACCGGTTTGCAGGCGTTGAAGGAGTAAAGCCATGGTAGAGCGCATTGTCGTAAAGGGTTATAAATCCATTCGGGAAGCCGAAATCAACCTGCGCCCGGTCAACGTCCTCATTGGCGCCAATGGCGCAGGCAAATCCAACTTCATTGGCCTGTTCCAGTTTATGAACCGCGTTGTCAATCAGGGTATGCAAGTCTACGTAGCGCAGGCCGGCGGCGCCGATCAACTTCTGCACTATGGCCGTAAAATAACCGAGCAGATATACCTTGAACTTTGGTTTTCCAGGCCCAATAATCTGGCAAACGGTTATGAATGTACGCTGCTCCCAACCGATGATGACCTACTGGTCTTTAAAGAAGAGGTTGTCTACTTCCATGACCGAAACGAATATGATCACCCTTATGAAAGTCGGCGTTCATCACAGGTACATCATGAAACGTTACTTCTAGACTGGCAGCGAAATGGTGACCGGGTTGCGTATCATGTTTTGCGCGCGTTGGCCTCTTGGCAACTGTATCATTTTCACGATACCAGTCCATCAGCTCGCATTAAACAAACCGGAGACATCCACGATAACCTCTTTTTAAGACCAGATGCGTCTAACCTGGCAGCGTATCTCTACGTTTTGCGTGAAACTGAAGAAGCGTATTATCGCAATATCGTGGATACTATCCGTCTCGTCGCGCCTTTTTTTGGTGATTTCGTGCTGCGCCCGTCACCATTCAATCCGGCAAAAATTCGTCTAGAGTGGCAGGAGCGCGGTTCCGATGCGCTCTTTGGCCCGCATGTCTTTTCAGATGGCACGCTGCGTTTTATCTGTCTGGCAACGCTCTTTTTGCAGCCACCCGAACGGTTTCCGGCTACCATCGTGCTCGATGAGCCGGAACTAGGGTTACATCCTTATGCTATCGCTATCTTGGCCGACATGGTGCGCAGTGCGGCGGAACATACGCAGATTATCTTAGCCACGCAGTCAGTTACCCTCGTTAATCAGTTCGAACCGGACGACATTTTGGTCGTAGATCGTGTCCAAGGGGAAACACTATTCAGCCGACTGGAAAAAGAGCAGATGGCATCTTGGCTGGAAGATTACGGACTCGGCGATCTGTGGGAAAAGAATCTACTGAGAGGACGACCGGCGCGATGAAGCAGGTGCTTGTTTATGTGGAAGGGCAAACCGAGGAGACTTTCGTGCGCGACGTGTTAGCGCCACATCTATTCACAACCTGCTCCATCTTCGTAATTCCTACGCTAGCCCGGACCAAACGAACCAAATCCGGTCAGACGTTTAAAGGAGGCATTGTTTCCTACGGGCAGGTGAAAAAAGATCTTCGTAATCTCCTAAATACACCTAACGTGGCATTAGTGACTACAATGATTGATTACTACGGATTACCAGATGACTTCCCGGGAATATCGACATTGCCAACCGGTACACTCTCCGAAAGGGTACGTGCTCTGCAAGATGCATTTGCCATGGACATCGGAAGCCAGCGATTTTTGCCCTTTCTTGTCTTGCACGAGTTCGAAGCTCTCGTTCTGACCGAACCGGAACATCTTGCCGATGTCTTGCCTCAGTATAAAGCCAAACTTGCCGATCTCCAGAGAGATATTAACGGTTTGCCACCAGAAGAAATCAACGACGGCGACACCACCCATCCTGCTGCCCGCATCCGGCAATATTTTCCCGGCTATCAAAAACGTTTACACGGTCCGTTACTAGTCCAAAAAATCGGGATTGAAACCATTCGAGACAAATGTCCGCATTTTCACGATTGGTTAACCCGATTAGAATCACTATGTACACAACAGGAGTGACCGGATACCCGATCCCTTTGCTCCTGCGCAACCTGCCCGCCCATCCTTGTCACTAGGGTTCTAGTCCGGTGTCATCACGTCAAGTCGACGCAGTAGTAGTTTATAGGGAAGATAACAGATGTACTCACGAATGGTTCTCTCTCCCAAAATCGTTCACCGGTGTCTGCTTTAGCCCCGGCAGTGTCATCCCTTACGCAAAGGCGCAGAGGAGGCCAAGAACGCTCAGGGTATAGGCCGCGTGAGGGAGGGCTGCATCCCTTACGCACAGGCGCAGCGGAGGCCAAGAACGCTCAGGGTATAGGCCGCGTGAGGGAGGGCTGCATCCCTTACGCACAGGCGCAGCGGAGGCCAAGAACGCTCAGGGTATAGGCCGCGTGAGGGAGGGCTGCATCCCTTACACACAGGCGCAGCGGAGGCCAAGAACGCTCAGGGTATAGGCCGCGTGAGGGAGGGCTGCATCCCTTACGCACAGGCGCAGCGGAGGCCAAGAACGCTCAGGGTATAGGCCGCGTGAGGGAGGGCTGCATCCCTTACGCACAGGCGCAGCGGAGGCCAAGAACGCTCAGGGTATAGGCCGCGTGAGGAGTATCGTCAGGACAGAGCGAAAGGATCTTCCTATGGATCAGTGGTACTTTGCCTACGGCAGTAATCTATCGAAGGAACAGATGGAAGAGCGCATCGGTTCCAGCAGGGAGGCGCGGGTAGCGTGGCTCACCGGGTACCGGCTGGTGTTCAACAAGCGCAGCAAAAAAGATGGTACAGGTAAGGCGAACATTGTTCCAGCCGCAGGCGCGACCGTCTGGGGTGTTGTGTACCGGTGCAGTTATGATGATCTCCAAAAGATGGACAAGTGTGAGGGAGTGAAGGGTGGGCACTATCAGCGACACGCGATTCGGGTTCAACTTGACAGTGGTGAGGAGCTAGATGCAGTGACATACGTGGCCGGGGAGAGGTTTCTCGCCGCCGAGTCACTCAAGCCGAGCACTGAGTATCTTGAGACGATCATCACAGGAGCGCGCCAGCATCGGCTACCGGACGACTACATCCGCAGTATTGAAGCATTAGCGGGTTCGTAACACGCATCAGATGCGACTCTCCGGTGGACGGCGCGTGGTGCGGTTCGCTCGACGGCTCACCAGCGGACGTCACCTTCTATTTGGACCGCACCCACGCAGCGGGGATGCGAGGGACGCCCACGCCACCTCTCTCTGTTTATTCCGCTCAACGGGGTACCGGGGGTTGGGGCAGGCTGTCCGTGCTCCCAACAAATCACAGTGGATCGCAGCAAAGGCTAAAATGCTGTGGTCATACACCAGTTCATCTCACCGTATCATTTCCCTCTAAGTTTACCTTTTTGCTATTCTAGACGATTACACCATCTACTACAACGATAATACGGTAGAGTACGTATCACCTCCTCCGGTGTTACCTTTTTGCCATTGGCATCGTATATGAAGTATAATTTACGGTGATATGCAGTGATCGCCGTTTGCGCAAACGATGAAAGGAGCACGACAATGAACACCAATATTGACGAGGTCTTGCTGTCGAGTAGCGTAAAAGTTAAGAAGTATTGCGAACTTGAAAAAGCGCAAGATCGCGAGGGTATTGCCAATTTTATCCTGGAACGCTTCACAGAGCGCTATATTACTCCTATCGAGTCTACCGATAAGGAACAAAAACACGGGTTCTGCACAATGGCCATCTGCTGCTTGATGATCGAAGCCCTCGAATCTTTTTGGCAAGGTTGGGAGGATACTACAAGAAAAAGCAAGAAAGCTTTTTGTAAATTTTTCCAACGATGTTCAAGAAACAATTTGGCATTAGGAGAATTCAGCAACAAGGCGGAAGACTTTTACACGGGAGTGCGCTGCGGTATTTTGCACCAGGCCGAGACCACAAACGGCTGGAGGATCCGGCGGAAAGGTCCGCTGTACGATCCTGAGCAAAATATAATCAACGCCACAGCATTTCACCGAGAATTGCAGAAGGCGCTAGAGGCTTACTGCGAAGAACTACGACAGGCTGATTGGAACGCTCCAATATGGAACAATCTGAGGCGTAAGATGGACAAGGTGATCGAGAACTGTGAACTACCCAAAGCAGACAATCAGACGCAGAGCACACAGTGCGTGTAAGATGGACAAAGTGATCGAGAACTGTAAACGACCATAACACCCTACCTGTCCCGCTGTTGGTAGGTGTCTATCGGTGATGGTGTGCGGCGCTGCTGCCGCATGCCGTCACCTACCGCGCCGACCGGCAGATCGAGCGCAACGCTCTCTGTCGTGGTTACAGTATGGTTCAGTGGGATTGGTATAATAATGAGCAACGACGTTATTCCTGAAAATTAAGTTCATACACCGTGCGACCACTAAAACGACTCAGACGAGCCAAACGCATCCCAGATGGTCTTCCGCCGAATTCGTTTGTGCCGCTGCTAACGGAACGTCGAGAACAGGCCAGGGTTTTGCCGGCATATGCGGATGCCGTGCGTAAGCGCCTGCTCGGCGAAGTGACAACCCCCTCCCCTGAGAACAGCGTTGTTCGTCATCGCGCTGCCTCAACCTTGCTCCGGGACCGGTTGGATGCAACTGCCGGCGACCATCGCATTCGAGCAGTAATCGCCGATTTCAACCTGATAGACCAAAAACCCAAACGGACATAGGTGCCAAACGGTCGGTTTCTGCAAGAAGTGCCATCCGGTTCATTTATTTTTGACACAAAGCAAACGCTGTGGAGTATACTATCGAGCACACTATTAAGAATTCTACTACAAGGATGCTGCAATGGGGAAAAAATGGAAGCTCGAAGCCCACACCGACATCTGGACCGGAGACGCAGCAGGGAAACCCGACCGCCTCATTCCCACCGGCATCATGGGATCGCTGCGCTGGTGGTTTGAGGTGCTGGTGCGCGGTCTCGGCGGCCAGGCGTGCGATCCCACGTCGGATGTGCGCTGCCCGGACAAGGACGGTCGGCACTGCGTGGTCTGCGAACTCTTCGGCTGCACCGGCTGGGCGCGCAAGTTCCGGCTCATGATTCTGGACGATAATGGTCAGGTCATTCAGAACCAGATCAAGGCAAATCACACCTTCATCTTGCGCTTCATCCCCCTGCGACCCATTCGGGACGAGGAGTGGTGCCTGCTCGACGCCACCCTGCGCCTGATTGCCGAGTATGGAGCGATAGGCGGCAAGACGGTGTTTAAGCCGTCGGATCAGCAGAATAGGCAGAATCAGCCTCATCACAAAGACTTTGGGCTTGTGAAGATTAAGAAGCGGCCAAAATGGTGTAAAAAAGAGGATGTAGAAGCCTATGTGCGCAATTCACATTGGCGACCAAACTTTCCTGATAATGACTTCTCCTGGGCTTCCCTGCAAAACTTCTGGTGTGTGAATGGGCGGTATCTGGCGCGTATATCCGTCCCGGTCTCGACGTGTTTGTGATTGTATCCGGTGATGGCGGATTTGCCGCTCTGGCCAAAAAGCTGCACGAATATGGCAAGACGGTCATCGGTTGCGCTTACCGTTCGGCAGTCAACAAGACGTTTCAAGCGGTGTGTGACGAATTCGTTTGGATTACCGACCCGGAAGAGAAGGTTCAGCCGGCGCATGTGCCCGATCAACTTGGGGTCACCGACCCGCGCAATATTCGCCTCGCCGAACAGGTGGCGAGAGTAACCGTGCCTACACCAGAGAACATTGTCGCCAAAACTAGAGAGATCCTCGATTGGTACGCACAGAATACAACAACGTCAGTCGATTTGGTTCAGAAAGGAATAACACTTTCGGTCATTAAAGAAGCTGTCATGTATGCCATTCCCGACTTTCAACCGGGCAGATTGGGATTTGCGAAGTTTATCGAATATATGCAGTTCGTTTGCCAGGGAACGATCTACTGCATCGTGCGTCTGCCAACTTCACAGGTCGTGCTCGCCCTGCGCTGCGCTGTTCCCAATGGGAGTGAGGTGCTGCCGGATTTGGATGCGCACGAAATGGAGTGCGGTTGAGACCCGACGTTGCGCTCCCTGATCAGATTCCTTCTTTGGAGAAGTCGTTGTCTTCTCTTCTCTGGTGGGCTTGAGTCGGAGAGGGTTATCAGGGCAAGCGGCGACAATCGGCGGCAAACAATTGCGGCGAGTGACACAGACGCAGCAGTGGGCAGGGCAAGCAGCGGATAAGGGTGATCATCATCACCTCGCCAACACAACGGCAGGCGCAATCAACAGCCACGAAAACTTGGCAAGGTCAGGGTTGAGGAATGCCAGCGCAACCGAAAGCAGAAAAACGGCGGAAACGCTCAGGTTGCGAATTATGCCGCGGCGGACGATGGCAGGCGGCAGGTTGGGGGCGACGAGACGGCGCGTGCCGGAGGCGTAGAGCCAGAGCAAGGCGAGGAGCAAGCCCGTCGCACACATCGTCAGCGCGTAAAAGATGGTAGCAGCGCGGTTGCCGTTTTCGCTGATGACCACCGTCGGGAAGGGGATGAAGGCAATCATCATCAGTACGAACAGGTTGAGCAATATCAGACGGGTATCGTAGCGCTCGATGTAGCCAAATTGACGATGATGAACCAGCCAGAAGTTGCCGATGACCAGAAAACTGACCATGAAACTGAGATATTTGGGATAGATGGAAGCCAATGCCCGCCACAGTTCAGCGTCGTTCAGCCCTGCCGCTTCGGGCAGGCGGATTTCCAGCGCCAGCAGGGTGATGGCAATGGCAAAGACCGCGTCGCTGAAGAAGACGATGCGTTCCAACCCCAGCGCGGTTTCACAATAAGGACGAGTCTGTTCACTCATGGCGGCTCAACCTTCTTTGGAAAGGACGCCCTGCGTCACCGCCACCGCGCCCAGCGAAATCAAAATGAAGGGACCGAAGATATGCCAGGGCAGGTCCACTGCCGAAAGTAAGCCGATGGCAAAACAAACCGCCAGGGCAGTGACCGCCTGCCCATAATTGCCGCGAAAGGCGCGGTCGGCGCCGATTGCCAGCCCCAGAACGAACAGCACGCCTGGATACCAGCCGCCGGTCACAATCAGAATGCCCAGCCCAATCAAGAAGATGCCGCCTGCAATGCCCGATTTTGTCCGTTTGGTGTTCATGTTTGCGCTCCTTTGTCGAAAGTGATGTTGCGGAGGGTCTGTTTCAACGCATCCGCCGATGCGCTCTTGGAAAGAAACGCCGCCACGCCAATCTGTCGGGCGCGGGCGCGGTTGGACGGCTCATCGTACAATGTCAGGATGATGACGGCGCAGCGCAGTTGTGATTGCCGCAAGCGCTCCGCCGCGCTCAAGCCGTCGAGCGAAGGCAGGCGGATATCCATCACCACCGCGTCGGGCTGGAGTTCGCGCGCCAGCCGCAGGGCGTCCCAGCCATCACCCGCTTCGCCCACGACGGCGAAATCGGGTTCGAGCGCGAGATTCATTCTCAGCCCGCGGCGGATGTTAGGGTCGTCGTCAACCAGCAGGATGGTTATCATGCCGCCAGTATAGGCGGGCGGCGCGCTGGGCGCATCGGCAAAAGGTTGTGGTTCCGTCTCCGTCTTAAGTCTGACTTGAGAAAGGCGATTGCAAACTATAATGGGGCATATTTCCCTATTCGTACCGCGAGATTCTCGCCCTGAGCCTGCCGAAGGGTGTCTCGCATTCGCCCAATATGGGGCGCGACATAAATGTCGCGGTACGAAAGTGTGAAAGCACTCCAATATGGGGCGCGACATATTGCAGATTGACAAATTAATCCGACAATGGCGTAGCGCATGGCGTAGCGCGAGATTTATCTCGCCTTCGGCGCAGGCATCCAAAATATGAGGCGCGACATGTTGCAGATTGACAAATTAATCCGACAATGGCGTAGCGCATGGCGTAGCGCGAGATTTATCTCGCCTTCGGCGCAGGCATCCAAAATATGAGGCGCGACATGTTGCAGATTGACAAATTAATCCGACAATGGCGTAGCGCGAGATTCTTGCCCTGAGCCTGCCGAAGGGTGTCTCGCATTCGCCCAATATGGGGCGCGACATAAATGTCGCGGTACGAAAGTGTGAAAGCACCCCAATATGGGGCGCGACATATTGCAGATTGACAAATTAATCCGACAATGGCGTAGCGCATGGCGTAGCGCGAGATTTATCTCGCCTTCGGCGCAGGCATCCAAAATATGAGGCGCGACATGTTGCAGATTGACAAATTAATCCGACAATGGCGTAGCGCATGGCGTAGCGCGAGATTTATCTCGCCTTCGGCGCAGGCATCCAAAATATGAGGCGCGACATGTTGCAGATTGACAAATTAATCCGACAATGGCGTAGCGCGAGATTCTTGCCCTGAGCCTGCCGAAGGGTATCTCGCATTTGTGTGTACCCGTCAGGTATGGGGTGCGACATAAATGTCGCGGTACGAAAGTGTGGTACGAAAGCACTCCAATATGGGGCGCGACATAAATGTCGCGGTACGAAAGTGTGGTACGAAAGCACTCCAATATGGAGTGCGACATAAATGTCGCGGTACGAAAGTGTGGTACGAAAGCACTCCAATATGGGGCGCGACAAATTAATCCGACAATGGCGTGGTGCGAGATTCTTGCCCTGAGCCTGCCGAAGGGTATCTCGCATTCTCCCAATATGAGGTGCGACATAAATGTCGCGGTACGAAAGCATACCCGCCAGGTATGGGGTGCGACAAGTTAATCCGACAATGGCGTAGCGCGAGATTCTTGCCCTGAGCCTGCCAAAGGGTATCTCGCATTTGTGTATACCCGTCAGGTATGGGGTGCGACATAAATGTCGCGGTACGAGAGCACCCCAATATGGGGTGCGACATAAATGTCGCGGTACGAGAGCACTCCAATATGGGGTGCGACATAAATGTCGCGGTACGAGAGCACTCCAATATGGGGCGCGACATAAATGTCGCGGTACGAAAGCGGTACGAAAGCGGTACGAAAGCTCAGTGAGGGCGCAAGGAGCGTTTCGTATGTCCATTCGTATTCTGCTCGTAGATGACCACGCGGTGGTCCGTCAGGGGTTGAAGATGTTTCTCGGTCTCGACCCAGACCTTCAGGTCGTGGGCGAAGCGGAGAACGGGGAAGAAGCCATCCGCCTGACGGGGGAGTTGAATCCCGACGTCGTCTTGATGGATTTGCTCATGCCAGTCATGGATGGCGTGACTGCCATTGCGCGCATCCGCCGCGATTTTCCTGATACCGAAGTTATCGCCCTGACCAGCGTGCTGGAAGACGAAGCCGTGATGAAAGCCATGCGCGCGGGAGCGATGGGCTATTTGCTCAAAGATACGCAGGCGGAAGAATTGCGCCGCGCCATTAAAGCCGCCGCAGCGGGGCAGGTGCAACTCTCGCCGCGAGCCGCCGCGCGGCTGATGCGCGACGTGCGCGCCCCCGAAAGCCCCGAAAAACTGACCGAGCGCGAAACCGATGTGTTGCGTCTGCTGGCATTGGGTCGCGCCAACAAGGAGATTGCGCGCGAACTCAACATCGGCGAGAAGACCGTCAAGACGCACGTTAGCGCCATTTTGCGCAAATTGGATGTGCCGAGCCGCACGCAAGCCGCCTTATATGCTGTGCGGATTGGGCTGGTGTCTATCGAAGGGGAGACATAGGTTCATGGTCAGGTTCAACCGCATCAGCGCCAAAATCGCTGCGGGAGTAATGGCATTTGTCTTGCTGCTGGCGCTCGTCACCGGCGCGCTGGTCTGGCGCGGCTTTCATCAGGCGGAGCAAGCCGCCGCGCAGCGCAGCGCCGACAGTTTGCAAACGCAAAGCCGCAACACGCTGATTCAACTCACTGCGCAGGAAGCCCAACTCTACGACCTGGAATTGCAGCAAGCCGCGCGCGCCACCAAAATCGCCGCCGATTTCATGGCGCAGGCGCGCGCTTCGGGCAAAACGCCGGATGCTTCTGCCGCGCCCAACGTGGTGTATCAAGCCGCGCAACTGACCCTGAGCGACAACGGTCTGCTCTACTACGACGCCAACCCCAAGCGCCGCACCGAAATTCTGCACATCGGCAGCATCCCGCCCGATGAAGTCACCGACCGCAGCCTGCGCGACTCGGCGATTCTGGAAGACCTGTTCCCCTCTCTGTTGGCGCAAACCGAGACGGGCGTGGGCATCTATTTTCAGGGACCGCAACTGACCTTCCGCTACTACCCGGTGCGCGGGCTGCCCGAATTGGAACTGCAAAATGGCGCGGCGGAAGCGGCGCAAACCGCGCGCATTGAAGATTTTCTCGTCGCGCCCAACAACAACCCGCAGCGCAAAACCGTCTGGCTGCCGCCTTATCTCGACGACGCGGGTCAGGGCTTGCTGGTCAGCGCTGATACGCCCATCTACTACGGCGACGAGTTTCAGGGCTTCATCGGCATTGACGTTTCGCTCACCCGCCTCATCGAACGGCTGAGTCAACTCAAACCCACGCCAGGCAGTTTCGCCTTTCTTTTGGATTCGGAAGGGCGGCTGATTGCCGTCCCAGACGGGCGCGCCGCCGCGCTTGCCAATCGTCCGCTCAGCGCGCAGGAGCAGGCAGCCAACGGTCTGCTCGGCGCGGCGCTGACCGAGCTGAACACAGAATTGGCTTTGGCGCTGCAAGCGGCGCAGCCGCCCGATGCGCTGGAAATCTCTCTCAACGGGCAGCCTGTCATCGTCACGCGCGCTTCGCTCCCAAACCTGGGCTGGACTCTGTCCATCGTCGTTCCACTCGCCGAAGTCACCGCCGAATCGCAAAGCGTGGCGCGCGCCATCGAAGCCGACGCCATCGCCACCGTGCGCAACACCCTGCTCATCATGGCGCTCTTTTTCATCGGTGCGGCGGCGGTCACGCTCTGGCTCAGTCAGCGCTTTCTGGCGCGTCCCATGACAGACATGCTGAGCGGCGTGCGCGCCATCACGGCGGGCAACCTGGACGTCTCGGTGCCTGTAACGTCAAATGACGAACTCGGCGAACTGGCGGCTTCGTTCAACCAGATGACCGATGAACTCAACCGCCGCACGCGCGAACTCGCCCAAACCAGCGCCGAACTGCAACTCAAAGAGACGCAGGTCAAAATGGCGGCGCTGGAAGAACGTCAGCGGCTGGCGCGCGAACTGCACGATTCCGTCTCGCAGGCTTTATATGGGATTGCGCTCGGCGCGCGCACCGCGCAGACGCAACTGGAGCGCGACCCCGCCAGACTGGGCGAGCCGCTTGAGTACATTCTCTCGCTCGCCGAAGCGGGACTCTCCGAAATGCGCGCCCTTATCTTTGAACTGCGCCCCGAATCGCTCCAGACCGAAGGGCTGGTCGCCGCGCTGACGAAACAATCGGACGCCCTGCGCGCCCGCCACAAACTGGACGTGGTCACGCGCTTCGACCCCGAACCTGAGATTTCGCTCGAAGCGAAGGAAGCCCTTTACCGCATCGCGCAGGAAGCCATGCACAACGTCGCCAGGCACGCCCACGCCACGCGGGTGGAACTCTCGCTGCTGAACGCAGACGGGGCGCTGACGCTGGAAATCCGCGATAACGGCAAAGGCTTCGACCCCGCGCAGCCATACCCTGGTCATCTGGGACTCAAATCCATGCCTGAGCGCGCCGCGCACATCGGCGGCGCTTTCCACATCGAAAGCCGGCCCGGCGCGGGGACGGTGATCACGGTCACCGTTCCGAACGGTTGAACCCTGCGGGGCGCGCTCAGCCCAAGGCAGGGCTATCCTCTCCGCCTTAAGACCGACGCTTAAAACCCCGGCGCTTGCTAGAATGACCTCACGATTTCAAATGCTTATCGGAGGTCTCCATGCAAAACCAGGTTCGCGTTTCTGTACCATCGTCCAGCCAGGGCGCGCGCGCCGCCATCCTATCGTTTTTTGAAAGCCGCCCCGTTCTTTCGGCGGTGATTTTGTTTGTGGCGTTTGTCGTTCTTTCCACCCTGTTTGGTCTCGCTGCGCAGGAGCTCTTGCCGCAATTTCAGCCCGAATTCATCGCCCTGATTGCGCTTTCGGTTCTGGTGGCGGCTGGGCTTTCTGCGCTGGGCTGGTGGAAGGCGGCAGGCTTCAACTTCCCCGCTGAATGGCGTGATTCGCGCCTGATGGTCATTCCCTTTCTCATCGTGCTGGGGCTGCCCTTTCTGATGGGCATCAAAACCGGCGACGCGGGGACTTTCGTCTATCTTGCAGTTGCCTACGCCCTGACGGGCTTCATGGAAGAAGGTCTCATGCGCGGCATCGTTCTGCGCGTGCTCAAGCCTACAGGCACGACCCGCAGCGTGGTCATCTCGTCTCTGCTCTTTGGTCTCATGCACATCGGCAACCTGCTCTATCGCAATCCCTTCATCGTCTTTGCCCAAATGCTCGGCGCTTTCGTGCATGGAATTGGTCTCAGCGCCATCCGCCTACGCGCGAACACCATCTGGTTCCCCGTTGTACTTCACGCCCTGCACGACCTGGCGTTGAAGTACACTAACTTCCCCGCCATCCCGCTGGATGTGGTGCAGGTCACGCTGCTGATGGTGTATGGAATCTACCTGCTGCGCGGGTACAAAGAAGAAGCCAGCGAATAAAAAAACGGGGTCGCTTTAGGAAACACAGGTTCATGGGTTTTAGACTCCTGCAAAGGCAGGGTGATAGCGCACAACGCCGCGCCTGCCGCGCAGGGCGCCGGGGGTGAGTTCCGCCAGCATGAAGACTTCGGCCGGCACGTCAATTTCCCAGCGGATTCCAAACGGCTGCGTGGGCTGGAATCCAAAGCGCGGATAGTATTCAGCGTGTCCCAGCACGATGACGACGTCATGCCCCAGCGTTTTCAGTTCTGCCAGCGCGGCGCGGATTAAGGCGGAGCCGACGCCCTGTTTCTGAACTTCTGGCAAGACCGCCATCGGTCCCAGCCCGACTGCCTGCCATTCCGTCCCGCCATCGCGGATGGTGACAGGCGAGAACAGGATGTGTCCGACGACGCGCCCATCCTGTTCGGCGACCAGCGAGAGAACGACTGCGTTGGCGTCGCGCAGTTTGTTCACCAGGCGGGCTTCATTGTCGCGCCCAAACGCCAGTTGATTGGCATGAAAAATGGCGGGGAGGTCTGCGGGGCTTTCGGGGCGGATAAGAATGGTCATAGGGTGTACTCCTGCGCCGATTGTACTTGCAGAACCAATTACATGAAACGGGTCAGGTAGTATGCCGAAAGATGTGCAAATTCGCAGCGCGAGACATCGTCGTCGAATGGGGATTGAGAATTGGGATTGATATCGCCTGAAACCGCGAGATAAATCTCGCGCCACGCCGTGTTGCGACATGAATGTCGCGGTACAGGGCGAGAATCTCGCGGTACGACCGTACTGCGACATTTATGTCGCCCTAAACGCGAGATAAATCTCGCGCTACGCCGTACTGCGACATTTATGTCGCCCTAAACGCGAGATACCCTTTGGCAGGCTCAGGGCGAGAATCTCGCGCCACCGCCTGTACTGCGACATTTATGTCGTCCTAAAACCGCGAGATAAATCTCGCGCTACGCCGTACTGCGACATTTATGTCGCCCTAAACGCGAGATACCCTTTGGCAGGCTCAGGGCGAGAATCTCGCGCCACCGCCTGTACTGCGACATTTATGTCGTCCTAAAACCGCGAGATGAATCTCGCGCTACGCCGTACTGCGACACGTTGTCCCCGAATGGGGATTGATGTCGCCTAAACGCGAGATACCCTTCGGCAGGCTCAGGGCGAGAATCTCGCGCTACTTTTAGATTTACCACTCTCCCCACTCAGGATTGATATAGAAAAACTTCCACTCGCTCCATTCCTTTACAAGCCCTGCCTTCACTGGATTGTTCAAGATATAAGCAATGATACGCCCAAGTTCATTATCGTCCCGTACAAAATGGTCATAACTCTCATGCTGCCAAAACTGCCCTTCCCGCTTCAGCGCAAGGTTGCACGCGCGAGCGGTGCGACCTTTGAGTAAGCGCAGCGTGTCGGTGAGCGGATATTTTGCCGACTGTCCGCGATGGCGCGCATCGGCTGCAAGCAGTCCTTCCAAAAGTAAATGTACATGATTGGGCATGATGCAGTAGGCAATCAATGTATAGCGTTCCCCATTCATGCGCTCGATTTCGCTGGCAACAATGGCGGCAATTTCGGGTTCTTCCAGCCAGCGCGGGCTGTTTTCACAGCGGTCGAGCCACTCATCATATTTCCCAAAATGCTTTTTCTGGATGCTGTAGCGTTGCGCCAAATCTACCTGACGAAGTTCATTTTGCCTTTCCGCTTTGAGTTGTTCCAGGACGTCATACGGAATGGCGTGCAATAGCGAAAAGGTGACGAAAAAAGCGTGACCTTTGGGATGAATGTGCGGCAAATTGCGCCGATAAAAAATATCGTGAGACATGGAAAAAACCTACGATTGAAATTGTACCGCGACCGTATTGCGCCATTTATGTCGCCCTAAACGCGACATGAATGGCGCGCTACGCCGATACTGCGACCGTACCGCGACCGTATTGCGCCATTTATGTCGCCCTAAACGCGACATGAATGGCGCGCTACGCCGATACTGCGACCGTACCGCGACCGTATTGCGCCATTTATGTCGCCCTAAACGCGACATGAATGGCGCGCTACGACACGAGATACCCCCCCTACGGAGATAATGTCTCGCGCCACTTTGTGGACCGTCAGTTGATTAACCCCAACTCGCGCGCCTTGCCCGCCGCCGTCACGCGGTCATCCACGCCCAGTTTGCCGTAAATGTGCTTGACGTGCGTCTTGACCGTCCCAACCGAGAGATACAGTTTTTCTGCAATTTCAGGGTTCGAGAGTCCTTCGGCAACCAGTTTCAGCACGTCCATCTCGCGCTCGGTGAGCGGTTCAATCAGGGCAGATTGGTCAATATGGGCGGGCTTGCCAAACGCCGCCAGCAGGCTCGCCGCAAAATCATCCCTGCGCAATTGCGCCAGCAGGGTGCGCATCTCTTCGCCTTCATCGAGAAAAACACGCACATAGCCGCCCGCCCTGCCAATCTCCAGCGCGCGCGCCAGCATTCGGATGGCGTTGGAGGAATTGCCCGCCGCCTGTTCCAGCAACGCGCCGACGATGTGCAGTTCCATCTCATATTCGAGATACCCCGCTGCGCGCGCCAGCCGCGCCTGCTCCTGCATCAGACGGCGGCTCTCATCCCAAGCCTTTCGCCGCGCCAGATAACGGATTTGCAGCAGCGTCTCCAGCCGATAGGGAAAGAACAACGGCTGTTTGGGCGGATGATACCCCTGCGCATACGCTTCAAACGCCGCCCAATCGCCCAGCCTGAACATCAACTCGGCTCGCAGTCCGCGGGCGCGGTCTATGGCGTTGGTGATTCCGCCGCGTTGCATGGAGGCAACCAGGTCATCTGCCATCCTACGGGCAGAATCAAGGGTGCCGTTCAGAGTTTCCAGTTTGGGGAGGACGTCGTACAGCCGCAAACTGACGTCTGGCACGCCGCCTGCCTGTTGTTCCAACGCCAGGGCAATGTTCGCTTCGCGCCACGCGGCAGGCAGGGTGATCATCGGAGATCGCCAGCGCAGTGATCCCGAGCGCGCGCAATCACGCGAATGCGGGAGCGTCATATTCGGCGATGCATGCGGCCTCTTTGATTGCCTCGCGCAGATTGATGTCGTGTTCGTCTTTGCATGGTCGCGGGAACACAGGCTTCCAGGAAACAAATGCTGTCCATTGACCGTAGATGTGGCGTTTGTTTGCGTTGGTCAAGAGCGCCGTTGCAATCTATGATACACTTCGCAATGGAGCATTCAGATGAGCAGTGCAGCCAAACGAGGAGCGATTGCCGGTCTGGTCGTCGGCATTCTGATACTTGGCGGTGTCCTGGCGATAGCCGCCCAATGTCTCCCGTTGCGCATCGCCCCGCCTGCCGCACCCGGACCCTGGTATTGCGTCGATCCGGCCTACAGCGCCATCGGCTATCTGGCGTTTCCGGTGAATCTCCTCACCAACGACCTGGCGACCGCCATTCCGCTTGCTCCGCTCTCCCTGATCACGTATGCGCTGATCGGCATGGCGATTGGTGCGATGGCAGGAAAGGCGCGGTCAACGTAGAGGCGAGGGGCAAGAGGTTGAAGGTTGCAGGCAGGGGTGCGCCAACAGCGTGCTCAGGGGGATGGCGGGCGCCGGTGGGCGGCGGGTAGGGGCGCGCCAGCGGCGCGCTCAGGTGCATGGCGGTCGCCCGTAGCCACGTTACATTTTGAACGGGGAAGGTGGAAGATGCCCCTGTCCCTTGAGTCTTCATCGCTGATCGATTGATGCAATGGAACGTAGTGACCGTTATCAGCGAGGGAACGGGGCGTCTTCCTGGTCACTGCCCCCGGCGGCGCGGCTGCCGGGTAAGGAGCGAATGGGACGCGGTGAAGGTCACTGGCGGGGTGCGGGGCGTTTTCCGGGCCGTTATCGAAGGTTAGACAGGTATAAGCAGAAATGTGCTGCTAACTAATCCCCGATCTGCGGTTCTCAGTTCCCGGTTCTATGTTTGAAACGACCATGACCAGCAATCGCATGCACGCCGATGAACTGACTATTTCCCTGTCGCTTGTCTATCGCCTGATTGCGGCACAGTTTCCCCGATGGGCGCACCTGCCGCTGCGTCCGGTTCCGTCCACCGGAACCGACAATGCGCTCTACCGGCTCGGCGATGAACTGGTGGTGCGCCTGCCGCGCATCAATTGGGCTGCCGACCTTATCGACAAGGAATGGCTCTGGCTGCCCAAACTGGCGCCGTATCTGCCGTTTGCCATTCCCGTCCCGTTGGCGCAGGGCGAACCAGACGAGAATTATCCCTGGCGGTGGGCGATCTTCCGGTGGATCGAGGGCGATCCCGCGACGATCGATCCGCTTCCTGATCCGGAGCAAACTGCCATCGATCTGGCGGCGTTCATCACCGCGTTACAACGGATTGACGCGACTGACGGACCACCGCCAGGAGCGGACGATCTGGCGCGCGGCAAGCCGCTGGCGCTGCGCGACCCCTCCACCCGTCAGGCGATTACAGCCCTGGACGGCATGATCGACGCGCGTCTGGCGACTGTCGTTTGGGAAGACGCGCTGCGCACGCCGGTATGGGATTGCGCGCCGGTCTGGTTCCACGGCGACTTATTGCCAGGGAATCTTCTTTTCTGGCAGGGACGGTTGCACGCGGTCATCGATTTCGGAACGCTTGGCGTCGGCGATCCCGCCTGCGACCTGATGGTTGCGTGGAACCTGTTCTCCAGGGATGGTCGAAAATTGTTTCGAGATGCGCTGGGCGTGGATGAGGCGACATGGGCGCGCGGTCGGGGGTGGGCGCTTTCTCAGGCGCTGATCTTCATTCCCTACTATCTGTATACCAATCCCATAGGGGTCAGTTGTGCCCAACGCACTATCGAAGAAGTCCTTGCTGACGATCACGGGTGTGCAATTCCTTCCTGGCGCAGGTGACTCCGGGTGTAATACCAATGACCTGTGCACATCCGGCATGGTCACCCCGCGCAGCGCGAGGGGTCTTGCACGACCCGCTTCGATTCCTCGCTGCGCGCGGCATGACCCGTCGCTGCGCGCGGAATGACCAGCATGCGGCATCTTCAATCGTAATCGGTATAAGTCACCACGAGGTGACAGGCGTCTTCGTAGTGGTCGCCCCGTGCGGCGAGCTGGGCAGGTGAGGTGCATCGTGTCAGAGGTGAGGGTCACCGGATCAAACCTGGTTCTCAGTCCCGCAACCTTTAACCTGCAACCTTCAACAGATTGATCACCGCTTCCCGCTGAATCTTTCCCGATGCGGTGCGCGGCAACTCAGCGACGATGCGAACGACGCGCGGTTGTTTGTATCCCGCCAGACGAGTGCGGCTGAACGCCAGGATTGCTTCGACGCTCACCGATGGGTCGCGCAGGACGATGGCAGCGCCGACCTGCTGCCCCCACTCCGCTGATGGCACGCCAACGACTGCAACATCGGCGACTGCGGGGTGCTGGCGCAGCGCCTGTTCGACTTCCGCCGGATAGATATTCTCCCCGCCGCTGATAATCAGGTCGCTGCGTCGCTGCACTACCCACAAGTCGCCGTCGGCGTCGAGATAGCCGATGTCTCCGGTGGCAAACCAGGCGTCGGCGTCGAGCGGCGTTTCGCCGAGGTATCCGCGCATCAGGGTCGGACCCCGCACCAGGATGTTGCCGTAGACGCCGGGTGGTTGGTCGCGTCCCTGTTCGTTCGTCACACGCACGTGGGTGAAGATCAGCGGTCGCCCGACGCTGCCGGGCTTGCGCCGTACCTCGTCGGGCAGCGCCGTCGCCACCTGCGACGCTGCCTCGGTCAGCCCGTAGGTTGTGGCAATGGGCCATCCTGCTTCCAGTGCGCGCTCCAGCAGATCGGTTGGCGCAGCAGCTCCGCCAAGCAGCACGAGCCGCAGGTTCGGTGGCGCATCGCCAGCGTCATCGAGCAGGCGGTAGAGCATCGTCGGCACCAGCGAAATGAGTGTGATCGGTGTCGCCTTCAAACGTTCTGTGATTGCCGGAGCGTCGAAACGTTGCCAGAGATCCACTGCCGTGCCGTAGAGGCAGGACCGCAGCAGAATGCTGAGACCGCCAATGTGATAGAGTGGCAACACACAGAGCCAGCGGTCGCCCGGCAGAACGCCGATGCGGTATGCCGACGCCATCGCGCTGGCGAAGAATGCGCCGTAGGTCAGCACTACTCCCCGTGGCGTCCCCGTTGTCCCCGAAGTGAACATCATCACAAACGGCGCATCGAGGTCGATGGCGCCTTCGCAGTATGCGGCGCTATCCCCGGAAATCCGGTCAACCGGCGTCAGGCGTGGGTCGTCGACCGGATCGACGCACAGCACATGGGGCGCCGAAGGAAGCGCCAGCGCTGCCAACAGCGTGTCGCGCTCACACACGAGGATGCGACACACTGCTGCGCGCACCTGCGCATCGAGTTCGGCAGGGGTCAGGCGGGTGTTGAACAGCGCCAGCGTCACGCCGAGGCGCGGCGCGGCATGCACCGCCAGCGCCGCTTCGAGACGATTCGACAACAGCACGCCGACAACCGCGCCTTGCTCGACGCCAGCCGCAGCGAGGCGGGAAGCGAACGTCGCCGTTTGCTCGTGCAGAGCGCGGTACGTCAGTGTTGTGTCGCCGATGATCAGCGCCGCACCTTCGGGACGCGCCTGCGCCTGCGCCGAGAGCCAATCGCGCATCATGGACGGCGGGGGAACTTCGAGAAATCAGGTTTGCGCTTTTCCAGGTAGGCTTTCCTGCCCTCGTTCCCCTCCTCCGTCATGTAGAAGAGCATGGTCGCATCGCCGGCCAGCACCTGAATGCCGGTCTGACCGTCGAGGTCGGCGTTGAAGCCTGCCTTGAGGAAGCGGATGGCAATCGGACTCTTCTCCAGAATCTCCTGCGCCCAGCGCACCGCCTCATTCTCCAGTTCATCCACCGGCACAATGGTGTTGACCAGCCCCATCTCCAGCGCCTGTTGCGCATTGTACTGTCGGCAGAGGTACCAGATTTCACGCGCCTTCTTTTGCCCGACGATTGCCGCCAGATAACTCGAACCAAACCCGGCGTCGAAACTCCCGACGATTGGACCGGTCTGCCCGAAGATGGCATTGTCCGCCGCAATCGTCAGGTCGCAGATGACATGCAGCACGTGCCCGCCGCCAATCGCATATCCGGCGACCGCCGCGATCACCGGCTTCGGCATGGTGCGGATGTAACGTTGCAGTTGCAGCACATTCAGCCGAGCGACACCCTCATCGTCGACATACCCCGCCTGTCCCCGAACCGTCTGGTCACCGCCGGAGCAAAAGGCGTATTTCCCATCCTTCGGGCTTGGACCGTTGCCGGTCAGGATGACGACGCCGACTTCCTGGTTGTGCCAGGCGGTCAGAAATGCTTCGGTCATTTCGTCGATTGTTTTCGGGCGGAAAGCGTTGCGGATTTCGGGGCGATTGAAGGCGATGCGCGCGATTCCGCCGCCGATGTGGAAGGTAATGTCTTCGTATTCCTTGACCTCGGTCCATTCGACCAGCGATGAGAGTGTGGGTGTAAAACGTGCCATGTGTTTTCCTCCTTATCGTTTTGGTAGCAGCGCCATTGCGGTGCAACAGCGTTCCGAGTACAGGAGTGTCGGCGCATCGCACTGGCGTCTGATAATGCTCAGGCGCCTGTCGCCCTGGCTGCCTGGATCAGGGCGTTTCTCCGCACCAGATCGGTGCGCGCGTCCGTGCGGAGTTCGATGAGTGTTGCGGCGCGCGCGTCGATGCTGGCACGGAAGGCGCTACGGAACGCTGTGCGATCCTTTACCGGAACATACTCCAGACCGTACATCTTCGCCGCGTGTGCAAAGTCCAGTCCGTGCGGCGTCACGAAATAGTCGGTGAATTCCGGCTCAAACCGATTGATCGGCAGACGATGAAAAATGCCGCCACCGTCGTTATTGAGCAGCACAATCGTCGCCGGAACGCCGCAGCGCCGCACTGCCAGCAGACCGTTCATATCGTGGTAGAACGTAATGTCGCCAACAATCGCCGCCAGCGGCGCGTCTGGTCGTCCTGCGCCGATGCCAAGCGCCGTCGAGATATTCCCGTCAATCCCAGATGCGCCACGGTTTGCAAATGCGCAAATATGTCGCACTCCCGGCTTCCCAAACTGATCAAGATGGCGCACCGGCAGACTGTTGCCAACGAAAAGCGATGCACCTTCGGGCAACAGGTCGATCACGTCATACACTGCGCCGCCATCAAAGTACGGCTCATCGGCGATCCCGGCTTCAACGGCTGCCCACACTCGCGCTTCCGCTTCGACGAAACGCTGCCTCCAGGCGCTCTGACGTTCGGTCAGGCGCGGGATCAGCGCGCGAATGAAGGCGGCTTCGTCAGCCACGACGAAATGGCTCACGCGATGGCTATCATCTGCCCATACGCCACTGGCGCGCACATGGATGACAACCGGCGATGCCGCCGTGTCGAGGTACTGATTGAGCCATTTCGAGGTGAGGACCGCGCCAAACCGCAGCACGACTTCAGGCGGCGGGAAGGCATGCTCGCCGAAGAGGAAGGTCTCATACCCGCCGATCACGCCGGGATAGCCGAAGCGCACCCCCGACACGCCGTCAACCAGCGCCGGGTAGCCGGTGCGCTGCGACAGTTCGCTCACCAGGGCGCCAAATGCCCCGCCAGGGCAACGCGGACCGCAGACGATCAGACCGCGTTCGTGCTGTTCCAGAACGGCAGCGATCGGTTCGATAACCGCTTCCGGCGGCGCCGGGGGTGCAGACCGCAGGAAGCATGTGTATGGCGCTCCATCGTCACGCGGCTGTGCCGCCGCCGGAGGCTCGGTCAGATCGCCTGGCATTGGGGTTGGCTCCAGCGGCGGACGGAACGGCAGGTTCAGATGCACGACGCCGCGTGGCTCGCCGCCAGCAATCGCCATCGCGCGCGCTGCCAGCGTCCGCAGGTTGCGTAGCGCAACTGGAGGCGGCATCGCCTCCGGCAACGCCACATCAACGCTCCAGCGCGCAAAACTGCCAAACATCTTCACCTGATCAATCGTCTGGTTGGCGCCGCTGTCGCGCAATTCATGCGGGCGATCCGCTGTCAGCGCCAGGAGTGGCACACCTGCCTGATGCGCCTCGACAATCGCCGGGAAGAAATTCGCCGCTGCCGAACCGGAGGTGCAGACCACGGCGGCAGGCGTATCGGTCGCCAGCGCAAGGCCGAGCGCAAAGAACGCCGCGCTGCGCTCGTCCAGGTGCGAAAAGACCCGGATCGCAGGGTGCCGGGCGAATGCCAGCACCAGCGGCGTATTGCGCGAGCCTGGCGCCAGGCAAACATGGCGCAACCCGGCGCGGGCGAGTTCATCAACCAGTGTCGTTGCGTACAGGATGTTGCGATTGGGCATGGACGAGAACCAGGAACTGAGAACCGAGAACTGAGAACTGAGAACCGGGAACGACTGCAAGTCCTATCCACGTGCATCGGTCACAATCTATGGCGATCCGTGTCCTTCCCAACTCGTGCCGGCCAGGGTGTTGGATAGCATAGGACGCGGATGGTACGGATGGCCACGGGTTGTTGCGCATAGGACACGGATGGACGCGGATGGTACGGATGTCCACGGATGATTAAGTTATTAACCCGTGGCGATCCGTCGTATCCGTGGCGATCTGTGTCCCTACCAGGTGCCCCAACCCGTGGCGATCCGTGTGCTGAATAGAATAGGACACGGATAGAGACGGATGGTACGGATGGCCACGGATTATTGAGTTACTTAATCTGTGGCGATCCGTCGTATCCGTGGCGATCCGTGTGCCCCAACCCGTGGCGATCCGTCGTATCCGTGGCGATCCGTGTCCCTACCAGGTGCCCCAACCCGTGGCGATCCGTGTGCCCCAACCCCTCGAGCATCGGACGGAACTTAAGGTTCGTTTCGTCCCACTCGCGTTGCGGATCGCTTGCGGCAACGATACCGGCGCCGGCGTACAACCAGGCGCGGGTCGCCTGTACCACTGCCGAGCGAATGGCAACCCCGAACTGCCCATCCAGGCGCCGGTCGATCCAGCCGACGGGCGCAGCATACCAGCCACGCGGCGCCGGTTCCAGTTCGGCGATCAGGCGCATCGCCGCCGCGCGCGGCTCACCGCCGAGCGCAGGCGTTGGGTGGAGCGTCGCAATGATCGGCAGAATGCCGCGTGGCTCGCGCAGTACGCCACTGATTGGCGTGTGCAGGTGCTGAATATTGCTCAACCGCATCACATCAGTTGCTCCCACATCCAGGCGCCTGGTCAGCGACGCCAGACGATTGCGCACCTCATCGACCACAATCTGATGCTCGTGGCGATCCTTTGCGCTATCGAGCAGCGCCAAAGCAAGACGCTCATCTTCATCGGGTGTTGCGCCACGCCGGATGCTGCCTGCCAGCGCCATTGTCGTCACCCGGTCGCCGTTCACCTGCGCCAGCAATTCCGGCGTTGCGCCGAAGAATGCGCGCCCCGGACGCGGCTCAAAGAGAAAGCGATACGTGTCGGGGTAGCGCTGTGCCAGACACGCCAGGGCGCTATCGACATCCACCGGCGCGTCGAACGATGCCTCGGCAATCCGCGCCAGCACGACCTTCTTCAATTCACCGACGTTGATCTGCCGGACAATCCGTTCCACACTGCGCGCCCACTGCTCGAACGGCATGGGATATGCAAGGCGCGCCGACGAACGCGGCGGCAGTGGCGGCGGCTCGCTCTGAAGCGCATCGACCTGCGCCAGCAGCGCCTCGCGCAAGTCGGGCGCTAGCGCGCGCGGGTCCTCGCCAGGTGGCGCGTGGACGTTCAGCGTCAACCAGAACGAATCGCGAACGCGCACCAGTTGGTAGTGTGGCAGCACAAAATGTGCTGGCGGGAAATCAGCCCATGCCAGATCGGGCACGAAATCGTTGTGGAACGCAAAGCCGCCAAAGAGACGTGGCGCCGCCAGCGGCTCACGCTCATCGAGCATGACGGCGTTCTCGAACAGCGCGCGCGCCTGCTGCTCGATTTCGACAAAACGATTGGCGCCCCACGCCATCAGTTCGACCGCGATCCCCATCCCGGCGAACGCCACCCCATCGCGGGCGCTCTCCCAGAATGATCGCGGCTGCCCGCGCGCATGGCGCAACAGATCGGCGGGAGACACGCCAGGGCACGGCATGCTCAGGCTGATCAGGCGACCATAGTGTTGTTGGAAGGGTTTGGTCATTGAGAACTGAGAACTGAGAACTGAGAACTAAGAATTGAGAACTAATGCTAATGCGCGATCATTCGTACAATAGCCAATGTACGCTGGTGAGGGATCACAGTGGATGATACGTTCAACCCTTCGCAGGCTCAGGGCATCGCATTCGCCTCTCCCCTCGCGCCGCGCGCCTCGCGCCTCGCGCCTCGCACCTCACGCCTCGCGCCTCGCGCCGCGCGCCTCGCGCCTCGCGCCTCGCACCTCGCGCCTCGCGCCTCGCGCCTCGCGCCTCGCGCCTCGCGCCTCGTTGCGAGATCAATCTCGCGCTACGCCATGGTCGGGTCCCTCGCGCCTCGCGCCTCGTTGCGAGATCAATCTCGCGCTACGCCATGGTCGGGCCCCTCGCGCCGCGCGCCGCGCGCCGCGCGCCTCGTTGCGAGATAAATCTCGCGCTACGCCATGGTCGGGCCCCTCGCGCCTCGCGCCACAAATGCGAGATAAATCTCGCGCTACGCCATTGTCGGGCGCCTCTCCCCTCGCGCCGCGCGCCGCGCGCCCCTCGCCTCGCGCCTCACGCCTCGCGCCGCGCGCCTCGCACCTCGCGCCGCGCGCCTCGCACCTCGCGCCTCGCGCCTCGCGCCGCGCGCCGCGCCACAAATGCGAGATAAATCTCGCGCTACGCCATTGTCGGGCGCCTCTCCCCTCGCGCCTCGCGCCTCGCGCCGCGCGCCGCGCCACAAATGCGAGATAAATCTCGCGCTACGCCATGGTCGGGCCCCTCGCGCCTCGCGCCACCAATGCGAGATAAATCTCGCGCTACGCCATTGTCGGGCGCCTCTCCCCTCGCGCCGCGCGCCTCGCGCCGCGCGCCGCGCCACAAATGCGAGATAAATCTCGCGCTACGCCATGGTCGGGCCCCTCGCGCCTCGCGCCACCAATGCGAGATAAATCTCGCGCTACGCCATGGTCGGGTCCCTCGCGCCGCGCGCCTCGCGCCTCGCGCCTCGTTGCGAGATACATCTCGCGCTACGCCCTTGTCGGGCCCCTCGCGCCGCGCGCCTCGCGCCTCGCGCCTCGTTGCGAGATACATCTCGCGCTACGCCATGGTCGGGCCCCTCGCGCCGCGCGCCTCGCGCCTCGCACCTCACGCCTCGCGCCTCGCGCCTCGCACCTCGCGCCGCGCGCCTCGCGCCTCGCGCCTCGTTGCGAGATACATCTCGCGCTACGCCATGGTCGGGCCCCTCGCGCCGCGCCACCAATGCGAGATACATCTCGCGCTACGCCATGGTCGGGCCCCTCGCGCCGCGCGCCACCAATGCGAGATAAATCTCGCGCTACGCCATGGTCGGGTCCCTCGCGCCGCGCGCCGCGCGCCTCGCCACAAATGCGAGATACATCTCGCGCTACGCCATGGTCGGGCCCCTCGCGCCTCGCGCCGCGCGCCTCGCCACAAATGCGAGATAAATCTCGCGCTACGCCATGGTCGGGCCCCTCGCGCCGCGCCCCTCGCGCCGCGCGCCACCAATGCGAGATAAATCTCGCGCTACGCCATGGTCGGGTCCCTCGCGCCTCGCGCCTCGCGCCGCGCGCCTCGCCACAAATGCGAGATACATCTCGCGCTACGCCCTTGTCGGGCCCCTCGCGCCTCGCGCCACCAATGCGAGATAAATCTCGCGCTACGCCATTGTCGGGCGCCTCTCCCCTCGCGCCGCGCCCCTCGCGCCGCGCGCCACCAATGCGAGATAAATCTCGCGCTACGCCATGGTCGGGTCCCTCGCGCCGCGCGCCGCGCGCCTCGCGCCTCGTTGCGAGATAAATCTCGCGCTACGCCATGGTCGGGTCCCTCGCGCCGCGCCACCAATGCGAGATAAATCTCGCGCTACGCCATGGTCGGGCCCCTCGCGCCTCGCCACAAATGCGAGATACATCTCGCGCTACGCCATGGTCGGGCCCCTCGCGCCGCGCCCCTCGCGCCTCGCACCTCGCGCCGCGCGCCGCGCGCCTCGCCACAAATGCGAGATAAATCTCGCGCTACGCCATGGTCGGGCCCCTCGCGCCGCGCGCCACAAATGCGAGATAAATCTCGCGCTACGCCATGGTCGGGCCCCTCGCGCCGCGCGCCTCGCGCCTCACACCTCGCGCCGCGCGCCGCTCGCCTCTTGCCTCTCACCTCTGTCCTTATACGGCGTTGCCCTGTTTCTCTTCCACCGGATAATTAACGCTGCGCAGCAGTAACGGTACGAGCGTGGGCGGAATACGCTCCGCGGGCGGATCGCCGGTCATCACCCAACGGATGACCAGGTTGTAGATTGCCCCCATCCAGGCATGCGCCACCACCGCCGTGTCGATCGGCTGGATTTCGCCCACGGTGATTGCTTCGTCGAGATGGCGCTTAATCAACGCCGCAAAGCGATCAGTGACTTCCAGGCGCTTTTTCTCGAAAGGCGCCCCCAACCCAACCGCCTGCACCAGCAGGATTTTGGCGGGACGGCGATACTTGCCGAACGTCTCGATCACCGCCATGATCGCCGCGCGCACCCGGTCGATCCCGGCGCGCGGCTGGCGCTCAATGGCTTCGGTGGCGCGTCGCTCGATCAGGTCGGCGAATTGATCGACGAGCGCCAGAAAGAGGCGCTCCTTGTTTGGAAAGTAGAAGTAGATCGACCCTTTCGAGATATGCGCCACTTCGACAATATCATCCAGGCGCGCGTCGTGGTACCCTTTCGACGAAAAAATGTCCAGCGCCGCTTCGAGAATCCGTTCGCGGGTGCTCTTCTGATCGGAACATTTGTCGGCAGAGTGAATCATGCGCCTGTCTCTGAGATCGACTGACTGGTCAGTACTGTTAATAGTATAGCACAGAAATGTTCGTCTTTCTGTACCATACGCTATCTGGTTCGGAGTTAGAATCCAGAGATAGTGCAGCGTTTCTATCACTGTCGTTCCGCGTGATCTTCCTGGCGCTTTCTTGTTCCGCTGCTCCGGCATCAGGAGGAGTGTGCGTATGAAATGGCTCGATTTGTTTCTTATTTTTTGCCTGAGCGCCGTCCTGATCCCGCAGACCGGCGTCGCTGTCGGTCGCGAGCGATGCTTCCGCGAAACCGGCTACTGCATCTCTGGACCAATTCTGATCTACTGGGAACGAAACGGCGGTCTCAGAGTCTTTGGCTTTCCAATCAGTAATCAGTCGATCCAGACGGCTGAAGATCGGATGCTGACCGTGCAGTGGTTCGAGCGCGACCGTCTGGAAATCCAGGCGGACGGGCACGTGACCGCTGGACGTCTTGGAGCGCGGTATCTGGAGTTGCAGGGCCGCCCCTGGCAGACGTTTCCGACCGTGGCGCAGGCAGATCCGGGATGCGCCTACTTTGCCGTTACCGGTCATCAGGTGTGCGAACCATTTCTGATCTACTGGCGTGTGCGCGGCGGTCTGGAGCGGTTCGGCTACCCGATTACTGAGCGCATGAACGAAGAAATCGAGGGGAAGGTCTATCAGGTGCAATACTTCGAGCGCCGGCGGATGGAGTACCATCCAGAACTTGCCGGCACGCCTTATGAAGTGCTTCTGGGGCGATTGGGCGCGGACGTTATGCGCATCGACAATTGTGTGCTACTTGAGCCGATGTATGAACCGATTGCTTACGCCTATCGGCGGTTGCTCGGATGCCCTATTGCCTCGTCGCGTGAACTGGTCAACCCGTTGGGACCGGTGCAACTGAAAATGCGTCCGGTTCCGCTCGCTGTTCAGCGTTTCGAGCGCGGCATCATGCTCTGGGTGCGGCGATGGGGCGATGCGCCGATCCTGCCCGAAATCTTTGTTCTTACTGCTGATTCGAGCGACCCCCAGCGTTTCACCTGGCAGATGTTTGCCGATGAATGGCAAGAAGGAACACCGATACGGTTCGACGAAATGCCTCCCGCCGGGAGGTATGCGCCGGAACGCGGCTTTGGCTATGTATGGGTGCATAATGCGGAAGTGCGGTCACGTTTGGGTTGGGCCGTTGAACCGGAGCAGGGCGAAACAGGCGGGTATCGGCAATTTGTCCGGGGATTTATACTATCCCGTCCGTCGAACGATACAGTGTTCCTCTTTCTCGACAGCGGCGAGGCGCTCGTGGTTCCGCGGAGGAACTGAGAAGCGAGAACTGAGAACCGAACCCGGTTTGTGTCAGCACAAGCCCTGAGGCTGCAGTGCCGATACCATGGCGTCCGCAAAGAGTAATACCACTTACCTGTGACCATCCGGCATGGTCACCCCGAGCAGCACGAGGGGTCTGGCGCGACCCGCTCAGATTCCGCGCTGCGTTTACCCTGAGCGAAGCGAAGGGCTTGGCATAACACGCATGCGGCATCTTCAATCGTCATTGGTATAATGGCGCCCGAACACTGCCTGCGAAACCTGCGCATCTCTATCTCAAGGGTTGGGAGCGCGCTCATCCTCTTCCACGTCCAACGTTCACCCTGACGCCTGGGGTCTCGCGCAGGGGAGAAAGCGGGCTTTCGCCCGCATCTCTGCACATCAGACGTTCAACGTTCACCCACTCTCGCGCCCGACTACCGATACGCCGCAAGATCGCGCTCTTCGATAGGGGGCATATAGCGCGACATCTCGACCATCTTGAAGACCTTCTGGTGATGCGGCGTGACATTCATCGCGTACAGGGTATAGCCAGACTTCTTTGCCGACACAACGAACTTGAGCAGGGCGGAGATACCGGCTGAATTGATAAAAGACACATTGGCAAAATCGAGGACGGTAATCGGGCGCATCGCTGTCGCCGTGGCGACGGCTTCGATGGCGCTCGCCGACACCGCATCGACGCTATTTGTCATAATGTGCAGCACCGCCACATCGCCGAACTCTTCCCGGCGGATCACTTCGTTCATCTCATTCGTCATGGTCCTGGCTCCTCCGATAGAGACGTAGGGTCAATGTTGTGCCTGACTGTGACGAATTGACTTCACAGTCATCGACCAGGGCGCTGATCAGATACATGCCGAAGCCGCGATGCATGCCCGCATCGAGATTCTGATCTTCGACAACCTTCCGGGAGAAATCGACCGTCTCGACGCCGCCGCCTTCGTCAGTCACGTGGACCTCAAGTTTGTCGGTGTGCAGCGCGAAGACGACTTCGACAAGCTTGCCGGGTTGGCGCTTGTTGCCGTGATCGATGGCATTGTTTACGGCTTCACTGACCGCCAGTTTCAGGTCTTCGACGCGCTCGGCGCTGAACCCGAGTGCGCGCCCGACTTCATCGGCGCTGGCGCGAACAACACGCTCGAATATCGGCACGGACGGAATATTCACAAGGACTTGCTGCATGGACACGTTGCTCCTCAACGCTCACGATGAACCGACCATCCCGACGCTGCGTTGCCGCATCGCGCGACGCGTCGTGGGCGGGCTTGTCTGCTCCTGGCTCGCCAGGTAGTCGTAGCGTCTGAGATAGGCTTTCCCCAGCGAGGTGTTGCCGATCTGCAAGTACGATGCGCCCAGATAGTAGAGCGCCTGCACGTGGCGCGGATTGCGTCGCAGCACTTTCTCGAACAGCGGAATGGCGCGCGCCGGTTCCATCAATTCTTTGTAGCACAACCCAAGCATAAAGTTCGTTTCGACGTCGTCGGGCCAGAATTGGAGCACGCGCGCAAACTCTTTCGCCGCCAGATCGTAGCGATTGCGTCGCACATACATATAGCCGAGGTCGTAGCGCAGCGAATGCGCGTCCGGCGCAAGTTCGACCGCCTTGCGCCAGGCTGCCAGCGCCCACCCCTCGCGACCCATCAGGTTGTACATAAACCCCAACAGATAGTGCGCCTGCGGATCGTTGGGGAGCAACTGCACCGCGCGCTCGAATGCCTTGATAGCGCCCGCATGTTTGTTCATATCGTAGAGGAGCTTGCCCATGTTCAGAAACAACTGACCGTTGGCAGGGTGCAGCCTGGCGCACTCGAAGAGGGTGTCATACGCCTCGCGTGTTTTGTTCTGCAACTTGAGAATAGCACTGATACGAATACGCGCATCGACATAATATTTATCCTGTGGCGGGATCTGAGCATACTCTTCGAGCGCCTCATCGAGCCGCCGCGCGCGCGCCAGCAGGTTGCCGAGCAAATAGCGCGCATAGTGTTCTTCTGGCCGCCACTGGAGCAATGCCCGGTAGATCCGCTCCGCCTCCTCTTCGTACCCCTGCTGCTTCAGATCGTTGCTGAGGCGGTAGTACCACTGAGCGACTTCTTCTTCCGAGCGATTGACCAGCACTTCGTCCTGCAACTCCGGCGAGACGAAGGTTGGCTCGACGCGCAACGCTTCGGCGAAACAGCGCTGCGCCAGTTCGTGCGCGCCGTGGCTCTGGTGCATCAACCCCATGTAGTAGCGCGGCTCGGCCGCCTGAGGACGCGCCTGACATGCCTGGTCGTAGTGAATATACGCTCGCCCGGCGTCGTCGAGACGCTGATAGCAGCGTCCGAGCGAGAAGTGCGCTTCGTACAGGCGCGGATTATGCTCGATGGCTTCCTTGAACGCGGCAATCGCACGATCAAGACGCCCCTGCGCGGCAAATGCCACGCCCAGGTTGTAGTGCGCCTCCGACAGTTGCGGATCGGTCTGCACCGCTTCCAGATACTCGCGCAGCGCTCCTTCCCAATCCTCCTGGTACGCCAGTGCATTACCGATGTAGAGATAGATGATCGCACGTTCGCGATCATAGATCTGAGCACGTTCTTCTCCCTCGATATAGGCGGCGATCAACGCAGCCTTGAAGTGCTCGATCGCATTTGCGTAATCAGCGCGCAGGTAGGCGCGAATGCCCTGTCCAAACGCCGCCCCCAGGCGCGTCCCCGCCATGAATCGCTCGCTTCCGTTGAACGTGTCCAGATCGAGCGGCATGAAATTGAGCGGTTCTGTCGAACTCATCGTCTACCTGTGCCCTTCACCAGTTGGCGCTCGTGCGTCGTCTGGTTGACGCTTTTCTGTATTCTACTACGAACCTTTGCTCTGTTGAACGCGACTCGATTGCAGTTTAGTAGCGCCTTGGTCACATTTTTTCATGATCCCGATACTCTTCGAGCGCCAGCCGGATCTGCGCATTCAACTCGCGCGCTAGCCCGCGCCCCAAATGACTCTGCGCGGCTTTGATGATCTCCGGCAATGCTTCGGTCCATGCAGCCACGCCAGCATCGCCCGGATGCGGCAATTTCAGCCATGCCTCTTCACCGCGTTCGCGCCCCAACACATCGTGCATAATGCTGCGCAGTTCTTCCGACAGGCGTGCAAATCGCCGCCGTACCGCCACAACGGTAATATCATCGTCCTGACCGGCATCGCTCCAGGTGCGCAATTCGTGCAGCAGGCGCGCCACCAGCGCACGCGGTTTCAATGCAGCGCCTTCGATCAACAAGCGTTCGAGCCGCTCGTACCCAAAATACTCGCCATGGTTGTTGGTTGCTTCGACGACGCCATCAGTGTACATAATGATGGTGTTGCCCGGCTCAATTTCGGTGCAGATCTCTTCATAGCCGGCATCGCTATCCACGCCAAGCGGTAAGCCCGACAATTCCAGTTCACTCACCCGTCCATTCAGCAGCAAGGGGTAATGATGACCGGCGTTGGCGATCTGCACGATGCCATGACGCAGATCGAGCGTGGCGTAGAGCATCGTGATCATGCCCTGTGGAATATCGGCGATAATGCCGCGGTTGACGCGCGCCAGCGTGCTGCCCGGCATCGCGCCGCTCCGCGCTGCGTAGCGAAAGACGGTGCGCGCCACGGCCATGCGCAATGCCGCCGGTAACCCTTTGCCTGAAACATCGCCGATCATAATGCCGTGACGCGCATCGCCAAGCGGTAGAAAATCGTACAGATCGCCCCCAAGATCGCGCGCGGGCAGCGAAATAGCATGAATTTCCCAACCGGGCAGACGCGGCACTGCTTCGAGCAGCAGACCCTGTTGAATATCGCGCGCCAGCAGGAGTTCGCGCTCGATCTCTGCCTGACGCCGCGCTTCTTCCGGGTTGATCTGCAGGGGCGGTGGTGCAGGGCGCCTGGCGCGCCGCAGACGGCTCGTTGGCGCATGGCTGAGGAGGGTGAAAGAGCGGCCCAATTGTTTGTCGCGTGTTCGCATAACGTGTTACATGCCCAGGTGTTGCTCACATGTGGTGCGCAACCAACCGACTTCGACGCCTTCGATGAGATCCTCGGACCGGTGCCTGGCCAGTTTGCTCAGCGCACTGCGAAACTCGCGCATCGCCTGTTCCTGCCTGCCCGCCTGACGGTATGCCAGTGCCAGGTGATAGGAAACCAACGCGGCGTCGGGGTCCAGGTAGCGCGCTCGTTCGAGCGCCTGGATCGCCTCGTTTCCCTGACCCTGGCGGGCATAGATCGTTCCGATGAGAAGATAGGCGTCACTGCGCAATGCATCGATTTCGAGCGCGCGGCGCGCTTCAGCAATGGCCAGGTCGAGTTCGCCGCGATCGGCATGCACGCGCGCCACCAGCACCAGCGCGCGCGGCGCCAGCGACGAGTTGGGGTGAATGCTGCGCAGCAGGTCCATCGCTTCGTCGATCCTGCCGGCGTCGATCAGGGCTTGCGCCTGTTCCACACGACCGACATCCTCTTCCATAGTTGGCGCGGTTGTCGCAGCAACAGGCGGTCGCGCCTTTCGAGAAGGGGTGGATGCGACTTTGACGACGGACGGTGAACGTCGTCGGGTCTCTGTTGGTAGCGATGGTCGAGGTGAAGTGCTGCGATGCTGAGTCGGTCGGTCGGGCGGATTGACCTTCTGGTAGACATACGCCCCCGATACTTCGCGTGAACGAAAACCATCGAACACATTCCACAACGTTTCTGAAAATCCCAGGAAGAGCAGCCCGTGGACCGGCAGGCAGCGATGAAATCGTTCGATCAATGAACGCCGCGTCTCCGGACGAAAATAGATCGTCACATTCTGGCAGAAAATTGCGTCGACGCCATACGCCGTCGGCGGAAACGTTTCGAGGAGATTCAGTTGCTCGAAACGCACCAGCGCCCGCACAGCGTCCGACACGAGAAATCCGTCGCCGTGCCGCACGAAGTAGCGATTGAGCAGCATTGGCGTCACATTGTTGAGCGAGCGCCCCCGGTAGAATCCGGTCCGCGCCTTTTCGAGCGCCAGTTCGCTCAGATCGGTTGCCCAGATTTCAACCGGACGTATCAGTGCCAGACCGAACGTTTCCAGCACCGTGATCGCCAGGGAATACGCCTCTTCGCCGGTTGCGCAACCGGCGCTCCAGATGCGGATCGGCTCGCCCGGCGGCTTGCGACGGTGCAATTCAAAGAGCAATGTCTCGCGCAGTGCGCGCATCTGCGGTGCATTGCGAAAGAAAAAGGTCTCGTGGTTGACCACCATCTCTGCCAGACGGTGGAGTTCGTTGCGACCGGCCGGTGCGCTGATGTGGCGCTCATAGGACTCGAGGGTCTCGCCAAGCGCTGCCACACGCTGCGCCAGACCCGCTTCCAGCACGCGCTGCTGCGCCGTATCCAGGTAGACGCCGCTATAATCTGCCAGCAGGGTGCGTAGCCGGTCGAACGCCTCCGGCGACAGACGCACTGGCGGAGGAACGAAGAGATCGTGCGCCATATTCATACCATTCGTTCGCATGCAACCTTTAACCGTTTCGAGACGTTGCGGTGCGACGTGCAATGCTCTTGCGAGCGCTCTTACACTGTCTGGAGGGCAGTGTTGCAGGGTGACGTCTCTCCTGGTTATCTGTGCGCCTTCCACCTGCAAACCCCGTGTCCTTGAATTGACCGTTCTCGCGTTGTTCCCGGAGACGCGCGACGATACGGGTGGGCGCGATGGGTGCGCCCCGACCCTTTATCTATCCGCGCGCCACCCAATGCGGGCGCGATGGGCGCGCCCGCGGCGCGCCCCTACCTCCACTTTCAACCTGCAACTAATCCGGCGACCACTTCCACCAACCGCGGCGCAATGGCTTCCGGCGGCAACACCTCACGCACCGCTCCGAGTTGAATGGCTGCGCGCGGCATGCCGAAAATGGCGCAACTTGCCTCATCCTGCGCAATTGTATACGCCTGACGACGATAGAGCGCCCGCATCCCATAGGCTCCATCGCGTCCCATCCCTGTCAGCAGCACCCCAACCGCGCGTGAGCCATACACCTCGGCAACCGCCTGCATCGTGACATCGATCGATGGTCGTTGAATCAGCAGCGGTGCATCACTCAGATGAACGGTTCCGTGGTGCGTCACCAACAGATTGCGCCGATCTGGAGCTATCAGCACTTCGCCAGCGTGAATGGGCGATCCTTCGCGGGCTACGTGCACGGGTAGGGCGCCGATGCTCGCCAACCATTCCGCCATCCCTTCGCTAAACCCTTCCGCGATGTGTTGCACAACCAGCACCGCAGCAGGGAATGCACGCGGAAGACCGGCAATAATCTGGCGGATGACACGCGGACCACCTGTGCTGGCGCCGATGACGATGACCGGGCTGAGTGGGGCATCGGGTGCGCTGTGGGTCGACGACACGACGTTGGACGACGATGCCGGTGGTATGTCGTGCGCGGGCGCTTGATGAGCCGGGAATGCAGGCGGCGCTGTGGAGTCATTGCCGGGTGTGCGGCGCCGACCGCGCAGATGTGTGACCACCTTGACCCGCGATAGAATCTTGACCCGACGCACCAGATCGCGTGCAGCGTGCTCGAGTGCGCGTGCGTCACTGCCATGCGGCTTCTCGACCACTTCGAGCGCACCGGCGCCAAGCATCTTGAAGGTGATATCCATCTCGTAACTGGCGAGCGATGCGGTCAGCACCAGAATCGGCGTTGGGCAATACGCCATCAAGTGTTCGGTCGTCGCCACCCCGTCCATAACGGGCATGCGCACATCCATGGTCACAACATCGGGGCGAAGCCGTTGCACCACCTCGATCGCCTCGCGCCCATTCGACGCGACGCCGACCACCTGAATAGCCGGGTCACGCTGAAGCATATCGGTGATGAAACGCCGCATCATTGCTGAGTCGTCCACCACGACGACACGGATAGGTCTGGTCATGCGTCAACTCGTTTCGTTCAATGCGAACGACCGGTAATCGTACAACATTTGCCCATACCAACAAGCCGCCGAACGATCCCGGCGGCGTATCGTGCGAACTCAAGACGCGCAAGAGCGCAAGCATCTTTTTCTGCCGATGCTTCCTGCTGATGCTCGCCGGATGAACGCTGGCTTTTCGCGCTAATCCATCTCCAGGATCATCTTGACCCGGTTGGGAAGGTTGAGCAGGTCGACATCTTTGTTCAGGTAGTCATCGACTCCCGCCTCGAATGCCGCATGCTTGTCGTCGCTTGAAGTGAGCATAATGATACGCAAGGCATCAAGCGCCGGGTTATCGCGTAGCCGGCGACAGACTTCATACCCGTCGATTCCCGGCATATGCACATCGAGCACCAGCAGGTCGGGCACCTCTTCTTCTATGGCTTTGAGCGCCTCTTCGCCGCTGTGCGCCAGGCGCACCTCATAGCCGTACATGCCAAGTCGCATCTTGACAATATCGGTTACCAGTTTACTGTCGTCGACCACCAAAATTTTTTCCGCCATAGTACGCCTCGTGTCCTTTCGCGTCGGCGCCGGTCTACGGGACCCGGGCAACGATAGAAGACAGGGGATGATCACATGCCGATCAACTGCCGGATCGTCTCCAGCAGGTTGTTCTGATTGAACTGACTTTTGACAATATACGCCTGCGCACCGACTTCCAGCCCACGCCGGCGATGCGCCTCCGATGCCAGACTGGTGACGATAATGACCGGCAGATCGGTTTTGCCCAACTCGCTGCGGATGCGGCTGGTCAGAGTGAAACCGTCCACGCGCGGCATTTCGACGTCGCTGACGACGAGATCGTAGGTTTCGGCGCGGATTCTGTCAAGCGCATCAAGCCCATCGACGGCAGTCGCCACCTCGTACCCGGCGGCGCTCAGGATGCTGCGGATCAACTCGCGAGTAGCGAACGAGTCGTCCACCACGAGTAATCGCGCGCGGCGCTGCTGACTCTGTTCCGGCGTTGGCGCAACAAGCGCCGTGCCGCGTCCCAATTGCGCCAGCATCGTGGGATTGAGCAGCAGCGCCAGCCTTCCATCGCCGAGTTGCAATACGCCGCTATACCGCCGCTGTTTTTCCAGGAGGGGTCCAAGCGGCTTGATCACCGCCTCGCGTTCATCAATCAGGCGATCGATCAGCAACGCCATAGGGCGGCGCACACCACCGATCAGCAACGCCGGCATGCGCACTGCATTGGCAAACGGATTCCCATTCGCAATACCCAACAATTCATCCAACCGCAGGATCGGCGTTAACACCTGATTGTGCTGAAAAACCGCCCGACCCTCGATAGTGCGGATCTGAGTGCGGCGCACCCATACCGTTCCCTGGCACCCCGACGCCGGAATGCCGAACAGTTGACTGCCAGCCTCAACCAACAGCACCCGCGTGGTAACCAGGGTCAATGGCAACGAGAGGAGGACCGTCGTACCGACGCCTGGCTGCGACTCAATCTGCACTTCCCCGCCAATCTCGGCAAGATTGGTGCGAACCACATCCATCCCGACGCCTCGTCCTGATACGTCGGTAATGATTTTTGCCGTCGTAAAGCCCGGCATGAAGATCAATTCCAGCGCCTCCTGATCTGAGAGCGCTGCTGCGGCATCAGCGCCGATCAATCCTTTGCGCACTGCCGCCTCGCGCAACTGTTGTGGATCCATGCCGCGCCCATCGTCGCGCACGCTGATCAACACTCGTCCGCCATGCGCCTGTGCTGCGATCTCGATCAATCCCTGGCGCGGCTTACCCTGGCGCTCACGTTCCTCTGCCGGCTCGATGCCGTGATCGAGCGCATTCCGAATTAAGTGCACCATCGGATCGGTGAGCACCTCGATGATCTTCCGATCCAGTTCGGTCGTTTCGCCGATCAGCGCCAGCGATGCTTCCTTGCCAAGATCGCGCGCCAGTTCGCGCACGGCGCGCGGCAGATTGGCGTACAGCGTTGCGACCGGCGTCAGGCGAATCGCCATCACCTCTTGTTCGAGGTCGTCGATCAACTGCGCTTTGTGCATCGTATGTTGTCCGATGCGTTCGAGTTGAGCTCTGAGCATGGAACCGGCGCGCTCGCCTGCGTTCAGCGCACCGTTCATTTCGCGGTCGAACAGGTCGCGCTGGGCAGGGGCAAGGCGCACACGGCGCAATTCGGCTTCGAGGGTGAGCAACGACCGTTGTTGGCGTTCAACCAACCCCTTCAACTCCTCTAACGCCTGAAGGTGCGATTCCTCAATCTGCCGACCGATTGACAATTCGCCTGCCAGATTCAGTAACCGATCCAGGCGATCCACCCGCACGCGCACCGTCTGTCGCATACGTTCGCGCCCACCCTTCGACGTGGGTTGTGGCGCGCTTTCATCACCGGGCGATTGCGCCGGTTCGAGCGGGGGTGACACCGGCGTTTCAGGCGAAGGCTGTGGCGATCCTCGTCCAAGATGGCTCGTCAGCGCTTCAACGTCAATCGACGACGGCTTGCCATCGATAGCGGCTGCCAGCAACTCCAGAATCGCATCGCTGCCCTTCAGTAATTCATCGGTGAGAAAGCGATCAAGAACGCGCCGACCGTCGCGCACTGCTGCCAGGATGTGCTCACAGGTGTGCGCAACTTTGCCGATCTGATCCAGACCGAGCATTCGCGCCGACCCCTTGATCGTGTGCATGGCGCGAAAGATGGCGTCGATCCGCTCACGGCGCGCCTCGCCCTCCAGTCCGTTGCCTTCGAGCGCCACAAGACCTTCGGTGACAATGCGGATGTTCTCCGCCGTTTCATCACGAAATTGGCTGTAGAACGACGCCAGATCCATACACGATCAACAGGTCAATTGTTCCACCGCCACGCGGTGAGATATGACAGCGCAACGTCTCGACCGGAAACCCATCCTGTCGCACCATTGAAGGTTTGCACCTTCAACTTCTCCCGCTTTTCATGTTCGCCTCTTGCCGCTCGCTGCGCATCTCGCTCCCGTCTTGTGACAGACCATGCAGCCGGTTGGCAATGGCGGTCAGGCGTTGAGCGGCGTCCTGCACCTGACGCGCGCCTGCCGCAGTGCGGCGCGCCACATCGGCGATCTCGCGCATCGTTTCCACCACCTGCTCGCTAGCGCTCTGCTGCTGCGCGGTTGCCAGATTGATCTCGGCGCTGCTCTGCGCTGTGCGTTCCGCCGCCATCACGATAATGTCCATCACCTGACCGGCGCTATGGGCAAGTTCGACTCCGGCCGCGACTTCTTTGCCGCCCTCTTCGGCAGCCAGCACCGCTGCGTTCGTCGCCTGTTGAATCTCGGCGATGACGCCTTTGACCTCTTTGGCGGCGACCAGCGCACGGTTGGCGAGGCTCTTGACCTCAGCCGCCACCACCGCAAACCGGCGACCGTGTTCACCGGCGCCGGCCGCTTCGATAGCGGCATTGAGCGCGAGCAGATGCGTTTCATCGGAGAGATCGTTGATCAGATCGATGATCTCGCCGATCTGCTGCGACCGCTCACCAAGGTTCAACACGCGCGCTGATACGTCCTGCATGCGGCTGCGAATGCGATCCATCGCCTGAATGCTTTTATCGACGGCTTCCTGTCCTTCGCTCAGATTTTCGAGCGTCTGCCGCGCTGCTTCCGCCACCTGTTCGGCGGCGATGGCGATCTGGCGCGCGGTTGACCCCAATTCCTCGATGGTGGTGCTGACCTGCGAAACGGCGCTTGCCTGCTCGGATGCGCCGCTTGCCTGCTCGTGCGAGGCGCGCAACAGTTCGGATGCCGCTGCCGAAAGCTCACTCCCCAATTCCACCTGCTGAATATTCTTTTCGATCAACCGCTGATTGGTTTCGTACAACTCTTCGGATTGCGCTCTGGTTTGATCCAGAAAGCGCATAGTGCTGGTGGACCAGAGCGAGGCGACGTAGGTCAGCAAGCCGCCGACGCTAGTGAAAAAAACGACGAATGCCATGGTGCGCGGCAATCCTGGCAGATCGTTCTGCGGCTGAAGGATGCCGGTGGTTTCAGCGACCGCCAGAGCGATATACAACGTCAACGCCATGCCGAACAGTCGGGGGCTTTCCGCAGCTCGTCCGAATAATCCGGCGACGACAATCGGGAACAGAAATGCAATGCCGGCAGGACCGGCGGCTCCGCCTGCCAGATACATCATGCCGATGACGTAGATGAGCGAGCCATACAGAAAGATGTTCGACGCCGTGGTGTGCCGACCGATGCGCAGTGCACCAAGTGTGCCGCCGACAATCGTCGCCACCATGGCAATCACCCATAGTGCGGCGCCAACGACCTGCTGTGGCATAATGCCAATCAGTGCGAGGATGATCACCAGCACACACCCGGCGCCGGCGACGCCACCGAACACAAGCGCCAGATGGGTTAGCACTCTGGCGCGGTCTTCGTCCTGACTCTGTGGATTGGTAATGACACTGGCAAACATCTGGCGACTCGATACCTGTTCCATACGCCGCTCACTTCTGTTCTGCATCATGGGTTCTTCTCAGCAGCACGCTGCGCGCAATCGCTCGTACATCAAGCTGCACGATGGGATGCTCGTCTACAATGAGCGCACCGGTTGCCCACGGTTCACGCAAGCGCTCGCGCAACAATGGCGGCAATGGTTGAACCGCCGCATGATCGACCAGATTATCCACTGCATCGACGAGTAGCGCAATCGTGCGTCGCCGCAGGGGAATGATCAAAGCGTGCCGTCGTTGCATCGTGCTGACATCTTCCGGGTCGAGAAGCGCTCCTAATTCCACGGTAATGGAGGATTGATTCTCGTCGGTCTCATGGTCATTGCCAGGGCGTCGATTGACAGCGCGGAGGGTTGCAACGTCTTCACGCGGTACGATGTAACGATGCCGTGTTGTGCGAACGATCAGCAACATTGAGCCAAGAACTGAGAACTGAGAACTGAGAACTGACGTTCAACGCATCACCTTCGCACCTGCAACCTGCAACCTTCCTGCCTTCCCGCTGGCCGCTCGTCTCGCATTTCGTGCCTCGGCCACGCCTTCCCGCTGGCCGCTCGCCTCACCCCTCTTGCCTCTTGCCTCTTGCCTCTTGCCTCTTGCCTCTTGCCTCTTGCCTCTTGCCTCTTGCCTCTTGCCTCTTGCCTCTTGCCTCTTGCCTCTTGCCTCTTGCCTCTTGCCTCTTGCCTCTTGCCTCTTGCCTCACGCCTCTTGCCTCTTGCCTCTTGCCTCTTGCCTCTTGCCTCTTGCCTCTTGCCTCTTGCCTCACGCCTCACCCCTCTCGCCTCGTGCCGCTCGCCTCTCGCCTCACGCCTCTTGCCCCTCCTACGCCTCCCGCAGCGCGGCGACGATCACCACCACATCAAGCAGCGCAATAGTCTGGTCCTCATAGAACGCGACGGCGCTCAGGAAACGCGCGCGCGCAGGATCAAGACCGGTTGGCGGTTGTCCGAACGCTTCCGCCGGGATAGTCGCCAGATCGATCACAGCGTCCACCAGCAACGCCATGTCGGTATCCTCATAGACAACCGTGACCAGGCGTGTCGAGCGGGTCGTCTCGGCAAATGGCATACCGAGCACGAGGCGAAGGTCGACGACCGGCAGAATGACACCGCGCTGACTGATAATCCCAGGGATTGCCGGCGGAGCGCCGGGAACGGGGGTGAACGCGCGGTATCGTCCAACTTCGCGCACATGGGCTGACGGCAACGCATAGGTCTCGTCAGCCAGACGGATCAACAGGACATTGTGATCGGTTTGTCCGGCGAAGTCGGATTGTATGCCCATTGTGCGTATCGACGGAACGTCATTCCTCATCCTTTGCGAAAGGATACTATGGAAGATCGGCGCAGGTCAAGCATCCGAAAGTACCGGAACCTGATCGGTTTAGGCGCAATTTCGTCAACGCACAGGCATGAGCGGTGGTGGCGGGTTGAAGGTTGAAAGGACGAGGTCAAAGGCGCACGGCGGCAGAACGATCCTTTCAGAATTGACATTTACTATCATTATTGCTACTATGATTGCCGCAGTATTCTCTCAGTAATGATAACAAGTCTTATGTTTGAGGTTGACCAACGTCTGTTCCCACGTTGTGCGAAGACGTGGGTTGCCGTTTCCGCTGCTGCCGGATTGGCGACCGTGCTCTTGAACATTATGCTGTTCGCAGCGATAGGTTGGGCAGTTGAAGCGCTCTGGACCGGAGTCCCCGCATTCTCTGCCGGTGCAATAGCAGGGGGCTCGATATTTATTGCAGGCAAAGGCTTTTTTGGATGGCTTGAGCGCGTTGCCACAGCGCAGGCGGCAGCCGACACAAAAATCGTGGTCTGCGACATGATGCCCACGCCTTGCAGATAGGACCGGTCGATCTTGGCCGTGAGCGCACGGGTGAACTTGTCAATACCGCCGTTGACGGCATGGACTGGCTGGAACAGTACGAGAGCATCTACTGAGCGCAGTTCATTGTTTGGCATGCTCAGTCCTGTGCTAGTCATCACGTACATTGCCACGCAGGACCTTGCAACGGCGCTCATTCTGCTGTTGGCGCTGCCTTTGCCGCCGCTCTTACTGGGAACAACCTCGCAACGGTTCAAGGCGGTGAGTAATCATTTTTTGCGACCGCCAATCTCGACCCCGGAACGGAGCGCGACGTGTACGCTGCTCTACGTGGCATGCGAAAGGAGCGCACCGTCATTATCATTGCGCATCGGCTTTCAGCAGTGCGCACAGTCGATGAGATTCTGGTCCTCGACAACGGTCATCTGGTTGAGCGCGGCACACACGAAGCATTGCTCGCCTGCAACGGAACGTATACACACCTCTTCGCACAGCAGCGCGATCTGTGGGAAAACGTCGAAACGGAAGGAGTTGCGGTATGAGCAATCCAGATGAGCGTTCACCGGTGTCCTCGGCGTCGTCCCACCGCCTCTTGCGTCCACTTTTGCTTGTTGGCGGGACACTCTTTCTCGTGCTTGGGGTATTGGGCGCTTTTTTGCCGGTACTGCCGGCAACGCCGTTTTTTCTGCTGGCAGCGGCATTGTTCTTTCGTTCGTCGCCGCGTCTCTACCAATGGATGATCGGGCATCCGCTGATCAGCCCGCACCTTCAACGCTTTCAGCAAGAACGCGCAATGACCATGCGCGCAAAGGCGACCGTTCTGGGACTTGCCTGGGTGATGCTGCTTTCCGCAGCGATCTTCGCTGTTGATAGCCTATTTATGCGCATGGTTCTGATAGGATTAGCGATTATCAAAACCATCGTCATTGTGCGTCTTAAAACCTCCCGCTCGCGGTAAGCACTCGTTCGATCCGAATTCGTCCCGATTCATTTCCCATCACCAGCCATGCTCACCATTGTCCTCGCATTCACACCATGCGCGCCAGGCGATCAGCCAGCCCGGTGTAGGTTTCCGGCGTGAGGGCGCGCAGTTCCTCCTTCACCGTCGGTGAAACATCAAGTTCATCAATGAATGCGTGCAGCATCTCCATCGTCAGCGCGCGCCCGCGCGTCAGGCGCTTGAGCGCCTCATACGGCTCCGGGTAACCGGCGCGGCGCAGGATAGTCTGCACCGCTTCCGCCAGCACTTCCGGGTGATGCCGCAGGTCGTCCAGCAGGCGTTCCCGGTCAACGGCGATCTTCCCCAATCCCTTGCTGACGCGCCGATATCCAAGCAGGCAATGTCCGAATGCAACGCCGAGATTGCGCAGCACCGTACTGTCGGTCAGGTCGCGTTGCAGGCGCGAAACCGGCAACTTACGGCTGAAGTGCTCCAAAAGCGCATTTGCCAGCCCCAGGTTGCCTTCGGCGTTTTCGAAGTCGATAGGATTGACCTTATGCGGCATTGTGGAGGACCCGACCTCGCCGGGGCGCGCGATCTGCACCAGGGAGCCGTCGCTGATATAGCGCCACATATCCTGGCAGAGATCGATCACCACCGTGTTGAGGCGCCGCAGCGCGTCGCACAGTTCGGCGAGCGTATCGTGAGGTTCGATCTGGGTTGTCAACAGCACTGGCTCAAGGTCGAGGAAGCGGATGAAGCCGCGACTGAACGCGATCCAGTCTACCTGTGGCAACGCTGCAACGTGCGCTGCGAATGTACCGGTGGCGCCGTTCAGTTTACCGGTGAGTCGGATGCCGGACGCCTGTTCGTGCGCGCGTTGGAGGCGCGCAGCGAAGACTGCCATCTCCTTGCCGAAGGTCGTTGGCGTGGCAGGCTGCCCATGGGTGCGCGCCAGCATTGGCGTTTCGGCTTCTGCAAACGCCAGGTCGCGCAGCGCCACGATAATCTCGCCGACAGCGGGCATTAGCGTCAGATCGCGCGCCTCGCGAATCATGAGCGCATATGCCAGATTGTTGATGTCTTCTGATGTCAGCGCGAAGTGTACCGCCTCCTTCCAGGCGCCGAGACCAAGCGCATCGAGCCGTTCGCGCAGCCAGTATTCGACCGCCTTGACATCGTGGTTGACCTTGCGATCCCATGCGGCAATCGCTTCGGCATCGTCGGCGGAGAATGAACGGTAGAGATTGCGCAGCGCCGCCGCAGCGCGCGGATCGAGTTTCGGCACGAAATCGACGTCCCGCGCGCGTGTCAGAAACAGCAGATACTCCACCTCGACACGCAGCCGATAGCGAAACAACGCCGCCTCGCTGAAATAGGCTTCGAGATCGGCGACATCGGCGCGATAGCGCCCGTCGAGGGGTGAAAGAGCGGTAAGCGACATTTCGTTTCTCCTTCAATAGCGATGTTGTCGCATGTTTGCAATGATTCCGAACGTTTACCATCTATGACTTCACTGTACAAAGTGGTAACCACGAAGGTAACCACGAAGGTCGCCAAGGGACGCAAAGGACATGCGCTTCATTATTATTCCCCTTCGTGCGCTTCGTGCCCTTGGCGGTTCAGCCTTCCATGACTTCACCGCAACAAGCAACCACGAAGGTCACGAAGGGACACGAAGGCAATGCGCTTCATTATTATTCCCCTTCGCGCGCTTCGTGTCCTTGGCGGTTCAGCCTTCCATGACTTCACCGCAACAAGCAACCACGAAGGTCACGAAGGGACGCAAAGGACATGTGCTTCATTATTATTCCCCTTCGTGCGCTTCGTGCCCTTGGCGGTTCAGCCTGTAACCACGAAGGTCGCCAAGGGACGCAAAGGACATGCGCTTCATTATTATTCCCCTTCGCGCGCTTCGGGTCCTTGGCGGTTCAGCCTTCCATGACTTCACCGCAACAAGCAACCACGAAGGTCGCCAAGGGACGCAAAGGACATGTGCTTCATTATTATTTCCCTTCGCGCGCTTCGTGTCCTTGGCGGTTCAGCCTGTAACCACGAAGGTCGCCAAGGGACGCAAAGGACATGCGCTTCATTATTATTCCCCTTCGCGCGCTTCGGGTCCTTGGCGGTTCAGCCTTCCATGACTTCACTGCAACAAGCAACCACGAAGGTCGCCAAGGGACGCAAAGGACATGTGCTTCATTATTATTTCCCTTCGCGCGCTTCGTGTCCTTGGCGGTTCAGCCTGTAACCACGAAGGTCACGAAGGGACACGAAGGAACTGCGCTTCATCTGTATCCACCTTCGTGCGCTTCGTGTCCTTGGCGGTTCAGCCTTCTATGACTTCACCGCAACAAGCAACCACGAAGGTCGCCAAGGGACACGAAGGATATGCGCTTCATCTGTATCCACCTTCGCGCGCTTCGTGCCCTTGGCGGTTCAGCCTTCCAGGACTTGCAACCACGAAGGTCGCCAAGGGACGCAAAGGACATGCGCTTCATTATTATTCCCCTTCGTGCGCTTCGTGCCCTTGGCGGTTCAGCCTTCCAGGACTTGCAACCACGAAGGTCGCCAAGGGACACGAAGGAACTGCGCTTCATCTGTATCCACCTTCGTGCGCTTCGTGTCCTTGGCGGTTCAGCCTTACAGGACTTGCAACCACGAAGGTCACGAAGGGACACAAAGGATGTGCGCTTCATGTTGCTTCACCTTCGTGCGCTTCGTGTCCTTGGCGGTTCAGCCTTCCAGGACTTGCAACTACGAAGGTCGCCAAGGGACACGAAGGAACTGCGCTTCATCTGTATCCACCTTCGCGCGCTTCGTGTCCTTTGTGGTTGAGCCTTCCATGACCTTCATTCGATGCTTCTTCCTCATCATACCCGAAACGTCGCGCCTTGACCAGGAAGGATCAACAACGCTTCGCCGAATGGTCAGAAAAGAGCGTCGGCGCTGCACGGTTTGTCGATGTGACGACCGTCGTTGGCGTTCTCGTGCCGGGGTCTGGCGTGGCAACGTTGATGTTCGCCATGACTGAGATGTTCCCGCTCTCAAATCTCGAACCGTCGGGACTCACTTTTTTGCCGACATGGCGCTGATGGCGCTCTCGTTACCCGTGATGGTTACAGGAACATGAGTCAAGATCATCATCGAGAGAGTGCCGATGTCTCGCTACTCGCAGGCGTTGCGCGGTACGAGCGCCGTCACTGACGCGCCAATCCTTGACGTCTGGCAGGAACTAAGGGTATGAAGGCGAGCCGTATATCGTCGCCTGGGAACTGACCGCCTCCGACAGCAAGAGACGTCCTGTGCAACACCGGGGAGCGCAGCGTATCAGCGAGAATCTCTTCTATCAGCTTCAACGGCGTGACACAGTGCGGGTGCGCTTTATTCCCGATCAACCGGCTATCTCTGCGCTAGACCCGCAGTGGGTTGCGGCAATCGAGCAGCATAGCGCGTGATGCGCCTGACAGTCGTATGGTGTAGCGCAATATGGATGCAACGTGCATTAGCCATAGAAATCGGTAAATCCATCAACATCGAGGCGTTCGAGCATGCGCCGCACTTTCTCCGCCGATTCGGGGAAGGGCGCGGCGGCGACTGCTTCGGTCTCAACCTGCGCGGCGCGTTTCCAGATGCTCTGAGGTGCGCCAAGCAGCAGTTCCAGCAGTTCGGTCAGTGCGCGCCGCAATCGCGGCGCATCATCGCCGCGCAGTTTGGGCAGCACTTTTTGCTTGATCTGGAAATCCAGCGCTTGCTCCGGCGTCAGTATCCCCTGCGACTGTTCGATATACCGCAACATCTCACTCAGGACACGATACCCGAACGGTTGCCCTGCGCGCGCCACGATGCGGTGAACCTGCACGATGACCTTCCAGATGGCGTCGTTGATGGCGCCGGGATAGGCGGTGCGGAACCCTTCCAGGTCAACATCGGTCATTTCGATCACATTCGCGCGATCAAGCAATTTATCGGAGAGGGCATGGGCGCTTTCATCAACATTGACCGTGCCGATGATCGACACATTCGACGGCAGGCGAAAGGGATTGGTGAGAACCTCGCCGGCCACAGTCTCCACCGTTGTCGCAGGCGCACCCAGGTCGATCAGGCGGTCATCGGTCTCCATTGCCGACAGGATCGGCGCCAGGTAGTATTCCGGGCGCGCCAGGTTCATCTCGTCGAGGCAGACGAAATAACGCGCAGTCGGATCGGTTGCAGCGCGCTGCAGGAAGCGCAGAAACGGCGTTGGATGGTATTTGCCGGTAATCGCATTGTAGTATCCCAGGAGGTCGCGCGCGCTGTGCCAGTCAGGCTGTACCGCTACCAGCAGGTAACGCTCATTCTCCTGACCAGGCGCCAGATGGTCGCCGACCAGCGCATCGGCATACAGGCGAGTCAGGCGGGTCTTGCCGGCGCCGGAGATTCCCGGCAGGATGACGAGCGGACGGGTGCGCAGCGCGACGTGGTAGGCGCGAATGATCTGTTCCGACACCGTCAACCCACGCGCGCGAATACGTTCGATAATCACCTCGATCGGCGGTTCTTCCGCCGTCAGATAGGCGACACGCTGTTCGCGCAACCAGGCGGCGCCGGTCGGTTCTCGCGCCTCGGCGCGCTCCATCAGTGCTTCGTTAAGTGGCAGCAGCGCAAGTGCGTCCTCGATCACACGCTCGATGAACGCTGGCTGAAAGACCTGCGGGTCGTCCCAGCGGTAGGCGAAGCCTGCCAGGAGCGATGATGCTGCACGGTTTGCCAGGTAACGGTCGATCCACAGCGCTGCCGGGTCGGATGCGCGCTCGCGGTTGGCGAAGCGCACCTCATGGATCCGTTCTACCAGCGGCAACCAGAGTGCGCGCGATTCCTCCCACACGCGCGCCAGATCGTCCTTGCGGCGGCGCGCAACCTGGATCGCAACGAGGATCAGGCGTTCAGCGCCGCTGACTGCCAGATAGACCCCTGCGCCGCGCGGTGGACGATCAATGACCAGGTAGTAGTCGTCGATTGGATCGCGCACGCCGTGACCACGATTGATGGAACGCTGGGAACGGTAGCCGATCTCGTAAAGGTTCCAGATACGCGGAAAACGTCGGGACGCCTCAGCGCTGAGGCGTGCGGCGTATGCCGCCAGCACCGGTTGCAATCGTTCCTGGATGGCATTCCAGCGCTCCGCCACACCGGGAACCGTCAGTGCGGCAAGCGCCTCTGGAGTAAACATCACCCGATCCGACACCGTGGAAATTGCCATTTCAAGGCTTTCTGACGGGATAGAGCCTTTCTATTATAACACCGTTGGCGATGTTGAGGGGCAGGGGTCATGGATGCCGGGTAGGGGGCGCGGACACGCGCCTGGGCGCGCTGGCGGGGCGCCTCTGTCCGCACCCTTCAATCCTCGAACACACGTTCATGTCTTCTCCCGCCGCCTGGCGATGTGTGGTATAATACGGAGGTTGTCTGAAATATCTTTAGAGCGCCAGTATGCAGCAATCCGCCTCGATTATCGATACGCTGAGCGAAGGGTATCGCGCGATCCACCGACGGCCGGCTGCGCTGCTGCTGGTGTTTGCATTCAATCTGGCGTTGTTGCTGACGGCGCCGGTGTCGTTCGCGCCGCTCTTTGATCGCTTCGATGGTTTTCTGACAAGGCTGGCAGGCGCATCAACAGAAACCTCGGGCGATGCGCAGAGCCAGATGAGCGCCTTGCTGGCGGAACTCGGTCAGACCGATCTGCGTCAGGCGCTGGCACTGATGAATGTGATGCCGCGGTTCATTGTCCCGCGCTTTGCACCGGGTGCGCTGGCGACCAATGGCGCGGACGCGGTGATTACGATTGCCAGTGTGCCGGCAGCGGCGCTGACCTTTGTGTTGATCAATCTGATCGTCTTTCCTATCGGTGTGCTGTTCCTGACGCTGGTTGGCGCTGCGGTGCGCGGTGAACCGGCATGGCAGCGCGATCTGTGGCGCGCTATGGTGCGCATTGGCGCTGCGGTGATTGGGGTGATGGCGATTCTGGTCGCTGCCTTCGTCCTCATCGGGTTGCCGTTCGCCTTTGTGGCCGCTCTCCTGATGGCGGTCAACGATGTGCTGGGAGTGCTGGCATTCAGTTTGATTCTGGTCGTTATGATCTGGGTGCAGATCTATGTCGGCTTCGCCAACGAGGCGATTGTGATGAGTCGAATGGGTCCGCTCCGCGCTCTACGGGCCAGTTTTGAACTTGTGCGCCGCAATCTGTGGGGCGTCGTCGGATTCCTGCTCCTTTCGTTGTTGATTACCCGTGGCACCGAAGTAATCTGGGAGATGCTGGGTACGTCGATGATCGGCGGCGTCGCGGCGGCGCTCGGCAGCGCATATATCGGTGTCGGTCTGGCGGCAGCGCGCATGGCGTTCTACCGTGAACGTGTGCGCCGGTTGAGTGAACAACAGGCGATCCGCCCAGGAGCGGCGCCTTGAGCCTGCCAAAGGGTAGAACTATTGACTTCACTGCAAAAAGCAACCACGAAGTTCACAAAGGGACGCAAAGGAAATGCACTTCATTTTTTTACCTTCGTGCGCTTCGTGTCCTTTGTGGTTAAGCCTTTGTGCAGTGGACTCACTATTGCAATCATATGAATGAACGATTCGAGTCGTCTATGACAACAGAACCACTGCGATCGGTCAATGCGACCGGCTACGATGAAGATCAGATCCAGGTGCTCGAAGGGATGGAAGCGGTTCGTCGCCGTCCCGGCATGTATATCGGTCCCACCGATGTCAATGGTTTGCATACCATGGTGCGCGAAGTCGTCGATAATTCGGTCGATGAGGTGATGGCGGGACGCGCGACGACCGTTGAGGTGACTATTCACGAAGATGGGTCGGTCACGGTCGCTGATGATGGCTATGGTATTCCGACCGGTCCCCATCCTAAACTTGGTGTCAGCACCCTTCAGGTGGTGATGACCGTGCTCCATGCAGGCGGAAAGTTCGATAACAAAAGCTACAAGGTGTCGTCCGGGTTGCACGGCGTTGGCGTATCTGCCGTCAATGCCCTCTCTGCGTATATGCGCGTTGATGTCCATAATGCGCGCGATGGGATGCACTACTATCAGGAGTACCGCTGTGGTGTGCCACAGTGCGAGGTGCAAAAGGTCGGTCCAACTACCCGGCGTGGGACGATTACGCGCTTTCTGCCGGATACGACGATTATTCAGACGCTGGATTACAACTTCAAAACACTGGCGCAGCGCTTCCGCGAGATGGCGTATCTCAACAAAGGATTGCGCTTCAAGTTTGTCGATGAGCGCGATGGCAATGAGATTAACTTTTATTTTGAGGGCGGTATTCGCTCGTATGTGCGCCATCTCAATAAAGATAAGAATGTTCTGCACAAGCACCCATTCTATGTCGAACGCACCATCGATGAGGTAATGGTGGAAGTGGCGTTGCAATACACGGAAAGTTTCGACACCGATTCGGTCTATGCATTTGCTAATGGCATCAACAATACCGACGGCGGTGCGCACGTCGCCGGTTTTCGCAGCGCGTTGACGCGGGTGATTAATGCGTATGCGCGCAGCAAAGGGTTCCTCAAGGAGAATGAAGGAAACCTGACCGGCGATGATGTGCGTGAGGGTCTTACTGCGGTGATCAGCGTCAAACTGCGCGATCCGCAGTTCAGTTCGCAAACAAAGGAGAAGTTGGTCAGCCCTTCCGCAACCGGCGCAGTCAACACGGTGTTCGGCGACGCCTTCAGCGCCTGGCTTGAGGAGAATCCGCAGGAGGCGCGGCGGATTGTCGAGAAGTGCATCTCGGCGGCGCGCACCCGTATCGCTGTGCAGAAGGTGCGCGAAACGGCGCGCAAGAGTGCCATGGAAGGGTTTTCGCTGCCGGGCAAACTGGCTGATTGCTCGGATACCAATCCGGCACGCACGGAGTTGTTCATTGTCGAGGGTGATAGCGCCGGCGGAAGCGCCAAACAGGGGCGTGACCGGCGCTATCAGGCGATCCTGCCGCTGCGCGGCAAGATCCTGAATGTCGAAAAGAGCCGACTCGACAAGATGCTCTCCAACAATGAGGTCAAGGCGCTCATTACCGCCATCGGCGCCGGCGTCGGCGATCAGTTCGACCCGTCCAAACTGCGCTACCATCGCATCATTCTGATGTGCGATGCCGATGTGGATGGTAGCCACATTCGCACGCTATTGCTCACCTTCTTCTTTCGCTATATGCGTCAGATTATCACGAATGGGCACCTCTACCTGGCGCAGCCGCCGCTCTATCGCATTGTGCACGGGAAGACTGAAAAGTATGTCTTCACCGATACAGAGCGCGATCAGTACCTGGCGACTCTCTCGTCTGCGGAGCGCAATAAGGCGGTTGTGACGCGCTACAAGGGGTTGGGTGAGATGAACGCTGCGCAATTGTGGGAAACAACAATGAATCCGCTCAATCGCCTCCTCCTTCAGGTGACGCTCGAAGATGCGCAGCAGGCGGACGAAACGTTCACCATGCTGATGGGCGATCTGGTCCCGCCGCGCAAACGTTTTATTCAAACCCACGCGCTCGAAGTGCGGAATCTGGATATTTGATTCGACAGGATCGCTGCTGTGATCCTGTCGGGTTGACTGCGGCGGTTCGCAAAAAGCATATACGTGGACGTAAGCGCCCAGCGACGCTCCACCGGCGTTGGTTCGGCGCATGCGTCTGCACTGCGGCAAGGGCGCGTCAATGCCATGCGCGCAATCAGTTGGGCTGATCGGTAGGCGCCGCCTGACAATTCCTTATACCAATGACGATTGAAGATGCCGCATGCGTGTCATTCCGAGCCCTTCGCTTCGCTCAGGGTAAACGCAGCGCGGAATCTGAGCGGGTTGTGCACGACCCCTCGCGCTGCTCGGGGTGATCATGCCGGATGGTCACAGGTAAGTGGTATTACCTGGCTTTTGCTTCGCTCCACTCGCAATGATGGCAGTGCGCGGTTTTCGGATAGGCTCTCAAACTCTAAGGGCGCGCGACGATTCTGGCGATCGTCACCCATTCGCCTGCATTGCCGGCATAATCGATGGGTTGCACCCGCAACAGGTACTCGCCGGGCGCAAGCGGCGGCGCTTCGATCTCCGGCAAGGGGGTGAACCATTCGGAGGTGCCTTCTGGATCGATGCCGATGGAGAGGCGGTACCCGGCAACACCAGAAGCGGCGTCACCGGCTGGCTCCCAGGCAATCAGGGTCGCCTGCCCGGCTTTCAAAAAGATTGGCTCAATTGCGGGCGGAGACTCTGGCGGCGTTGTGTCATACCCTATCGGACCGAAGGCGGCAACTGTCTGCTGCCCATTGCGGTCCCATCCGCGCACGAAGAGCGTGTGCAACCCTTCCCCTGCTTCGGCGAGGCGTATGCTCCCGTTTGGCATCGTCATCTCCGGCGCCGCGCCAACCGGATCGGCGCCCCACGCTGCCCGATACCCTGCCGTCATCGCTGTGCCGCTGAACTCGATCTGCACGTCGCTGCCGTACCAGCGTCCGATCTCTGCTCCGGCGAATCCAATCCCTTCGACATTCGACAGGGGTGTGCTGCCGGCAACCAGGACTCTGCCGCCATGCTGGTTGCATCCGCCGATCTCTGGCAGATCATACCCTTCGGCAAAGCGCAACGGCACAGAACGTCGGTTGCGTGCCCAGGGTCCCTCAGCCATAAATGCGGTGAAGTGCAGATGAACGATACCTGGCGATCCGCGATCGCCGACGGCGCCGATCACGTCGCCGCGTGCCACGATCCGTCCGATCTGTGGATTCTCGGCATGCTGCATATGCGTGTACATGGTGTAGAGGTTGCCTTCGTGCCGGAGGATAAGGGTGCCGCTGCGCCGCGCCCATACGAAAATGACCCCATCGGCGGCAGCGCGCACCGGCGCGCCAGCGCTTGGACCGCCGACCCGCACCAGATCGAGCGAGTAGCGATCCCAACCGTTGTGGGTGCCACAGGCATACCCCTGAATGATGCGCCACTGCTCACCGAAAGGCGTCGGCAACCAGAGTTCGGGGGCGACGCCAGCATGGTCTGCTGCTGTCAGCGGCGTCGCCTGGACCAGCGCAGCAAAAAAGAATGCCAGCGCCAGCCAACGCCGCAACAGGCGTCTGCTTGGTAGCATCATACCGTCGTCGTGGACGTGTTTACTTTTCTTTCACGATTGACAAGACGTGGCGAGCATAGCACAAAAAAACGGAAACGTCAAATTGCGGGTGAGCGCTCGTATCGGGTAGGTTGCGAGGGAATCGCCAGCGAGCATCCACGGGTCAGGCAGAGGGTGACCGGCGCTTGAAGCATTGCCGGCGCATGACCGGGGTGAAAGAGGATCGGCTCTATGGACATCGCTGGAGTTGCCACCTCCTTCTCCACACAGGTTTCCTCCTGCACACGATAATAAATCGTGCCTGGTCAGGCGTCTCTTGCGGCCGGCAATCGGGCATCCATGCCAGCAGGCGCATTCTGCCGATGCACGCCAGCAGATGACACGTCGTGCAGTGCGCTAATCGCCTGTTGCAAATTCGCAAAAGTGCGTATCTGCCCAAGCGTCACCCCCAACCCCACGACCGTCTGCGCCACTTCTGGGCGAATACCGACCAGAGTCACCTTTGCACCCAGCAAATGCGCAGCATCGGCAGCGCTCAGAATCATGCGGGCTACCTGTGTATCGACCAGCGGAACACCGGTGATGTCGAAAATCACATGGCGGGCGCGCTCGCGTTCAATGGCATGCAATACATTGGAAACAAACGCCTCTGCACGTGCTTCGTCGATAGCGCCGATAAGCGGCGCAACCAGCACGCCGGGCAACACCGGCAGGACGGGTGCGCTCAATTTGCGGACAGTTTCCTGACTTGCGCGCAGATCGGTGAGCGCCTGTTGCAACTGCGCCTCACGCTGCTCAACGGCGCGAAGCGCTGCTTGCAGGTCTGTCGTGCGTTCCTGCACCATCATTTCCAGCGAGTCGCGCAAACGTTCGAGTTCTTGCCCGCGCACCAGCGCAGTTGTCAGCGCTTGACGAAGGACCGGACCAAACGATGCGATGATTGTCGTGATCACAAAGAGCACGAGAAGGAAGAGCGCTACCGCAACGATCGTCAGGTCGGCAGGAGGTCGTACTGCGGCGATGAACGGTGCGAGCGCCGGCTTGAGAAAGAAAATGAAGGCAGGAATCAATCCACTTGCCACAGCGACCGCGATCAAACGGCTGGTTTCGATCAGGAGACCGGTCAGAATGACCGGTATAAGCGTCACCAGCAAGAACGCCGCCGCCGCCGGATAGCCGTAGATGACGGTGACGAGGAAGACAGCGCCGACCAGACCGGAGGAAGCAATCACCACCGCCATGCGAAATCGTCCGCGCCGGAGGACTGCCACCCCCGTCATACTGGTTATCATGACCACAATCGCGCCGGTTGCAGGAACGCCGCCGGTCGGGTTGACCCCTAGCGCCGCAAAGAAGACGATCAGCGCAACCAGTGCTGCGCTGCTGATGGCAATCAGGATGCGTTGCAATGCCGGCGTCTGCTGGCGCTCGATAACCTGACTCAACACGTCAGTGTCGTTCATAGCTGGCACAGAATACCTCCTCGATCAAATACGGCGTGCAGTCGGTTTTGCGCGCCGATGCATAGAGAGCGGACTTAAGGCGACTTCCGCTCGTGAACCTGCAACCGTTGCAGCGATCATTCTGTGCCTATTCTACGTCAGGAGCATTACCATCGTTCTGTAACCTTTTGTCAGGCGCTGCATTTCAAGAGTGATGCGGTTTCAGAACAGTTTTCAGCACATCAGGAAAGGAGCCCAACAATGCTGGCAAAGAATGAAGGTCCTCTGGATCGCGGCATTCGCGCGGTGCTTGGTATCGTAGCGCTGGTCGCGGCATTCACATTGTTGAGCGGCGTCTGGCAGATCGTTGCCGGCGTGGTCGCATTCATGCTGCTCGTGACGGCTGCCATTGGTGTGTGCCCGCTGTACTCGGTGCTGGGCATCAATACCTGCCCGGTCAGACCGGGAACCAGGAGTTAGGGGTTAAGGGGCAGGGGGGCAACTTCGCCATGTCATCCTTACTATCTCTTGCCCCTTGCCCCATACCCTGCTTTACCTTCCCATGTTGGCGCCTTCCCACCCTTAAAGTGGTTCTCATCATACACTCCTATTGTCCGTTGCGCGTTCGGCGTTGGCTGAGCCTGTCGAGGTTAATGCCGAACGCCGGGTTCAACGTTGTGAGAACAGCGTTTGTCAACGCCTTTTATGCCGTCCGATCATACTTTTGCTTGCGGCGAATGTCGCGCAGAGCGCGTCGGTTGCGGTAGACGGTGATGAGGACCGGCGTCGGACCGGCGTCGTTGATAAGGAGTGTGGCGCCTTCCAGATGATGATATTTTTGAAAGGTCGCTCTATCGGTTGGGATGTCGCGCCGTCCAAGGAAAATGTGCAGCACGCCGCCGCTGCGGATGCGACGCCCGTGTCGCATGATGAAAGCCACCTCGTCGTCCTTCAGATTGCGCTGCGCCTGGCGCAAGCGTGCGTGGTCGCTGATGGCGATCATGGTTGCCTCCCCTTTTCAGGTGCGGCGTCCGCTTTGTTGTTGGGTACACAGCGGTTCCGCCGGTTGTTGTGCTCAGCATAGCGTGTTTCTATGAACAGGATAAGACTGTTGCGCACCGCTTTTTTCATCTGGGTTCAGGCATGAGTTGTCAGTTGGCGGACCGCCGCGCAGCTCGATGCTGAACCCGCACCCTGTGCTTTGTGAAGCCCCGCGCCGGTAGGGCTTCGTGCGCTCAGTGCGGGTGTTGACGTTCGCGCGGGCGTGCCTGCGGGTGTGAGGCGGCGCAGCGTGGCATGCGCGGCGCTGTGGTTTCTGACATTGCATCCTTCGCCTCTCTCCTGGTTGACAACCGCCGAAGCGTGTGGGTATCATTCATCCGTTGAGAACCGAGAACCAAGAGCCGGAAACCAACAGGCGCCGGGAGGGGTGATAGATGGGTGATGCTCTGGTTGTTTGACGATGGCGGTTGATGGTATGGAACAGAAACGTTCGTGGCATGAAGTGGTGCAGGAGTGTCAGGATCGCGTGTCCCGTCTACGCGTAGTGCTGACGACAGGCGGCGCGATGCCGCCTGAACATAAGGCAGACCTCGACGCGGTGATCCTTGCGGTGCGCAACTGGATCTATGGGCGGGCGCGCCGGTTGGGGCTTGATGAAGATGCCCGCAACGATGTGCTGCTCGAATTCATTCAGCAACTCCATCGCGATCTGCGCAGCCCTGGATTTGGCAGCATGGAGCGCAGATTCGGCGCATATGTCTCGACCACGGTCAACCGCATTCTCTACGAAAGAAAAAATCGGCAGCAGAACATCTTATCTTTTATTGAGAGCCTGGACGCGCCGTTTGGCGACGACGGTCCGCCGCTCCACGAGGTCATCGAAGATCCGACGCCGGCGCGTCTTGCCGAAGAGCATGACGAAGAACAGGTTCGCAAACGATTGTACGAAGCGATCGCAGCGCTTCCTGAAATCGAACGTGCGGTTGTTACGCATCGCCTGAGCGAAGTACGCGGGATCGACATCGCACAGATGCTTGGCATGTCGCCCGCAAATGTTTCACGTATCTACAAGCGCGCAATCAATCGGTTGCGTCAGGCATTGACTGCCGGGGAATCATCATGAAAGACCGTTCGTATTTCATCGAGGCGGCGTTGCGTTACGAGGAACTGCTCGAATCGGGGCAGATCATCAGCCTCGATGCGTTTGTCGCGCAGGAGCCGCCGGAGGTGCGCGAGGAGTTGCGCGCGTTTCTCGAGTTTAACCTGACGCTCGGCGAATTGGACGAGCCGGCGGTGCTATCGCCGACGGAAGAGGCGGCGGCCGACCGTGTGATGGCGCTGGCGGGGGCGGCGTGGGAACGCGAGGTGAGCGGCGGGCCGCTCCAGAATCTGACCGACCTGCGCAAGGCGCGCCACATGACGGTTGGGCGGCTGGCGCGCCACTTGAAATTGCCGGTCGATCTGCTGGCGCGCCTGGAGCGCGGCAAAGTGCGCGTTGCGACGATCCCCGAACGGTTGATTGAGCGCCTTGCCGAGGCGCTCCAAACCACTTCATCGGTCATTCGGGCGGCGTTGCTTGCTCCTCCTCCGATTAGCGCAAATGCGCGTTTGAACGCCGAGGATGGCATCGTTGAACCGGAGGAGATGGTCGTCAGTTTCGCACAGGCGTTTGCCGACAGCGCTCCGACCGAGGAGGAATACGCTGCGTGGGCTGATACGTTGTCGAGCGCCCGGCGCTGAAACGGACGGATGATCACGCCTGGCGCTTCTTGCAACGCGGGTGAACCGCTGCGATAACACGCTGTGGATGTTTTTGAGCAGGTCCCGGTCGTGGATCGCGCGGCGCTGGCTTTCTCCTCCAGAGGTTTAAGGGCGGACAGAACATCGGCACTCCAGCGTGGGAGAACCTCGCGCGCGGGAGCGGGGCGGGGGATGAGAGTAAAACGGCTCATCCCAACGCCATTCATACCCGCTCTGCTCATGCGTGCTGTTCACCCTTGAACTTTCGGAGGAGGGAGCAGGGAGTGAGGGTAAACAAGTTGTCGAGACGCAGCAGTCTTAGCGTTTTTGTGCCTTTGCGTGCGCGTGTTTGATACGGTGTTGCTTCTCGCTCCCCGATGCGCAGGTCTACCCTTACGGATTCGCAATCGGATAGATCATTGTGAGCGGCGGCTATGAGCGTCCATTCACAACACATTCGCGCATTCGCACGCGATATTCGCCGATCCTACCTGGAGCGCAGCGGTGGCGCGCCGGCTCATCCGCTTCCGCTTGACGATCTGGCGGAGACCCTTTGGGGGTTGACCGTTGTTCCGACGATGACGCTCGCTGCGGGCATTCAGGGAAAGGTCGAGCCGGAACTTCAGGTCATTCGGGTGCGGCGCGATCTTCCGCCGACCCGCCAGCGCTTTGTAGTGGCGCATGAAATTGGTCACGTGGCGCTCGAAGGATTGACTGCCGGTCCCTTCCGCGACACCGACGATACGCTCGATGAGCGCGCGGTTGGTGAGGACGCCGATGAGACGGCAGTGCGCACCTACAACACGCGCGAGCGGCGCGAACGAGAGGCGAACCTTTTTGCGCTCGAACTGCTGGCGCCGGCGGAGGATATCTGGCAGGCGGTGCAACAACCGGATTGGAGCATCGAAACCCTGGCGGCGCACTTCGCTGTTTCGTCCGATGCCCTTTGCGCGCAGTTGGCGAATGTCTGCCTCCTCGAACCGCCGGTGTCGCCGGAAGCGTCGGTTAACGCGCGCACCACTTTATGTATTCTCGACCAGGAGCAGCAGGCGGCGGTCGATGCGCCGCTGCCGCTGTTGCTCGCCGCAGGACCTGGCACCGGCAAGACGCGCAGCATTGTGGCGAAGTATGTGTCGCTGGTGCGTCAGGGGGTCGATCCGGCGTCTATTCTGGCGCTGACATTCTCGAACCGGGCGGCGGAAGAGATGCGTGAGCGGATCGTTGCGGCGCTTCGACACGAGGCGCCGCGTCTTGTCGGGCGCATCGAGATCAGCACGTTTCACTCATGGGGCTTGAATGTGCTGCGGATCTACGGAGCACGCCTCGGGCTGCCGGTTGATGCGCGTTTGCTCGATACTGCCGATCTCTTCATCCTACTGTCGAAACGCCTGAACGATCTGCGTCTGGCGTATTTCAAAGATGTGCGCGAACCGACCCGGCATCTGTTGACGATTATTCAGGCAATCAGTCGTATCAAGGATGAACTGTGGTCGCCTGATGAGTTTTCGCGTCTGGCGGACGTGGAAGCGCAACGCCTGATCGCAGCAGCGGAACGGGATTATCCCGGCGCGACCCGCAAAGCGATCGAAGCGCGCGAACGCGCTGCGCGACAGGCTGCCGCTCTGCGTGAATTGGCGCAGGTCTATCCACGCTACGAAGCCATGCTGCGCGAAGCGGGCGCACTCGATTATGGCGATCTGATTGTTCTGCCGGCGCAGGCGTTGCGCGACCATCCGGCAATCGCCGCCGATCTCCGCCGGCGCTACCACTACCTGCTCGTTGACGAGTTTCAGGACATCAACTATGCGTCGGGTGAACTCATCCGGTTGCTCGATGGCGGGCGTGGGCGGGTGTGGGCAGTCGGCGATGCGTGGCAGAGCATTTACCGCTTTCGTGGCGCTTCCGCCGCGAACCTCGACGAATTTCCACGGTATTATCCGAATGCGCGTATCTTCTACCTGACGCGCAACTATCGTTCGCTGCAACCGATCCTCGACGCCGGCGCTGCCGTGATGTCTGGCGATCCGCGCGCCGCCGAACGACCTCCGCTTGTGGCACAGCGCAACGGCGGTGGGGCGCACACGGTCGTTGAGTGGGCTGCGCCGCGCAGCCAGGATGAATATGCCGCTCTTGCCCGTGATATTCTGCGCCGGGTGCGACTGCGCAATCGCTGGTTGGCATCGGGCTGCGCGGCGCGGTGTCGGATGCCGCGCTCTGGAACGATGCGGCGAGTGGCGCGCCGTCCCCCGCTTTCGACCCGCCAGTGGCGTTTTGGTGATCATGCCATCCTCTGCCGCACCCACGAGCAGGCAGGCGCGGTTGCTGCTGTGCTTGAAACGCACGGCATTCCCGTCGATTACATCAACGACGTGTTCGATACACCCGGCGTCAAGGATGCCCTGGCAGTCTGCGCTCAGGTTGGTGCAACCAATAGCGCCGGGTTGTTGCGCGCGCTGACGATGCCCGAACATCGGCTCGACCCTGCCGATCTCAACCGGTTGGTCGATCTGGCGCGACGAAGCCAGCAGGCGCTGCCGCGCGCCGCGCGCGACCCGCAAATCATCGCCTGTCTCAGCGAGGCGGCTCAGCAAACGCTCGCGCGGATTCGGATAATTGTGGAAGCGCTGGAAGGCGAAGGAGACGCCTGGCAGGTGTTGACTGCATACCTGTTCCGGCACAGTCGGGCGATGCGCGCGCGGTTGATCCACGCTGCACAGGGACATATCCGGGCGCAGCGCGAACTTGCGGCGCTTGGTCAACTGCTTGCCATTGCGCGCAACTTTGTGCGCGCGGCAGCGCCGGATGAATGTGATGCATCGCATTTCATCGACTACATTCGCGCCCTGCGCGCCGCTGGCGTGCGGCCACGATCATCGATCGGCGGGCAGGTGGACGCGGTGCGGGTGATGACGGTGCATGCCGCGAAAGGGCTGGAGTTTCCGATCGTGTACGTTCCGGGATTGCAGGAAGGGCGATTCCCGGTGCGTGGCAATCAGCGCGGCATCCCATTGCCCGCCGGTCTCATTCGCGGTCCAATCGAGAGTGAAGAGCAGGAGGAACGCTACCTGCTCTATGTGGCGATGACCCGCGCGCGCGACCGGTTGGTGCTGAGCCGGTCGCTAACGTGCGGCGATGGCGCGAAATCGGCGGAGCGCTCGTCGCTGCTTCCCGGTGACGGTCAGGGGAACGGCGCTCCATGGCGCGTGCGATTCATCGAAAGTGCAGTGAACTGCCCTGTGCCAACGCCCGACATGCGTCTGCAAGACACGCCACTGCCGCGCATGCCGCTGCCTGCTTCGAGTATCGACCTCGACGGTTGCAAACGGCGCTTCCTCTACCAGTATGTCTACCAGTTGTACGATGACCTGTCGCCCTTTTTGCGCATGCATCAGACGATCCGCGAATGCGCCAAAATTCTGACGGAACAGGCGCGCAGGGATGCTCTTCCTGCTGATGAAGCCGGGCTGCGCACCCTGGTGTTCGGTCAGTTGCAACGCTATGAACTCGATAGTGTACTCTACGCCGATGACTACGCTGCCGAGGCGCTCCGGCACGCACGGACCGTGTGGGACGATCTGCGCACCGGACGGCTCTCGCCCGAGTGTGTGGACCGGCGGGTAATCGTGCGACGACCTGCCGGGACGATTGAGGTGCGGATCGATCGTGAGGACATGCAGGACGGCGTGACGCGCTGGGTATGGGTGCGTCCAGGGATGCCGCGCAATGACGATCACCTGGCAGAGCGGGTGATGCTGTACGCTCTGGCGCGCCAGGAGACGCCCGATCCACCTGATGAGATCGTCATTGCCTACACCGGAACCGGTGACGTGCGCCGCGCTACGCCCCGCGCACAGGTATTGGCGAACCACACAGAAAAGATCGATCGTCTGCTGGAAGCCATGCGCGCGCGACATTGGGAGCCGTTGTTCGGTCCACAGTGTGATACGTGTCCGTTTAATCTGATCTGCCCGGTATAGGTGCGAGGTGCGAAGGTTGCGGGTGGCATCAGAATGCCCAGACTTCTCCTCGCTACTTTCCAGTCGAAAAGCGGCGGAGGGGTGAAGACAAAAAGGTGTCGGGATGCCAGACGTTCGTGTTGCAGGTCCAAAAGTCTGCATCGTGAAAATCCGCAGCGGGATTGTGAACCGCAGCAGACGCAGCCCCGTATAATTAGGAGGAGTTCTCGTGACACAATGGAGCATCCATGCCAGTCGATGAATCTCGTTTTCGCCAGTTGATGGGTCATTTCGCCAGTGGCGTGACGGTGGTGACGACCGAATACAAAGGGCGGCTATTCGGGTTGACGGTCAGTTCCTTCTGCTCCCTCTCATTACGCCCGCCGCTGGTGCTGATCTGTATTGATAAAAACGTCCGGGCGCACGACGCGATTGCCGCTGCCGAACGCTATGCGGTTAATATTCTCGAAAAGCATCAGGAGTATCTATCGCGCCGCTTTGCAACGCCGGAAATTGACAAGTTTATGGGTATCGCCTGGCATTTCGGCCAGTTGGGGTTGCCTATCCTCGATGATACACTGGCGGCGTTCGAGTGCCGGTTGACCGATACGTTTCCCGGCGGGGATCACTCGATCTTTGTTGGTGAAGTGCAGAATGCGGAGATCCGCGAAGGGTCGCCGCTCATTTACTACCGTCGTGGGTATCACGAACTGAAGTGAGCAATGTCGTCGCAACCCGCGTTCTGGTCGTCGATCCGTCTGCTCCCGATCCGCGGATCATCGCTGAAGCCGCTGCGGTGATCGAGTCAGGCGGGTTGGTGGCGTTTCCCACCGAAACGGTCTATGGTTTGGGCGCCAATGCGCTCGATGAGCGGGCGGTGACGCGCATTTTTCGCGCCAAGGGGCGCCCGGCAACCGACCCGATCATTGCGCACATCGCCGATCTCCGGCAACTCGACATGCTTGCGCGCGACATACCGCCGGTTGCGCGTGTGCTGGCACAGCGTTTCTGGCCCGGACCACTCACACTTGTGGTGTGGCGGCGTCCTATCGTACCTGCCAATCTCTCCGCCGGGCGCGCCACGGTTGCTGTGCGTATGCCGGCTCACCCGGTGGCGCTGGCGTTGATCGCTGCCGCTGGCGTACCGATTGCAGCGCCGAGCGCCAACCGCTTCAGTCGCCCAAGTCCGACGACGGCGGTGCATGTGCTCGATGACCTGGCAGGGTGCATTGATCTGGTGCTCGATGGCGGTCCCACGCTGGTCGGCATTGAGTCGAGCGTGGTCGATCTGACCACCGATCCCCCCAGGCTGCTGCGCCCTGGCGGGGTGACGGTTGCGGCGCTGCGGGAACTGTTGCCTGAATTGATCGTTGAGCCGCGCTATCTGTCTGTTGGCGACGAAGCGGCGCCGGCGCCGGGGATGTTGCTGCGGCACTACGCTCCCGATGCCCCATTGATCGTGGTGGCGGGTGAGCGTGAAGCAGCACTGGCGCGCATTCGCAGCGAGGTGCTGATGGCTCTTGATGCAGGAAAGCAGGTTGGTATGCTGGCGTTCGACGAAGACGTGGCGGAGCTGGCTGATCTCCCGGTGCGGATTGTAGCGCTTGGTTCTGCGGCCAATCCCGGGCAGGTGGCGCAACGCCTGTTTGCAGCATTGCGCGAAATCGAACGTATCGGCGTCGATCTGATCCTGGTGCGCGATCCCGGTCGGGAAGGATTGCGCCTCGCCGTTCGCGACCGCCTGGTGCGCGCCGCCGAAGGGCGAGTTATTAACGCCGAATGATGTTGCGCCCGTGGTATACTTGCCGGAGAGACGCGACCAGGCATGGTATTCGAGATGAATTTCCTGCGACGACTGTTTGGCGGCGACGCGAGCAATCGTGAGCACGACGGCGCGATCCATCTGTATGTTGAGTGTGGGCGCTGTCGCGCGGTGGTGCATGTGCGCGTCGATCCGCGCAACGATTTGATACCGGAGTATGGCGACGGTGATGATCTCGCCGGCTACCGGCTGATCAAGGAGATTATGGACTCGCGCTGCTTCCGCTTGATGCGCGCTGAGATCGAGTATGATGCGCGTCGGCGCGAGATCAATCGCGTGATTGAGGGCGGCGCGTTCATCACTCGCGACGAATATGAACAACGGCGATTGCTGCCGTTATCGCCGCGCGATTGAGAGGAACGGTGTCCGAATCTATGACTGCCAATCCTGCTCCTCCGCCGGTCTGTCCTCAGTGTGGGCAGAACGATATGGTGCGCCGTGTCAGCAACCTGGTTCAGGATGAACCAGGGTCGCCGTTGGCGCAGAAACTCGCCGCGCCCCGCTCGCCACGTCCCGCTGCTGTCTTGGGCTGCGCTACGTCGTTCTTTGCCACGATGGTCAGCATCAGCGCCGCTATTCTTGCCACGGGGTTGACCGAACTGACCTCGATGGCGCCACGCACCGGTCTGCTGTTCGGCGTGCGCGATACGTCGGTGTTCACCGGAATTATTACCTTCCTGTTCGTCTTTGTGGGGGTGCATGCCATGTTCGTCTGGCGACAGGCGCGGGCAAGCCGCTTTTTCCGCCGGGCGTTTACTGCCTGGCATCAAGCCAGTGAACGCTGGCAGCAACTCCACTATTGCCACCGCTGCGATGGCGTCTTTCTCCCAGGTCAGTCGTCGCTGACGCCGGTCGATCAGGTGCAGATGCTGCTCTATGCGCGCCGTCCGTCGCAGCCGGCGGCATCCCCGGCGAATGCGCCGACATCGGCGGAGGGAGGGTAAAAGCCGTATGGACGCAGCCACAAAGCCGCAAGCATTCGTTACACCCGATCAGTGGCGATCAACGATTGTCGAGACTCATCACCGCGCCAGGGTTGACGCCTATCTGTGCGACACACGGCTGCAACCGCTCCTGCTGCTCGGCGACGCGCAGACCGTTTTGGAGCAATTGCCAGAAGCGAGTATCGATATGGTGATGACCTCTCCTCCGTACTGGGGGAAGCGTGAATACGACGATGGCGGTATTGGGATGGAGGATGACCATCGTGAGTACATCCGTCATCTCACACAGATATGTTCTCTCATCAAGCGGGTGCTGAAACCTGAAGGATCATTCTGGCTCAACCTTGGCGATACCTATCATCATATGCACCTGCTCGGCATTCCCTGGCGTGTGGCGCTCGCACTGACCGATCATCAGGGATGGATCTTGCGCAATAGTGTGATCTGGAATAAGGTCAAAAGTGGTATGGATACCGCAAAGAACCGATTAGGAAATGTTCATGAATATCTGTTTCATTTTGTGAAACAACCGAAATACTACTACAACGTCGACGCAATTCGCTCAAAACCACGGCAATCCCGAGTTGTGAACGGCTCGGTCATATCGGCGACAGGAGTTTCTGGGGTGCGTTATCGCCGTCAGATCGAACTTTCAACCGCTCTTTCTAACGAAGAGAAGCAGGAAGCGCTCAGGGAATTGAACAAAATGCTGGAAGATGTCGCTGCCGGTAAAATATCCGATTTCCGGATGATCATTCGCGGACAGCAGAGGGCTACCCATTCCGATCGCGAGCGTGTGTCGGGACGAGCGCGTGAGCTGAAGGAGAAAGGATTCTATTTTTTACGCTACCATCCTCACGGCAGCAAGCCCGGGGATGTGTGGGACATTCTCCCTGAGGATACGCAACGGCGAGATGTGCATTTTGCACCGTATCCTGTCGATCTCTGTCGAATCCCTATCCTGTCCACCTGTCCAGAATATGGCGTGGTTCTTGACCCGTTTTGCGGAACAGGAACCACACTCCTGGCGGCGCGTGATCTGGGGCGGAGATCGATAGGTATTGATATTTCGCAGAGCTATCTCGAAATAGCATTGCAACGGTGTCAAACATTGTTATGAGTCGGGTAGCGGAGCTTTTTGGATATTCTGCCGGTCAGAAGGGTATCGATTGGCAGAATATCGTGTCAGAGCAAAAGTGTCCATTTCTTGGAAAGAAGTGTTATAAGGTCCGTAAAAGCGACCCTTTGATCTCAATCGGGTCTTGTACGGTTATTTATGGAGATCAACAAGATCCTGTTATCATTTGTCCTACGCGCTTTACGGCAGGTAATACAAGGTGCAGACCTTCGAGTATATCGGCAAGAAGATAGTTTTGGTCCTTCAAGACAGGTTATTCAATTACATGAAGCAGCAGTTTACCTTCGACCACCTTCATAATCCGCCTGTTATGAGTGACTCGCTGCGGTTTCACGTGTATCACATGAGTAGAGACCCGGACAGGCAATCATTTGGTATCACCCTGAGTTCAACATGGAGCACAGACACAGCAGGCGTCGCGCGATGTTTGGGACTACAAGCCGATCCACGAGTGGAGCTTCAGAATATCACACAGGCGCTCGAGGCTCGATTATCGTCAGCGTTGCGACTTGCACGTGAGTAAGGAGTGTACATGGAAACCGTTGACCTTCTACTCATCCACGGCGCTGTGGTGACCATGGACGCCGCAGGGCGCATTTTTCTCGATGGTGCGGTGGCGGTACGCGGCAATGAGATCGTTGCGGTCGGTTCGTCCGAAGACCTGACTGCGCGCTTTACCGCCGGCGAAACGCTCGATTGCCAGGGGTGCGCCATTATTCCCGGTCTGATCAATGCCCACGCGCATGTGCCGATGAGCCTGTTGCGCGGTCTGGTTGCCGATCAGCAGCTCGATGTCTGGCTGTTCGGCTACATGTTCCCAGTCGAAAGCCGCTTTGTCGATCCCGAGTTCGTTTTCACCGGCACACAACTCTCGTGCGCCGAGATGATCCGGGGCGGGACGACGACGTTTGTGGATATGTACTATTTCGAGGAGGAAGTGGCGCGCGCTGCCGATCTGGCTGGGATGCGCGCGATCTGCGGGCAAACAGTAATGCGCCTTCCCACTCCCGATGCCGCTTCGTTCGATGAGGGGTTGGAGCGGGCGCGCGCGTTCATTGAGCAGTGGCATGGGCATGAGCGTATTATTCCGACTATCGCGCCTCACGCGCCCTATACCTGCACCGATACGATCTATCGCGAGGCCGCAGCGCTCTGCCGCCGCTATGGTGTGCCGCTCGTCACTCACCTCTCCGAGACCGAACGCGAAGTCGAGGAGAGTCGCCGCGAGCGTGAGGTGACGCCGATCCGCTATGCCAAACGGGTTGGCGCGTTCGATGGCAAGTGCATTGCCGCGCACTGCGTCCATGCGACGGAAGACGATATCCGCTTGCTCAAGGAAGGACACGTTGGAGTTGTGCCCTGCCCTTCGTCGAACCTGAAACTTGCGAGCGGCATTGCGCCTCTCCGCCGCTTTATTGAAGCCAGCCTGCGCGTCGGATTGGGCACTGATGGTCCTGCCTCCAACGATGATCAGGATATGTTCACCGAAATTCACCTGGCTGCGCTGTTGCCGAAAGGAGTGAGCGGCGACCCGACGGCGGTTCCGGCGCACGATGCGCTGGCGCTGGCTACATCGTCCGGGGCGCGCGCCATTCATCTCGATCACCTGATCGGCTCGCTCGAACCGGGAAAACGCGCCGATATTGCGGTCGTCGCGCTGGGACGGTTGCATTCCGCGCCTCGCTATCACTACGCGCCCGATGCGCTCTACTCACACCTGGTCTATGGCGCTCGCTCGGCGGATGTGCGCGATGTGCTGGTGGACGGTCGCTTCCTCCTGCGCAACCAGCAACTGTTGACCATCGATGAAGACGATGTGTTACGGCGCGCGCAGGCAATCGCCAACCGGATCGATGTCTTTCTGGCGGCTCGCGAGGATAACCTGCTCGACAAAATCCTGGCAATCGGCGGCGTGCAGCAATCCGAGATTTTCGAGGTTCAGGCGAAGGCGCTCATCGATCCGCAAACCGCCGAGCGCGTTATTCAGGCGTTGCACGAATCGGACATCACGATCACCAAGGCGAGCGAACGCACGCAGTACGACACCTACTTTCTGTGGGACGATGAGGAACGTGGGCGCATCCGTATCCGGGAAGACCACCGGACTGATCCTGGCGCACGCGTCGAACCAAAGTACACGATCACCCTTATGGCTCCCGCGCAGCGGGGAGAGTATCGGATGGCAGTGCTCTTCGGACGGGCGCGCTATACGGCGCTTGCTGATCGCACGTTGCGCTTCTACCGTGAATACTTCCAGCCGGATCGGATCGTCGAGATCGAAAAGCGCCGCCGCCGCTGGCGCATTCAGTACCGCGACGCCGATTTCGCTGTCAATCTCGATACGCTGATCGGGCACGCGCGTCCCGGACCGTACCTGGAGATCAAGAGCCGCACCTGGAGCCGTAAGGACGCCGAGCATAAGGTCGAACTCATTGGCGAACTGTTGCGTCGCTTTGGCGTCTCCGAGGATGCATTGATCAAACAGGAATATGTCGAATTCGAAACAGCGGTGGTCGAGCGCTGAGAGGCGAGACGTATGCCGTACAAAGGGGTGTACCTGATTGGCTTGACCGGTAATATCGCTTGCGGTAAAAGTACGGTGCTGGCAATGCTCGAGGACCATGGTGCGGCAGTGATCGACGCCGATCAGGTGACCCGCCAGGTGCAGCAACCAGGTGAACCGGTGTATCGGCTGATTGTCGAAACGTTCGGCGATGCGATCCTGGTTGAACCAGGCGGACCGATCGACCGGCAGCGACTGGGCGCGATGGTCTTCTCGGATCCACAGGCATTGCAACGCCTGGAACAGATCGTGCATCCTGCGGTGCATGCGCGCATTCTGGCGTGGCTCGATGATGTCGCAACGCATGCGCGCGTTGCGGTCATCGATGCGGTCAAACTGCTGGAAGCCGGTTGGAAACCGGTGTGTGACGCGGTGTGGGTGGTGACGTGTACGCCAGATCAGCAACTGCGCCGCCTGATGGGGACACGCGGCATGAGCGAATCCGAGGCTCGAATGCGCATTGCCGCGCAGCCGCCGCAAGAAAGCCGAATTGCGCAGGCAGACGTAGTTATCGATAACAGCGGCGCGCTCGACGCTACCCGCGCGCAGGTCGATGCGGCATGGGCGCGCATTCCATTGAATGAATGATCGATGCGACCACGCACAACAGACTGGAGCCTGGCGCTGGCAACCGGCGCTGCGTTTGCGACCGGTCTCTGGACGTTAACCACCGGGCAAGTTGAAGGATGGTGGGTGTTTGCGCTCCATGGCGCGACCGGTTATCTGACGTTTCTGCTTCTGATCCCCAAACTTGTGCGCGTTCGCAACCGTCTGCTGCCCGGAATTCGGTCTCCCCGCGCCTGGGCTGGGCTGGCAACCACGGCGCTGGCGCTTCTCACGCTTGTCTGCGGCATTGCCTGGGTGAGCGGCGGCGGCATCGTTGTGCTCGGCTACAATCTGCTTAACTGGCATATTCTGTTCGGTCTGGTGTTGACCGTGCTTCTTTCAGCGCACATGGTTGTTCGCGCAAAACCGCTCCGCACGGAAGACCGTTCGCGACGGCAGGCGCTGCGCGCAGGGGCATTTGCGCTAGGGGCAGCGTTGATCTGGCCCCTTCAGGAGCGTCTCATTGGTACATTGGGGCTGCCGGGAGCGCAACGGCGCTTCACCGGTTCACGTGAGGTCGCCAGTTTCAGCGGTAATGGATTTCCAATCGTCAGTTGGATGGCGGATCGCCCTGCGCCGCTGGACGTGGCGACCTGGCGTTTGCGCGTGACCGGTCTGGTTAGCGAGTCATTCGCCGTCAGCCACGATGAACTCGATGCGCGCGATGAACTGACGGCAACGCTCGATTGCACTGGCGGCTTCTACACCACGCAGCATTGGCGCGGCACACGGGTCGGCGCGCTGCTCGACCGCGCCGGGGTGCTGCCGGAGGCGCGCTGGGTGCGGTTTGTGTCGGTCACAGGCTATCGCTGGAGCCTGCCGCTGGAACAGGCGCGCGAGACGTTGATCGCAGTGCGGGTTGGCGGCGAACCGCTCAGCCACGGGCACGGCGCGCCTGCCCGCCTCGTCGCTCCCGGCGAACGCGGGTTTGTGTGGGTTAAGTGGCTGGCGCTCATCGACGTGCGCGCCGAGCCGGACCCGGCTCAATTGGTGGCGATCAATGTGAGCGGGTTTGTTGCCTCGGATGATGTTGGGGGATGATCGCTGATCTGAGAACTGAGAACCGCCACTTCTTGCCCGTCCACCTTCCCGTCTGCCGCCTGGAGCGTGCAACTTTCTTGCCTGCGCTGGCGCCGGTTTGCATCCCGTGCATCACGGAGGTGTTGCGGGGGAACGCATGTATCTAACGCCAGCATCATTCATCCTGCGGGATCAACCCGATTGCCGCGTGAATCTGACGCAACAGATCGAGCGCAAACTCATGGGAAACCCCCATGCGCGTCTCGAATTCCTCGATGTCCAGCGCGTTGGTTGCTTCGTTGAGCGCATTGTTGATCGCTATCAATTCGTCGAGTGACAGGCGGACATCCAATCCATCGCGGTGAACGGTAAGCGTCTGCATGTATGGCATCCTTTCGCTCTATGCGAGATTGTCGAAATACCTCTTGCCGGCGGTGGGTCTGAAACAGGTGCCTTTGTCGCCAGCCTTGGGATTATAAATGACGACAGTGTCTTTGCCATCCCAAAATGCCTCGCGACCGTTGCTCAAGACTTTGTGTTCGGCGGGACTGTTAATGATAGTCTCGATCAGCGTGGCGAAATCGCCGACACTTGAGATTTCCGGGAACTCTCGCTGCGTCTGGACGTGCTTGGTAAAGGCGTGCCCATTTGCAATCGATTGCGCTGTGCCGACGGGAGGCTTCCGTTGCACCATCGGAGTCACACTGCTCGTCCGAACCGGTGTGGCGAGGGAACGCGCCAGACCTGGCGCCTGAACGGGAGTAATGGGGGGCGCCCTGAAAGCGGGCGGCGCAGCACCAGGCGCCGAACCGCTCTCTGGGGCGTTGTGCCCGGCATGAATGCGAATCTGGTGAAACGTGTGACCGGGAAGCCGGTCGTTGAATGCCGGCAGCGTTTGCGTCGGAGTATCTAACAGGTGTTCGCCTGATTGATCGTCCGCGCCATGGATTATCTTTAGGGAAGAGGCGATGCTATGATCTGAACCATCACGAGGCATTTTGCGCCGAATAGGGATGTGATAAGACATGGGAATCTCCGCGGTGATCAATGGCCAGTACAGCGCATGGTGGACGAGTGACGTTAGATATGCATCCGCACTTTCTGAGATGCCTCCTTTCTGATGTGCTGCTGCGGAGAGTGATGAATGACGAATACTTGCTCAAAAATATAAACTTTGCCTCTTTTTTTGTCAATGGCTTTCGGCTACACGGTTACTCCGACAACGGTGAATAATGTATCGTCGAGCGCCGCCGGGTCGAAGGTGAATTCATGAAACAGGCGCACCTCCACCAGCCCTGCCTGTTCGAAGAGAGTGCGCACCTGTTCCTGCGTGTATGAACGCACAGCCGGTGCGCGGCTGTAATATTCCTCGGCGATGACTACGCCATCGACAATGACCTGATAGCGGTCCTCCGAGTCCTCGCAGGCGGTTGCGGGGTCGTAGCGAGTGCGCGAAACTCTGCGGATTGTGGCGCCGTCGGGACGTTGCGCCGATTGCTCGAAGGTCGACTCCAGCGGATCGCCGTGGCGCCACAGGGTCATGATCGATGCGCAAAGCGCCCCTCCCGGTTCCAGATGCGCCACAAGACGACGCATCGCTTCCTGCGCTGCCCATGGATCGACGACCAGTTGCAGCGAACTGGACGGCACAATGATTGTTCGGTAGCGACGCGGTAATGCCAGGTGCTCGATATACTGCTCATAAACCGTCGGCGTCAACCCCATTGCTTCTCCTTTGCGACGACAGATTGCCAGCATCTCCGGGGAGTTGTCCACGCCGTCGATGTCGATCCCCTGTGCCAGATAGTCGAGCAGCAGGCGCCCCGTGCCGCAGCCGACATCGAGCGCTGGCTGACCGTAGCGATGGATAAGATCGAGAAAGAAGAACCGATCCGCCCAATGCGACGTGTCGCCGCGCAACAAATCCCACGCCTCCGCCATCAGTCCGCGATATTCGTAATCGGGCAGGGTCATGGTGTTTTCCCTTCGTTTCGCCATTGCACGGATGCTACGACTGTCGTCTCTGCTCTTTACTTCTCTTCCTGCGCGCCGATGATCAATGCCCCGGCGCGCAGCGAGGCGGAGTACCGTCCCGGCGCCAATCGGTCGAGCGGTGTGCCGTCGGGAACGATGCATCCCGGCAGCCCGATGTCGGTTTCGACGTGAAGACCGCTTTCGCCTTTCGACTCAACAATCCAGATTTCTGAGCCGACGCGCTGAATGACGACTCGTTCCGGGCTGCCAAGGTCGAACCAGACCTGTTTGCCGAAGAGAAGACGGGTGCGCCGCGCGCCGGTGTGAGGGTCGGTTTCGTAGCGGATGCGGATGTACATTCCGGCGGTGTGTGCCGCACGTCGCTCGGTTACGTCGGGCAGGCGTTGCGCCTCGGCGCGTTTTGCCATGCGCTCCTGTTGTTCCGCCAGTGCGCGCAGTTCAGCCGCGATCTGCCGGCGGCGTTCAGGCGTGGGACGCGCGCCAAGCGCCTCGACCACTGCGCGTCGCATAATGTCGTAACTGTCGCTGCTCATCGTCGCGTGTCCAGCGGAATACCGCGGTGCAGTCCCAGCGAGCGGGCGTAAGCGACGACTTCGGCGTATTCGTCGGTCGTGATCCGCCGCGCCAGTTCAGGGTAATCGTATGCCCGGTATGACGGGTGGTACTGGTCCATCAGATTGATCCACGCATTGCGCGAAATATCCTCAGCGATGAAGCGCAGCGCCTCCTGCGAACCTGCGAGTCGTCCCGGAAGCACGAGATGACGGATGAGTAACCCGCGCATCGCCAGACCGCGCTCGATGCGCAGGTCGCCGACCTGCCGGTGCATTTCGCGTAGCGCCGGGCGCACGACTTCCCAGTAGTGCGGAATGCCTGAATACTGCTGCCCGATCGCCGAGTCGCTGTACTTGACATCCGGCATGTAGATGTCCACCACGCCGTCGAGGAGCCTGAGCGCCGCAACCGAGTCATACCCGGAGGTGTTGTACACGATGGGCAGGCGCAATCCGCGTGGGACGGCGATTGCCAGCGCATCGAGGATCTGCGCGACAACATGGGATGGGGTGACCAGATTGAGGTTATGGCACCCTTCTCGCTGTACCTCGAGAAAGATCTCCGCCAGTTGTGCTGCATCGACGGCATAGCCGCCAGCGAATTGGCTGATGTCGTAGTTCTGGCAGTACACACAGCGCAGGTTGCAGCCACTGAAGAACACCGTTCCAGAGCCGCGCCATCCGCGCAGTACGTCTTCCTCACCAAAATGCGGACCATAGGATGCTACGATGACCTCCCTCCCGATGCGACACTCGCCTGCCTCACCGTTCAGCCGGTCAGCGCGACATGCCAGTGGGCAGAGGGTGCAGGACGCCAGCCGTTCGCGCGCAACTGCTGCGCGTTTCTGCAACACACCCTGTTCGTAGAGTTCGAGATATGCCGGATGAGACATACGCTCTTCTCCTGGTTTGTCGCTGCAATTCCTTTGGCAGGCGCGGCATGTTCAAGGACATTGTACCTCACACACGAAAGGAATGTGGCAGGTCCGTGTTTATCGAAGTCAACAATGCTACAGTCATCTAAAACAGGGGTTCGGGGGTATCCCCCGAAGAGAGGAGTCGGCAGGAGAATAGCTTCCATAAGTGTCAGCGCATGGCGTCTCGCTGAACCGGGGTGTCTTGCGCGGGGGCGTTCCGCCCGTTCCGGCGATGGCGCGCGTCCGGGTGTCTTGCGTTTAAGGGCGGACCGAACACCCGCGCGCACACCGGCACGTCTACCGGGGGACGAATGCGCGCGCAGCACCGGTCGCCCCGCTCCCGCGCGCGGGAGCGGGGCGGGGGGGGGGGGGGGGAGGAAAAAACGGCGCATCCCAACGCCATGCATGCCTTCTCTGATCAGGCGTGCTGTCCGCCCTTGAAGTGTCTTGTGTGGACGCGCCGCCCGTGCGCTCCGGCGATGGCGCGTGGAGTCAGCGTAATCGCAGTCGGTGCAGAGTTTGTATAATGGATGCTACGGATCGGCGTACAAGAAATGGAACTGCAATGATGGAGTTGTTTCATCAGCCGTCCCCGACGCTGGGGAATCAGTATACTGACGACCGGGTGCTCCGGTCATTCTTGCAGCGCACGCTGCCGCGCGATGTGCTGGCGCAGGTCGAACCCGATATGATGGCGATGGGTGAACTGGCAGGTGGCGAACTCTATCGCCTGCACCTCGCGGACCGCCTCAATGAGCCGGTGTTGACGCAGTGGGATGCCTGGGGCGAACGTATCGACCATATCGAGGTCTCACCACTCTGGAAGCGCGCTGCGCGCCTCGCCGCCGAATATGGGCTGGTTGCGCTGCCCTATGAGCGCACTTATGGCGCCCTGTCGCGAGTGGTCCAGTTTGCGCTCGTGTACCTGTTCCACCCTTCGACCGATGTGTATACCTGTCCACTGGCGATGAGCGATGGCGCGGCACGCACCCTGGTTCAGGCAGGCGATGCAGCCCTGATCGACCGCGCCTTGCCACGGTTGACGAGTCGTGACCCGGATCGGTGCTGGACGAGCGGGCAGTGGATGACCGAGTTGCCCGGCGGTTCGGATGTCAGTCGCACGGAAACGATTGCTCGCCCCGGTTTTGATGGCGTCTGGCGGTTGTTCGGCAGAAAGTGGTTTACCTCGGCAACGACCGGGCAGATGGCGCTGGCGCTTGCCCGTCCCGAAGGGAACCCGTCAGGCAGCCGCGGACTGGCGCTCTTCTACATCGAACTGCGTGACGAAGAAGGGCGCTTGCAGGGGATTCGCGTCAACCGCTTGAAAGACAAACTTGGAACCCGCAAGGTGCCAACCGCCGAGTTGAGTCTGGAAGGAACTCCGGCACGCCTGGTTGGTGCACTGAATGGTGGAGTGCGCGCGATTGTGCCGATGCTTCAGGTTACTCGTATCTGGAATAGCGTCTCAGCCGTCTCGTTCATGCGGCGCGGTATCGCTCTGGCGCGCGATTATGCTCGTCGGCGGGTTGCGTTCGAGGCGCCACTCAACCGGCAACCGCTCCACACCGAAACCCTGGCGACATTGCAGGCGGAATTCGAGGGCGCCTTCCACCTGAGTTTTCTGACCGCCGGATTGCTTGGCGCTGAAGAAGCAGGAACCGCCGACAAACGCCAGCAGCATTTATTGCGCGTTCTGACGTCGATCACGAAGTTGACAACGGGACGGCAGGCGGTTGATGTGATGAGCGAAGTGATCGAAGCCTTCGGCGGCGCCGGCTATGTGGAGGACACCGGTCTGCCGGCGCTGCTGCGTGATGCGCACGTGCTCCCGATCTGGGAAGGCACGACCAATGTGCTCGCGCTCGATACGCTGCGCGCGCTGGCGCAACCGGGAACCTGGGACGCGATCAGGGACCTGGCGGCCGAACTGACGTCAGGCAGTAGTGATAGCGATCTTGCAGCGGCCGGCTTCCGCGCGCGCGCGGCGCTCGACCATGCCTATCGCTGGTTCAGTGAAACGCGCGACCGTGAGCGCCTGGAACGCGGGGCGCGTCGCCTGGCGCTTACCATTGGACGCAGCCTGGAACTGGCGCTGCTGGTCTCCCATGCTGCCTGGTCGCTGGCAGAGGAGCGCGATGGGCGGGCGCGCGCCGCAGCATTGCGTTTCGCTCGTTCCTCCATCGACCTGATCGACGATGCGGACGCCAACGATGCTGCATTGGCGGACGATGCGCCGTTGCCGGTCTAACCGTGATCCGTTGAACGTTATCGGTGGGAACGTCCCTGACTCTTGAGGGCTTCGCCCTGATCGATATGGATGCAATGAACCCTTGTGGGCGGTGGACGGGGGCGCCGGCGCCCCCGGAATTGGACGGGTTGAATGTCGCACGTTTTTGATCGCACACAGGTGCGAAGACACAACGGTTTGAATGCCGTGAAGCGTGAAGAATAAGGTGGAAAATGCAGAAAACGTGAGAAGGGAAGGCGAAAGGCTAAGGCAAGCCCTTGACCCCCAGTTCTCAGTTCTCAGTTCTCAGACCCGCATGCCCCCAATCCATGGCTTCTACTGGTCGCCATCACCGGCGCATCTCGATGCGGAATGGAACGCATTCGTCCAGAGTGGCGCCAGCAGCGTCGTGCTTCCAGTCCATGCGCTCACGGATGCGCTCCTTGAGCGTTTGCAGCAGCGGAGCACGACGGTCTACGTCGATCTGCCGTTGTTTGCCGGCGCCGACCTGCGCGTGAGTTTTCCCGACAGTGCCCCGGTTGATGAGTATGGCAGCGTGATGGGAGCAGACGAGTGGTACGTTCCGCTCTGCCCAAACAACGCGCGTGTCCGTGCCCATCGTTTTGCCAATTTGCGCAGCATGCTGGAACGATACGACGATGCGGTTCATGGCATCTGGCTCGATTTCGTGCGCTACCCGCTACGCTGGGAAGTTCCGCAGCCGAACCTGGTGCAGACATGCTTCTGTGACCAGTGCCTTGCCCTCTTCTTTGCGCATCCGCTGCGCGAATACGTCGTCGATGAACGGACGACGGTGATACGCTCCATTCTGTACGAACATCTCGACACCTGGATTGAATGGAAATGCCAGCGGATCGCCAGGTTCGTTCAGGACATCCGCGATTTTCTCAGAACGCAGCGTCCCGACCTGCGCCTGGGTTTGTTCGCGCTCCCATGGCGATTGTCCGACCATAATGCCGCCATTCGCGCCATTGTCGGACAGGATGTGGCGCTGCTCGGCAGGCGCGTCGATGTTATCAGCCCGATGGTCTATCATCGTCTCTGCGGTCAATCACCCACATGGATCGCCGACGTTGTCGAAGAGATGCGCACGCGGAGTTGCGCAGATATCCTGCCCATCATCCAGACCATCGACGCGCCCGGATCGCTTTCGGCGGCGAATCTTCGGCGTGCGCTGGAGATTGCGCGCGCCTCGTCCGATCAGGGGGTGCTGCTGTTCGACCTGAGCGCCGTCGTCCGTGACCCGGACAAACTGGCGGTGGTGCGCAAGGCGTTCGATGGTGGGAGAGGGTAGGGGTGCGTCGCTGGAGCGCCCGGCTGTGTGGTGCGCATTGTCCGTTGCGCATGGCCGGTGGCAGGTTTTACCGCGCAAGTGGGAAGGTGGCAAGGCTTCGTGCGTCTTCGCGCTCTTCGTGGATTATCTGCTACGTGTACTCTGGTGACGGCGCGATGCATCCCTGGAAGCGCACCAGCATGGTGACTGATACCAATGACCTGTGACCATCCGGCATGGTCACCCCGAGCAGTGCGAGGGGTCTGGCGCGACCCGCTCAGATTCCTCGCTGGGCTCGGCATGACAAGCATGCGGCATCTTCAATCGTCATTGGTATGAGTATGCTCCCGCGAGGTGGCGCATTGATCGATATGCCGGGAAAGGGTCTGCGCGAGTGCTCTGACATCCTCTCGTGCCATTCTCGCGTATCACAACATACCATCCTGTCATCAGCCGATGTACTGATGCATAATAGGATATTTCACCTATAGACGGCGGGTTGGCGCACTGCTATACTGCCTGTCAGAAGAACTGCGGCACGGCGCTTGACCGATGCTCATTCCTGAAGGAGGAACCCACAATGACCGCACTGCTCATCGCTTCTGTAATTGCCCTGATGATCTTCGCGTCTCGCCGCGCCGCGCTGCGTCTCCAGGAGCGCCCTGTTCCCGCGCGGGTCACCGCGCGTCGCCGCCGCTAAAGGTCCGCCGGAACGATCATTCCGCGTCATTGCGCGCAAAGTGAAGCAATCTCCTCACGTGTGAGGAGATTGCTTCGTTGTTTGTTCTTCCGATGCACAGATTACGTGACAGACCACGGATCGCCTGATAGTGACCATCCGCATCTTCGGCGGCAGTCAATTCGCAGAGGGCAACGTCCACGCCGCGTTGCTGGAAATATGGCACGTCTCGATGGTCACCGGACGAATGCGGATAAACACAGTTCAAGAACTATCAACCTGCTCTTTGCGGCGCACGCCTCGCACGAAGATTTCTACCAGGCTGTCGGCGGCGCGTTGCGGATCAATCGGGCTAGGCGCTGCGATGTGCCATTTGTGTAGCGCGCTCGCCAGACCGAAAAAAGCGCGCACGACCGCCTCAGGGTCGAGCGCCGGATCGATCTCGCCCTGCGCGATGCCCCGTTGCACTAATGCCACAATATCGTCGCTAACGCGCCGAATGTATCGGAATGCTTCATCATTGGCGCAGAGCAACCGAAAGATTTCGGGCCAGGGACCGATGCCCAATGTGTGCATCTGCACCTGGCGCTGGAGGATCTGGCGCATAATGAAACGCAACTGCTCCATTGGCGAACGCTCAGCCTGCGACTCGATCAGTGCGACCATCTGCTGCATCTCGCGCGTCGCCGCTTCGACGACCAGTTCTTCCTTGGTGGCGAAATGGGCATAGAGCGTGGGTTTGGAGATGCCAACACGGGCTGCCAGTTCGTCCATGGACATGGCGCTGTAGCCCTTTTCCGCCACCAGTTCCTGGGCGGCGCTCATGATCTCCTCGCGGAGCGCCTGCTTCTGCCGTTCACGAAGTGTCAGGGTCATAGCGTTTCTCTCTGATATCCAACACGGGCGTTCGTCCGATGATGGGCGACCGCCGCCTTCTCGCGCCCGCTGCTTTGACCAACGGAGGCACAGAGAGCGCTGACAAACACGCACTCTCGCAGCCCTGCTCGCTGCTCGTCGCGTGTTTCGCGCTGCGCGCCGTCGTGATGGTATCGACGTAGCGCGCGAATCTCCACGAAGCGGCGCCAACCATCCGCGCCGCGTTTCACTTCCTGCGCGCAATAGTCTTGCGGATACGCCCGCCCTCCGTCGCGTGTCTCTCGCACCCGCAGCGCGCGAATGTCCACGAAGCGGCGCCAACCATCCGCCGCGCGCCGCTTGCTCCTCGACATCCGGCTGCCACGCGCTTACGTATATGCAGATTGAAAGATCAAAACCTACCATTCAGTCAAAATTCCTACTTGCGCGTAAACATATTTTACTGTATAGTAGTCTTGTTGTAAAGCGCGATGTGGGACGTATCGTTCCACGGCGCGATGCGCGGCGCAGCGCAGCAAGACTGCTGGCTGCGTTTTATTTGAGTTTCATCCCAACCCCCGCCTGTGGCGGGCACACACGGAGGCATGCGTGCATGGCAATCCAACGACGTGAAGAGAAACTCAACGGTATGCCCATTTCGGACACCTCAATTCGTCAACCGGTATTCGTAACGATGCTCATGCTGTTGACGGTGGTGTTTGGCATTCTGGCATTCCGCTCGCTGCCGGTCAATCTGCTTCCCGACTTTGAAGTGCCGATCATCGCAGTGAGCGTCCCCTACCCCGGCGCCGGTCCAGAGAGTGTGGCCGATCAGGTTGCCAAACCAATCGAAGATGCAGTCAACACAATCGAGGGCATCGAGAACATCACCACGAACGCCAGCGAAGGTCTGGCAGTCATCATTCTTGAGTTCGCTCAGGGCACCGATGTCAATCGCGCCGATCAGGACGTGCGCGAAAAAGTGAATGCCATTCGCCCGACGTTGCCGCGCGATGTGCGTGAGCCAATCTTCCAGAAGTTCGATCCGAACGCTGCGCCGATTGTCTCCTTCGCTATTGCCGGAACGCAGAACCAATCGCCGCTCGAAGTGCGTCGGATTGTCGATACCGAGATTTCGCCGCTGCTTCAACGCGCACAAGGCGTCGGCTCCGTGCAGATCTCCGGCGGTCTGCAACGCCAGATCAATGTGCTGATGGACCTCGAGAAACTGCGCGCCTACGGCATTTTGCCGGCACAGATCACGCGCGCGTTGCAGCAGGCGAATGTGAACCTCGGTCTTGGCTCGATTACCGCCGGTTCGCAGGAGATCAACCTGCGCGCGCCGTCGCTGCTGCACACTCCTGAAGATATTGCGAACATCCAGATTACCGGAACCTCGTACCGCATCGGTGATGTGGCGACTATTGAGGATGGCGTCGCCGAGAAGCGCAGTTACACCCGTCTCAACGGCGTCGAAGCGATCATCATCGATGTGCGCAAGCAGAGCGGCGCCAATACCGTTGCGGTCGCTGATAATGCGAAAGCTGCGATAGAACGCGCGCTCGCCAACCGTAGTGATCTGACCTACATTATTCCGCGCGATTCGTCGGAAGCGGTGCGCCAGTCGACGATCAGTTCGCTTGAAGAGCTGATCTATGCCTCGGTCGCGGCGCTCATGGTGGTGATGATGTTCTTCAGTGGCGTGCGCAATATGCTCGTCACTGCTGCGGCGCCCGCCGCTATTGCGCTGGTCGGTCTTGGCATCCTCCCCGCCGTTGGCATTCCGGTCGATAAGGTGCTCGTGCTGGCGGCAGCGATCGGCTTGCTGGTGGTGCTGACCTTCATCCGCGACCGCAATACGCTCGTGACAATGGCGGGTCTGCCGATCATTCTAATGGGCACTTTCGCGCTCATGCCGGTGTTTGGGTTGTCGATCAACCTCATTACCCTGCTGGCGCTGGCGCTCTGTGTCGGTCTGGTGATCGACGACGCCATTGTGGTGCGCGAGAACATCTTCCGCCACACGCAGCGCGGCGAGACGCCGCGTGTTGCTGCCAGCAAGGGCACGGCGGAAGTGGCGCTCTCGGTGGTGGCGATGACCCTGACGGTCGTGGCGGTGTTTGTGCCGGTGACGTTTACGAGCGGCACAACCGGCATTATCTTCAAGTCGTTCGGTATTACCATCGCGGTTGCCATTCTTCTTTCGCTGGTGGAAGCGTTCATGTTTGCGCCGATGCTCTCTGCCAATCTGTTCCGCCGTCAGAAGGTGCAGCCGCATCTGCACGATGAGGCGCATTCGCACACCGGCGATGTCGGGCGCGCGGCGCGGCGCTTGCGCAATATCGATCCCAACCAGGCGGATGCCAGCCTGCTTCACGAGGCGGAAGAAGATCCAGGTCCGCTTGGTCGGTTCTACGAACGCACCCTTTCCTGGAGTCTGCGCAGCCTGCGTAATCGCCTGATCGTCATTGCGACGGCAGTGGTGGTGTTGGTCTTGAGCGTGATTGTCGCCAGCGGTTTGAAGTTCAGTTTCTTCCCGCAGCAGGATGCCGGAGAGTTCCTGATCGGCTTTGAACTGCCGCCGGGCACGGCGCTGGCAGAGACTGATCGCCTTGCGCGTCAGGCGGAACAGGTGCTGTTGGTTGACCCGGACGTTAAGTCGGTGATCAGTACCGTCGGCTTTTCTGGCGCTCCAGAGCGCGCCGAGTTCTTCGTGCGCCTGAAGGACGACGTGCCGACTCGTTCGGTCGAGGAGCGACTGCGTCCACAACTGACATTCCTGCCGAACCTGACATTCGGCTTACCATCGATTGGTGCGCCGACCTCAACCGGCGTCACCGGTCGCCAGTTGCAGTTGAGCCTGCAAACCACCGAGCCGGTGCAGAACCTGGCGCCGGTCATTGAGCAGATCAAGGCGGAGATGGCAGCCATTCCCGGCGTGGTGGACATTGACACCAACTATCGCCCCGGCAAGCCGGAACTGCGCTTCATCGCCGACCCGGAGCGCATCGGCGACCTGGGGATCACCAGTGATGAGATTGCATCGTCGGTGCGCGCCTTGGTGAACGGCGACCGCGCGACGGTGCTGCGTCAGGCGGGGCAAGATGTCGAAATCATCGTGCGTCTGCGCCCTGAAGATCGCGCCACGCCGGAAGCGTTGCAGAACATTGCTATTCCGACCCGTAGTGGCACGGTTCCGCTGAGCGCGCTTGGGCGGATTGAACTTGCGTCGACGCCGCAGACGATCCGGCGCTACGATAAACTCAATCAGGTGATCATCGGCGCGAACCTGCAAGGGCGCAACCTCGGCGAAGTGCAGAGCGAACTGCAACAGCGCCTGGAGGCGAAGGGGATCATTCCGCCGACGGTAATCGCCAGTTTCACGGGCCTGGTGCAGCAGCAGACCGAAGGGTTCGAGTCGTTGCTCCTGGCGATGCTGCTGTCGGTCATCTTCGTCTACATGGTTCTGGCGTCGCAGTTTGGATCGTTCACGCAACCACTGGTGATCATGGTGGCGATGCCTTTCAGTTTCATCGGCGCATTTCTGGCATTGCGTCTGATCAATATCGACCTCGACATCACCGGCATGATCGGGTTGATCATGCTCCTCGGTCTGGTGGTGAAAAACTCGATCCTGCTGGTGGACTTCACCAACCGCCTGCGGCGCGCCGGTCTCGATAAGCATGCCGCGCTCGAACTTGCGGGGGCCATCCGTCTCCGCCCGATTCTGATGACCACCCTGTCGCTGGTGGCAGGCGCGTTGCCGGTGGCGATGGGTATTCACCTGGTCGGCACCGGCGAAGGCGGCGAGTTCCGTAAAGGGCTGGCAACCGTGCTGATCGGCGGGTTGACGACTTCGATGCTTCTGACGCTGCTCGTGGTGCCGACCGCCTACAGTCTGATGGAGTCGTTCACCGAGCGCGTTTCGAACTGGTTCCGCCGTCGCTTCGACCCGGAGGGGTGGGCGGAAGAGCAGGCTGCTCTGGCAGCAGAGCGCATGGCCCCGGTTAATGGTGCAGCGGCGCCCTCTGCTCCCTATGGGGGAACTGCCGCCGCGCTGCCGATAACGGCGGGTGAGCCGAATGGCTACGAACCGGTGAGTGCGCCGCCGGCCCGCGCTGAGGGATAAGGTCGTAATGCAATATGCTCCTTGCAGGCGCGGCGCCTGCGAGGAGCGCACCCATCCATATTGATTGTCAATACCAACCAGCACCAACGTACAAAGGAGAGTTGTACTGTGAAACGTGGTCGCTTGATCACCGGCATTGTTACAGGATTGACGGCTGTGGCGCTGGCGGCGTGCGGCGCGCAACCGGCTGCTCCCGCGCCGACTGCCAGTGCGCCGGCAGCATCTCAGCCGACTGTTGTTGTGCCAACACCGGTGCCGCTACCGACCGGCCAGCCAATTCAGTTGGGCATTACCGGCATTGGTGAAGTCAAGAGTGCGCAGGATGCCAACCTGTCGTTCCAGGTGCAGGGCACGGTAGCGCAGGTCTTTGTCAAAGAAGGGGATTTCGTCAAGAAAGGCGACCTGCTCGCCATTCTCGACACCCGTGCTTTCGATCAGCAACTCGAACAGGCGAAGGCGGCGCTCGCCAACGCGCTGGCGCAGGAAGCCGCGCTGACCGAGGACCCTCGCCAGACGGATCTCAATGCGGCGCGCGCGGCAGTGGCGCAGGCGCAGGCGGCGCTTGAGGCGCTTCAGCGTGGACCGAAGGAACAGGACCTTCGCATGGCGGAAGCGGCGCTGGCGGCAGCCGAAGCCAACCTGCAAGCCACCCGTGATCGTCTGTCGTTCGCAAAGACGCAGGCGGAAATACAGATGGAGCAGGCGGCTGCCGCGTTGACACAGGCGCAGGCGCGCTATGCACAGGCAAAGTACAACTGGGAGTATGCGCGCGATACCGGCAACGATCCGATCGTGCCCGAAGTCGCCGCGCCGAATGGTCAGCGTGTGCCGAATAAACTGAGCGATGGTCAGCGCGAAAACTATTATGCCCAATTCGTCCAGGCGGAAGCCGGATTGCGCCAGGCGGAAAAGGCGCTCGAACTGGCGGTCAAAGGCGCTGAGAGCGCGCGTCAGGCGGAAGTGACCGGCATTCAGGCAGCCGAGGCGCAGGTCGAACAGGCGCGCCTGACCCTCGAAAAATTGCGACTGCCGCCCGACCCGGATCGCCTTGCGGCAGCCAGAGCTGCGCTAGCGCAGGCGCGCGCCCAGGAAGCGCGCCTCATCCCCGACCCGCGTGACTCGCAGAAGGCGGCGGCGCGCGCTGGCGTCGAGCAGGCGCAGGCGGCGCTGACGCTGGCGCAGATTAACCGCGAACGCGCTGAACTGCGCGCGCCGTTCGATGGCGTCGTTTCGATTGTCTCCATCGATCCGGGCGATCCGAGTGTGACCCAGGGGCTGCCGGCGATCCAGATCGTCGATATGAGCAAACTGTATGTCGATGTTCAGATCAGCGATGTGGACATCGCGCGGGTGCGGGAGGGTCAATCGGCAAAGATCTCGATCAGTAGCATCCCGGACCGTGAGTACACCGGCAAGGTCGAGTATGTTGCGCCAACTGCTACGGTGCAGGGTCTCTCGCGCAGCTATCGGGTGCGTATCGCGCTCGACGACATCACCGGACTGCGGGCAGGCATGAGCGCGCGGGTCGATATTCTGGAGTAGCAGGGCGGGGGGGGATGCGCCCGGTGGTGATGGTAAAGCGGGCGCACGCCTGGCATAGTGCTGAGGGAGACACGCGACCAGAGAGGCGTTGCATCGCAACGCCTCTCTGACATTAAATTCTAACAAAACATTAGCGCGCGCATGCTACCCTTCTCGCTATCATGGCAGAGAGATGTCATAGTTTCGATCTGCATCACTGTTCAGAAAACACCGGAGCAAACCCTATGACCGCAGAAACCGAAGCCACAACGCATGCGCCCACGGCGGTGCCATTTCGCGCCGAGGTGCGTCAGTTGCTCAACATTCTGGCGCATTCGCTCTACACTGACCGCGAAATCTTCCTGCGCGAACTGATCTCGAATGCATCCGATGCGTTGCATCGTGTTCAGTTCGAGATGCTGACCAATCAACAGGTGCGCGATCCAGACGCTCCGCTCGAGATTCGCATCGGTGTCGATAAGGATGCCAAAACGATTACGATCAGCGATACCGGCATCGGCATGACCCGTGAGGAACTGATCGAAAATCTGGGGACGATTGCGCACTCAGGGACGCGCACCCTGATCGAAAACCTCGAAGCCGCACAACGCTCGAATATCATTGGTCAGTTCGGTGTCGGTTTTTACTCCGCATTCGTGGTTGCCGATGAAGTGACGGTCATCTCGCGGTCGTACCGTCCCGACGCCGAAGCAGCCCTCTGGCGCTCCCAGGGAGGCGAGAGTTTTGTTGTCGATGCGGCGGAACGTGAACAGCGCGGCACGACGATTGTGCTCAAATTGAAAGAAGAGGCGCACGAGTTCGCCGATGAGTGGCGGTTGCGGCAGATTGTGCGCCGTCACTCGAACTATGTCGCCTTCCCGATCTATATCGGCGACGAGCGCGCGAATGAATCCACTGCGCTCTGGCATCAACCGCCGCGCAATGTCGAAGCGTCGCAGTACAACGAGTTCTATCGCCAGATGACGTTCGACTACGAAGAGCCGCTGTTGTGGGTCCACTTCTCGTCCGAAGCGCCGCTCGATCTGCATGCCATTCTGTTCGTTCCGGCGAAGCGCGAGCGGGGCTTCATCGAACGGCGGATGGAGGGGAAGATTCGTCTCTATTCGCGGAAGGTGCTTATTCAGGAAGATGCGAAGGACATTTTGCCGCCATACTTCCGTTTCGTTGAAGGTGTGGTCGATAGTGAAGACCTGCCGCTCAACGTCTCGCGTGAAGGTGTGCAGCGCGACGCCGGTCCAAACCGCGATCCCATCGTGCAGCGCATCAAGAAGTCGCTCACCAACCGCCTGACGAAAGAACTGGTCGACCTGGCGGAAAAGGACCCGATAAAATATGTGACCTTCTGGAACGAATTCAGCCCATTCATCAAGGAGGGCATCGCAACCGATCCGCTGGCGCGTGACGATCTCTTGCCGCTGTTGCGCTTCCATACGACGAAGTCGGGTGATCAACTGGCGTCGCTTGCCGATTACAAAGGGCGAATGATCGACGGGCAGAACGAGATTTACTACGTCATCGCCGCCGACCTGGAGAGTGCGCGACGCAGCCCGCATCTTGATGCCCTGAACGATCGTGGGATCGAGGCGCTCCTGCTCTATGACGTGATGGACAGTTTCCTGCTCAATGGGCTGCGCGAATACCAGGGGCTGAAACTGCGCAATGTGGACGATCCGAATCTCTCGCTGCCGGGTGAAGCGCCGACGCCGGAGGTGTCGATCAGCGATGAGCAGTTCACCAGGTTGGTGAACGTTTTCAAGGAAACGCTGGGGGAGCGCGTGACGACGGTGCGCGCCTCGAATGTGCTGCGCCACAACCCGCTGCGCCTGGTGTCGCCCGAGGATCAACAGTACAACCGCGAGATGGCGCGCGTCCAGCGCATTCTCGACCGCGACTTCAAAGTGCCGCCAAAGATCGTCGAACTGAACCGCAGTCACCCGCTGATCGTCGATCTGGCGCGCCTGGCGGAGTCTGATGGTGACGCTGCGCTGGTGCGCAACCTGGTTGAGCAGTTGTACGAGAATGCACTGCTGCTCGAAGGGTTGCATCCCAACCCCGCCGATATGGTTGGGCGCATTCAGGCGTTGATGGAGGCGGCAGCGCGCAGGTTAGGATGACGCTGCTGGGGCAGGTCTTCTATCTGCCCTCACGCCTGACGGTCCACCATCGGGGTGATCGTGAAGGGTATATACGGGCATTGCTTCAATGCGCATAGACTTCGACCGACAGCCCCGCGTCAGCGGGGCTTCGTGCAATCAGCGCGGACGTGTAGACCCGCGCTGACAGTATCCCCTCATCTCTTCGGCAGTCTGGCGCGTTATACCAATGACCTGTGACCATCCGGCATGGTCACCCCGAGCAGCGCGAGGGGTCGTGCGCGACCGGCGCCGATTCCGCGCTGCGTTTACCCTGAGCGAAGCGAAGGGCTCGGAATGACACGCATGCGGCATCGTCAATCGTCATTGGTATTATCCCTGACGCTCTGGCAGAATCTCTCCAATGTATGCCTCGAACGGCGCCAGTGTCAGGTGTGCCGGGTTTTCTTCGCCTGCCGGTCGCGGATGGGTCGAGAAAATCGTGCGTAAAAGTGAATCTTCGCCAGGTGCAAAACTTGCCGTCACCGGTTCAGCCGTAAAGTTCAGCGCCACAAGGCAGCGCTGTTCCGGTGTGGTGCGCAGAAACGCCAGATAACGCTCCTCGTTTGGATGCAGTGGCGTGTAATCGCCTTCCAACAGTGCGGGAGTCGCCTGGCGCGCGGCGATCAGGCGACGATAGAAGGTGAGGAGCGAGTGAGGATCGCCGACCTGTTCGGCGACATTTACTCCCTGAGCATAGTTCGGATTGACCGGCAGCCAGGTCGTCACACCGGCCGGGCTGAAACCGGCGTTTGGCGCATTTGCCCACTGGATCGGCGTTCGACAGCGGTCCCGGCTGATCTTTGCCGCCATCCTCATCGCTTCATCGGCAGGAATGCCATCGTTGACCGCTGCGTCATACAAGTTAACCGCCTGATTGTCACGCAACTGGTCGAACCGTTCGAGCAGCAGATCGGTCATGCCGATCTCCTCGCCGTTGTAGAGCACCGGTGTGCCTTTCAGTGTCAGCAGCATCGTCACATGCAAGCGGGCAAGCGCTGCATCGTGGACGCCGTCGCCATATGCCGTCCACATGCGGCCAACGTCATGGTTTCCCAGCGTGTTGCAGGGCCATGCGCCAGGCGGCAACGCTGCCAGTCGTTCCGCCTGATTGGCGCGGATCCAGGCAGGCGTCAACCGATTGGTGCGCATGAGCGGAAAATTGAACACCAAGTGTAACTCATCATGGCCGTTGCCGTAGTACGCAATATCGTCACCCTCGCCGATCAGCACCCGATCACCTGGATATTCGTCCACTAATGCGCGTAGTTCTTTCATCAACTCGTGCAATCCTGGCTGCTGCACCTGGTGGCGGAACATCAGGGCGAACTGTTCCCAGAGTTCTTTTGTCTCCTCCGGCGGACGATTCTCGCGCCAGATGCGCAGCATCTCGATCTGCGACAATTTCGACTGCTGCGGCGTCAGGTTCGGGTCTTCGAAGATCGTGTCAATCGCATCGAGGCGGAACCCATCCACCCCCATATCGAGCCAGAACCGCACTGCATGCCACATCGCCTGTTTGACATCCGGGTTGCGCCAATTCAGGTCGGGCTGTTCCTTGAAGAAAAAGTGATAGTAATACTGCCCGGTCGCTTCGTCGAACGTCCAGGCAGAACCGCCAAACGCCGAATACCAGTTGTTCGGCGGTCCGCCGTCGGGCGCCGGATCGCGCCAGATGTACCAGTCGCGCTTTGGATTGTTGCGGCTGGAGCGTGACTCCCGGAACCAGGGGTGATCTTCGGACGTGTGGTTGAGGACGAGGTCGAGCAGGACGCGCATACCGCGTGCGTGCGCGCCTTCCAGAAAACGTCGAAAATCGTCCAGTGTGCCGTACTCTGGGGCAACGCCGGTGTAATCGGAGATGTCGTAGCCGCAGTCGGCATTGGGTGAAGGATAGTGTGGCGAGAGCCAGAGCGCACCGACTCCCAAGTCGCGCAGGTAATCGAGCCGGTCGATCATCCCGGCGAAATCGCCGATGCCATCTCCGTTCCCATCGGCGAAACTGCGCGGATAGATCTGATAGAACACCGTCGTTTGCCACCATTTGAGCGAATGCATGGTGCGAATCCTCCGTCTATGGTGTGTTCGCCATCGAACATTCCCCGGCTTACGTTGGACGCTGCGCTGCGAGCCAGGTCACGAACGCTGCCAGATGGGGAAACTCTGCCAGTCCCCCGGTGGCATCGACCCAGAACTCGTCGAGCGAGCGATTGCCGGCCCGCTCATATGCTAGCGCCTGCGCCAGCATCTCCACGCGGTCGAGCGCTTTGACAAACCGCGCCTCGCGTGTTGTCCCGGCGGCATACTCGTCCCACAGCAGCACCAGGTGATCGCCGCCGGGGAGCGCATCGCACAGTTCTACCATAGCGCGGCGCTCTGCGTCGCACTTGACGGATTCGCCGATCAGTCGTCGCGCCGAAAGCGGGAGATCCCCTAGCAGCGCCTCGGCAAGATCGTGAACCAGCGCCAGCGCCAGCAGTCGTTCACGGTCGAATGTGTCGTCCGCCGCTGTAAACACCAGCGCGAGCGCAGCAATCCCAAAACTGTGCTCCGCCACGCTTTCGGCGGCGGATATGCCACGTTGCAGCCAGCCGGCGCGCGGCAGCATCTTGAGTGATATGATGCGCTCAGCCAGTCGAGCGTAGGTTGCAGCCGTTTGAGCATCCATTGGGCGCCTTCAATACGTGTGCGCCTATTATAGCGATTTCTTGCGACTCGCCTTCCAGTTGACAACATTGGCAGTACATGCGCGAACGTGGACGCCCACGCTGAACGAACAAAGCCCCGCCGGTGCGGGGCTGTTCGGCGTAGCACTACCAGGGTGAGCGCGCGTGAGCACCCTTCGTTCGATCAAACCGCCAGTTCGGTGTTGAGCGACGCGGCGGGTTGCTGCACGACCTGCGTTCCATCATCACCAGTCATGCATCAGGTTGCCATTGCGCGCCTGTGGTCAGCCGCGCGTGAGTGTGATCTGCACCGACCCATCCGACATGGTTGAGAACTGAACCATCACCTCATCCGCGCCTTTCTTGAAGTTGAGGATGTAGCCATTCTGAGCATCGCCATACTCGTCTGTCAGTTCGTATCCGAGTTTGGGATACTCCGTCTTGAAGAAGGTCAAAACCGAGTCAATGCCGGCATTTACCTTGCCCATCGTTGTGTTCGGCATCGCCATATCGACCTGTGTGCCGGCTGGTAGCGGCAGATCGACGCCGACCGTCTGTTCGCTGCACGCGGATGGAAGGGTAATGGTCGTTTTGTTGATGTCTTCAAGCGACCAGTTGTAGACAATCGTGCCTTCCGAAATCGGTGCGCCGCCGCCGAGCATCGCTGCCCAACCGGTGGTGTTGGACGTTACGTTGATCGTCAGGTCATATTTGACCAGATAGCCGCCATCGCGCGCCACCCAGAGATCGGCTTTTTCCACCGTCGCGCCGAACTGATTGATCGTCTCCTGATCCAGCGTGTAGCGATCGGTCAGCACGCCGTTGACCGTCTCGCCGCGATTGACGAGTTGTGCCGTGCCGGTCTGAAGGGGAGCGGTCATTGCGTCGGCAATGCCGCGTAGCATGTCGCCCATGCCAGCCATCATGCCCGGTTGACAGAGTTCTTTCCCACCCTGGCGCTGGTAGATATACAACATATCACCAACACTGTAGAGTTCTGATTGGGTGGATGGTGCACCCTGCCTGTTTTCGACAACCAGCGTATACCCGGTCTTACTGGGTCGATGCAGCGCCTGCGTATAGGTCATCTGTGATTCGATGGTTTTCCCGTCTGTGGTTTTGCCGTTCATCTTCGATACAATCGTTATGCGGTAACTTTCGAGTTGCGCCAGGTTCGCCTGGCTTTGCGGCAGCGGAATCGTCGGAGCGCCATCGCCCGTGGCGGGTGTCGAAGGAGCGCCGCCGGTCTGTGGTGCGGTGGGTATCGTCTGTGCCGGAGTATTCGCCGGCGCCTGTGTCGGTTGTTCAGCGGCGGCAGTTGGTTGTGTCGCAGGCGTTGCGGCATCGCCGGAAGCAGCTGGCGAGGCGGTTGGTTGCGGGTTACCCTGCGAGAGGAAGGGCAGATTGCCGCACCCGGCGACAGAGATCGCACCGGCAAGCAGTGTGGTGACAAGCAAGAGTTGTGAACGCAATGGTCCCTCCTTGTGTGTTGTTGGAGCGGTATGCTGAACCGGACATCCTGTGATGCCAGGCGGCTCCGTAATGAGACACCCACGACAAAGAACGAGAACAATGGCGTATTTTGGAGACCTGGATCAGTGAATCCCGGCTCGGCGCATGTACTCCAGCACACCGGCGGGACCGATCTGCGCTTCGAGCGCCAGCATGCGCTCGAGGAGCGGACGGTAGGGGTGGTTCGATTCGCGCATAGCGGCAACGGCTTTGTGGCAGCCGAGGTAACTGAGGTGATGGTACGCCACCCATTCGGCGAACCCCTCGATCAGGTCGTGGTCGTCGAGGAGTGGGCAATTCTCGCCCTGCCAGGCGTGGGCATATTCGTGTGCGACAACGGTGCGAAAGAGCAATTTCGGCAGCCCATAGAGCATATAGATGACGCGCAACCGACCATGGCGCTGATACAGCCCCAGTGCGGGCGCTTCCCCCGGTTGCGGTGGCCTGTCCTGTGCCCGCACTGCCGCCAGCGTTGGCGTGTCGACCAGACGAAACTCAACCCCGACCCGCAGCGCCATGCCGAGTTGTGCCACAATCGCGGCAACGGTTTCGTCGAACAACATCCGCGCAACACGTGGATCGTAGATCGCCGTGGCGTGGCATGTCTCGCACAGGCGCCGACCATCGTGCAACGTCCAGTAGCGGTTGCCGAGCGGCGCCGAGCAGACATCGCAGCGATCCCGTTCGCGGATGCAGCGCGCGCAGTAGCGTTCGCGTCGCCCATGGATGAAATAATACCCGTCGATCAGCAGCGCGCCGCACGCTGCACAACGGAGCGTGTCGGGAGCGTCGAGGGCGTGACCAGACATGGAACTCCTGAACCTCCATTCCTGAGCGACTCACACAAAGGCACAGAGGCACGAAGGCGGTGCAGTACGGCGATCATCTCGCGTCATCAATCCTGCTTCCTCCCGCACTGTGCGCCTTTGTGTCTTTGCGTTCATCGTACTCAAAAAGCGACGCATCTGAGCGCCATTATACGCTCTTTCGGCTGGCGCGAACATGTGGTATCATTATAGATGGAACGATTGCACATCTCCACACCGCTACGTCGGGCAACACTGGCGCAACATTGCAATCAGACCGACCCATATCGACGGGGATGGCTGGCGCGTCCAACATCGAATGTTCGATGTTGAACTATCTGTCGTGTAAACAGGTATGGATTGGGCAGAGATTAAGCATGCTGCCGATCTGCTGCGGAATGCGCGGAGCGTTGTTGCGCTCACCGGCGCAGGCGTCAGCACCCCGTCTGGCATCCCCGATTTTCGTGGTCCCGAAGGCGCATGGACGCGCGTCGATCCGTCGGAAGTCGCATCGCTCCAGAACTTTTTGCGCAACCCGCGCGCATTCTACGATTGGTTCCGTCCCCTGCTCGACCGGGTGCTATCGGCAGCGCCGAATGCAGCGCATTATGCGCTTGCAGCCCTGGAAGAGCAGAACGTGCTCAAGGCGATCATCACCCAGAACTTCGATGGGCTGCATCAGCGCGCGGGATCGCGCGAAGTCTACGAGTTGCATGGGCATTTGCGCACATCTACCTGCCCGGAGTGTGAGCGTCAGATACCCACCCGCGTGTTGCTGCCCAAAATCCGTCGCGGCGATCCGCCACGGTGCAGTTGCGGTCACCCGCTCAAACCGGACGTGGTGCTGTTCGACGAGATGTTGCCGCGAGGGTTGTACTGGCTGGCGCGGCGCGCTGTTGAACATGCTGATGTCATCATCGTCGCCGGAACCTCGCTGGAAGTCTTTCCCGTCAACGAATTGCCTGCGATTGGCTTGCGCCACGGCGCGAAATTGATTATCATCAATACCGGTCCGACCTACATGGACGGGCGCGCCGAGGCGGTTATTCGCACTGATGTTGCGCTGGCGCTGCCTCAACTGGTCGAACAGGCGACCGGTGCGCCCCTCCTTGAACGAACGCGATAGAAGGAGCTGTTTGTGACAACCGTGGATCTGGAGGTCCTGCGGACGCGCTTCGAGAGCGTTCGCGGGAGTCTTTGACTCGCCGGCGAAGCGCCAGGAGATTGCGGCGCTTGAGGAACGCGCCGCCGATCCGAATCTGTGGAACGATCCCCGTGAAGCGCAGGGAATCTTGCAACGCCTCACACGCCTGAAAGAAGAGGTTGAGCGGATCGAAGCGCTCGACCGCCAGTTGACGGCGCTCGCCGATCTGATCGACCTCGCCGCCGCCGAAGAGGATGACTCGCTCCAGGCAGACATCGCCGCCGAACTCGAGCGCACCAGGAGAGAGATTGAGGCGCTGGAAATCGAGGTGTTGCTCAGTGGTCCTTACGATGATCGCGATGCGTTTCTGTCGATCAAAGCCGGCATGGGCGGAACGGACGCCCAGGATTGGGCCGAGATGCTGTTGCGCATGTACATGCGCTGGGGTGAGCGGCGTGGCTTTCAGGTTGCGCTGATCGATCAGAGCGACGGCGAAGAAGCGGGGATCAAGAGCGCCACTATCGAATTGCGCGGACCTTACGCCTACGGCAGCGCCAAAGCTGAAGCCGGCGTCCACCGGTTGATACGCCTCTCGCCGTTCAATGCCGGCAACACACGTCAGACGTCTTTCGCAATGGTCGAGGTGCTGCCCGAAGTGGACGATGCGCCCGAGGTGGTCATCCGTCCAGAGGATATTCGCGTTGATGTCTTTCGCGCGTCCGGGCATGGCGGGCAGGGTGTCAACACGACCGACTCGGCAGTGCGCATCACCTACAAGCCGGGCACGCCGGAGCAGATTGTGGTGACCTGTCAGAATGAGCGGTCGCAATTGCAGAACCGCGAAACCGCTATGCGCGTGTTGCGCGGTCGCCTTCTCGAGCGCGAACTCCAGCGCAAACGCGAGGAACGCGCCCGTCTACGCGGCGAGTATCGCCAGGCGGACTTTGGCAACCAGATGCGCACCTATTATCTGCATCCCTATACGCTGGTGAAAGACCATCGCACTGATTATGAAACCAGCGACGTGCAGGCAGTGCTCGACGGCGACATCGATCCGTTTATTGAGGCATACCTGCGATCGACGATTGGGCGAGAGATGTGATACGCATGTGCGCGCTTCATGGACGTTCACTGCTCAGCCCGATGGTTAACCGTTGGGCTGATTTAAGGGCGCTTATGCGCCACAGTCGGCGGGAATAAGAAGACAAGCGTCGAATGCTCTTCACATTACTCACGCACCAGATTAACCACGCACACCTCGCAGGGATCACCGCGCTCGACGTTGTTGTTGCTGCCCATCAGCCCGCCATTCGTCAGGTAGCGCGGGAGATAATCAGCGGTGATAGTGCCATCGGTGTCGTCGATGCCGGTCAGACGGAGCGCGATGAAGTATTCGATCACATACACAGGGTTCGCTCCTGACCATTGATCCGAGTCGGAGGCTTCTGCCAGCACGGGGACGATGATGACCTGATTAAGGCGCGCGTTGAGAAAACCTCCGCTCAGCAGCGCTGCGTTCATGGAACTGGCATATGGCTCAACGCCGATCAGGTCCATGGCTACCGCCACCTGGTCGCCATCGCCGGCAATGCGGGTATTCACTTGCTGATGCGCCCCAAAACACCACCATGATTTCAGCGTATTGACCGGTGTGGTCGGGCAACCTGCGCCCGCTCCAGGCGTCGGCGACGCGCTTGATCCCATGCGCAGCGCGACAGCGCGCACCTGCCAGCGTTTTACGAATGTGTCCGGATCCACCCAGGCAGGATGATCTTCGGGACGTTCGAGATACGGATAGAGACCGTTGATGAAATCGTTTCTGATCTGTTCGTTCCGTTCCTCGATCTGACCGCTGAGATCGATCAATGCGCCGGATGGGTTGCGGCGAAAGAAATCCGCTGCTTCTGGCAGCAATCCCATCGGCGCCAGTTGATCGCCGATCAGCATGCCGCCGTTGCCAAAACGCGCTGCCGATACGCCTCGCACGGTCAGTGTCGGTTGGCCGAGAATCCCCATCAGATAGGTGTCGAACGTGTGCCGCGCGACGACGGTGACGCCGCGCGCATTCGCCGGCGCCGGACCGCTGCCGACCGGTCCTATCGGTTGTCCGGCACCGTTGACGTAGGTCAGTTCAAAATCCGGATCGCTCACCCCTAGTTCTGTTTGGAGGTAGGTGCGCACCGCATTGGTGAGTTCAAGTCCGGTCACACTCCCGCGATCAACGATCAGGGCGCGCGTGGCGATCAGCGCAGCGCCATCGGCGCTGTTCATTACATTGCGGCGCCAGGCGAACGCCAGCGCACCATCGATCGCCAGACCCGCAAAGGCGAGCAACAAGAACAGCGTGAGCGCCAGAACCGGGATCGCCTGTCCTGGCTGGCGGTTGGTCCAGCAGAATGGTCTCACGAGCAACTCCCAAACTGTGGCACGGTTGTTCCGCTTCGCAAGGTGACATGTGCAGATGGCAGCACTGACGAGAACCAGAATTCATGGCGGTAGATCGCTTCCACGGTCGTATCCTGGCGTCCCGACATGCACGATGAGGTGGTAAATGTCACAATCAGGCGTCCCGGTTCGGCGGCGCCGGGCAATTCCAGGCGTTCGCGGATGCGCTGCTCCGCGATGGCTTCTCTGCCGGGATGCTGGGCAATGAAATATCCTCCTTCGGCGACGGCGCTACGGAGCGCCATCTGGTTGCTGAATGCCAGCGCAAAATCGACTGTGCCGAGCAGCATAATGATCAGGAGCGGCGCAATCACGGCAAACTCGATGATTGATTGCCCGGATGTGTGTTTCATGTGATTGTGGCTCTCCCTATCCATGTGCCGCTCGTCGTGGGCGCCCATGGGGGCGCGTTCTCCATGCGGAGACGTTGCGGTGCAATGTCTTTGTCTTTGTACCTTCCCCATGCAACCCTCTCGCCTCTCTCTCGTTTCACGGATTACACGTCACTGCTCCGTTCTGAACCGTGATCCTTCGACCGTCCAGCCCTGGATCGGGGTATTCGGGACTGGTGACGTCGGTGGTCACGTCCAGGTTGTCGCGCGCCCGATAGGTGTCGGCGATGCAGATGATGATCACGCCATTACTGTCGCTGACGCCGGTCCACGTCGTGGTTGGCGATGCGCCGGATACCACTATGCTGAAACTCACGCCTGGCACGGGTTGCCCCAGATTGTTGCGCACCGTGATCCGAATGCGCATGTCGGACAGTTCGCCGGGTGGTGCATTTGGATCGATCCGCTTAGACCCCACCACCGAATACGTGATCGCCTGTGGCGTTGGCGTGTGCGATGGCGTCGGCGTATTGGTCGGCGTATTGGTGCGCGTTGGTGTGTTGGTGGGCGTTGGCGTATTGGTGCGCGTTGGCGTGTTGGTGCGCGTCGGTGTACGCGATGGCGTCGGCGTATTGGTCGGCATCGGCGTGTTAGTGCGCGTTGGCGTGTTGGTGTGCGTCGGCGTGTTGGTGCGCGTCGGTGTGCGCGATGGTGTCGGCGTGTTGGTGCGCGTATTGGTCGGCGTGCGTGTATTGGTCGGCGTGCGTGTCGGTGTTGCCGTACAGATCGTCACCGGACAGGCAGTCGGTGTCAGCGTGCGTATATTGGTCGGCGTGCGTGTATTGGTCGGTGTGTTGGTGCGGGGTGTGTGCGATGGTGTTGGCGTCGCGCTGGGTGTGGGTGTGTGCGATGGTGTTGGCGTCGCGCTGGGTGTGGGTGTGTGCGATGGTGTTGGCGTCGCGCTGGGTGTGGGTGTGTGCGATGGTGTTGGCGTCGCGCTGGGTGTGGGTGTGTGCGATGGTGTTGGCGTCGCGCTGGGTGTGGGTGTATTCGATGGTGTTGGCGTGTGGGTCGGTGTATTCGATGGCGTTGGCGTCGCGCGCACCACTGAGGCGATGTCGCAGTCGGTCGTGATGGATCGCGATGCGATGGCATTGATTTCAATCTGCGGAATGAACGCTCCAACGATTGGGTCGAGCGGCTCAAGCGTGTAGTTAAGCGACACGGTTACCGGATCGGTATAGCGCCAGCGCAGGTTGCCGTTTTCGTCAGCGCTCCAGGTGATGCTGGGCGTGATGGTATTGGTATCGACAAATGCCGCGATGCGCTCACGAGTGTCGGCAATGATTCGGTTGATGTCTTGCTGAGTTGGACAGGGACGAACCGCAGCGCTGCGAGCGCCTTCGCGCGCGGCATTCTGCAACTGGACGTAGACGAAGAGCATGTAGCCGAGTTCAATAACGCCCAGAATGAGTAACAGGAGGAGTGGCAGAATGATTGAAAACTCCACCACGCTCTGCGCGCGTCGCCTGCGATTTGTCCCGGTGGCTGGCATATCGTCCTCGTTTGTGAAATGATGCCTGTCTATGTGCATACCGCTTATGGACGGCTCTCAGTCACGCACCAGCGTTCGTCGTACAAGGGATCAGGTTGTCCTGCTGCGCGCTGCACACTCCCCCACTCACGTTCAAGGGCGAACAGCACGCATAAGCATAGCGGGCACGCATGGCGTTGGGATGCGCCGTTTTCTTCTCACCCGGTGGGCATGCCGGTGTTCGCTCGGGTTTCGATCCGCCCTTAAACCCATTCACGGCTGCACACCATCGTCTGTTATGGTGCTGGCGCGCAACTCGCCCTGATCTTCGCGTAGTTCCACAGATGTCGTTGTGTTGCTTTCGACGATCACCGTCTCGATCGTCAGTTCGGCATCACCGCCGATTTCGATGCGATACACCCCCGGCGCCAACCGGACATCGCTGCCGATGCGACCCTGGTAGACTTCTTTGCCCTGTGCGTCGAAAACACGGTAGGTCAGCGCAATTGCCTGATCGAGCGCATCGGCGAGTTGTTCGGCATTCGAGGCATCGAAGTATGCTCCGCCGCCGGCTACGGCAATGCCCTCCAACCGGCGGCGCCACTCTTCCTGCTCAACGTCGAACCCGATGACGCTGATCCGCAATTGCGAATTGGCGGCGCGTAACATCGAGGCAGTTGCGACCGGATCTCCGCCGCAGGTTTCGTCGCCGTCGCTCACCAGCACAATCAGCACATTTCCCTCGATGCCTGCAAGGTCCTGTGCCATATCTGCCAGTGATTGGGCGATTGGTGTGCGCCCGCCGTTGACCGGACGGATGGCGTTGATGCGCGCAATAAGAGCATCGCGCTGCAAAGGAGCGAGCGCCTGGATGAGTTCGGTGTCACTGCAATCATCGGCGCGCCGGTGCCCATAGGTGCGCAGTGCGACGTTTGTGGTTTCGGGGAGACGGTTTATCAGTGCGATGAGCGCCTGGCGGGCGATGACCGTCTTTGGCGTCCCGTCGAGGCGCGCCAGCATGCTGCCGGACGCATCCAGGATCACCGCTATGTTTTCGGTAATGCGAGTTGTGCGCTCTCCCGGCGCCAGTCGCACACCGAGCGTTCCCGGAAGGACCGCATCCGGCAGCGATGTGGCAGTCGGCGGCAAAGGCTGTGGTGTCTTCGTCGGCGCCGGTGTTGAGGTTCTGGTTGGCGCAATGGTGGGAAATGTCAGGTTGAGCACAAGCGGTTGCGCCGCAACGCGCACACTCGACGCATCCAGACGAACGAACAGGATAGCGGCGACGATCAGGCTGATCAGCGCGGTAGCTGCTATCCCGCCGAAGACGACTGCGCGCGGCGGGCGCGATTTCGGCGGCGGCGCAGCCGCAGGCACGCCTGCCTGCTCGATTTCCATTTTCAGTTGCGCATCGGCAATCAATGCCTCGACATCAGGGTAGGCGCCGGTCAAATCACGCAACCGGCTCAGGATGACAATCGCCTCTTCCCAACGCGCCGCGCGCATGCAGGCGACTCCCTGATCATACAGGCGATCGGTTTCGGGGGTTCGTTGTGTGTTCATATGCCGCCAAACGCTTCCAGCAACTGTGGCACTGCCGGACCCAGTAACACCGCGAAGATTGCAGGGAAGATAAGAAAGACAAGCGGAAACATCATTTTGACCGGCGCTTGATTGGCGCGCTCCTGGGCGCGCTGTCGTCGCCGTGTGCGCATCTCTTCTGCCTGCACCGTCAGCACGCGCCCGATGCTGACGCCGAGCGCTTCCGCCTGTTTGATTGCCGAAACGAAACTGGCAATGTCGGGGACACCGGTGCGTTCTGCCATATCGGTCAGCGCCTGGCGACGCGGCACCCCCATCGACATATCGCGCAATACGCGACTGAACTCACGCGCCAGTTCGTTCGTCCATTTCGATGTGATCTCCTGGATCGCATTCTCGAAACTGAGACCGGCAGCGGTAGCGATCGCCAGCAGATCGAGCGCATCGGGCAAAGCGTTGAGCAGTTCGGTCTGGCGTTGACCGATCCGGCGCGATAGCCAGACATCGGGCAGAAAGAAGGCGCAGAGCGCGATCCCGCCGAGCAGCAGGATATTGAAGAAAGTCGGTGCAGCATCAGCCGCCCAACCGATCACACCCGTCAGCAGCCCGACCAGCACACAGACGATGCCTTTGGCGCCAACGAAATCGGCGGCGGTCAATCCCCACGGATAACCAGCCATTGCCAGGCGCAGACGCAGCGCCTCATAGCGATTCTGTGGCATGATCCAGGCGAATGCGCGCGACGCCCGTTTCAGCAACGGGATGATCACCCGCTCGGAGAAAGGCTGTTTCGCCTCCAGCGATGGATTGGACGGCGCCTTCTCGACTGTCGGGCTGAGATAGGCGTCGAGGCGTTCACCGACCGTCACGTCGCGGCGTGATGCCATCAGACCGGCAACCACCAGGAGAATGGCAAGCGCAGTGACAATACTCGGAATGATCAACATCAGATCCTCACATCAACGATCTTCCGAATGATGAGAAAACCGGCGACCGATGAAACGAACGCACCAATCGGGATGCAAAGGATCAACCCCGGCTGAAACAGCCGCATCATATACGTCGGATTAATCGTGAAAATGATCAACGCCAGCGCGAAAGGCAAGGCGCCAATAACATAACTGGAGATGCGCTGCATTGAGGTGATGACGCGCACCTCGCGCCGTAGTTTGGCGCGTTCGCGCATAGTGGTGCTGATGTTCTCGAGAATCTGCCCCAGATTGCCGCCAACGCGGGCGTGAATTTTGATCGCCGTCACTACCAGGTCGAGGTCGGTGCTCTCCATGCGCTGCACCAGATTGTCGAGCGCCTGCGTGATGCTCAAGCCGAGTTGCACTTCCTGGAACACGCGCCGCAGTTCGGTGCGCATCGGTTCCTGCACATCACCGGCAACATTGGCAAGCGACTGCACCAGGCTGAACCCGCCGCGCATCGATGCGGTGATCAAATCAAGCGTTTCGGGCAACTGATCGCTGAACGCCTGCTTGCGACGCTGACGGCGGATGCGCATCCAGAAAGAGAGCGCCAGGTGACCGATAATCAGTGCTGCCGGTGCAATCAACGCCTGGCGCCAGATCAGCAACGCCAGCAATGTGGCGATCAGCGGCACAGCAATGCGCATCAGCAGATATTCCGGCACGGTGAGCGGCAGACTGGCGGCGGCAAGGTCGTGTTCGATCCGGGAAGCGAAACTCTGCCGTTTGATGACCTCGTTCAGTCGTTCGGCGATCTGTTGATCGTTAAGTGTGCTACTGCGCTCCGCACGACCGCCTCCCAGGTAGGCGGCGATCCGGCTATCGACGCCGGTGTCGCGCGCTGCCAGGCTGTGGAGTGCGAATATCAGCGTCAGAACTGCCAGTCCTGCCAGCAGCGCGGCGCCAATCGGAAGTACAAGATCGAGCGAGACAGGCGAGTCCATCGTGTGTCGTCCCTCTAGCGAACGCCTGGAATAACGGCGCCGAACACCTGCGGTGACAACGTGATATTCATCTGTTGCAACTTTTCGAGGAACCGTGGTCGAATGCCCGTCGGCACGATCCGTCCAACGACTTTGCCGTCGCGCACCCCCTGCTGCTGGAAGACGAACAGATCTGAGAGGGAGACAACATCGTTCTCCATCCCGGTGACTTCGCAGACCTGCACAATCTTGCGCGAACCGTCCTGGAGACGTTCAAGCTGAATAATAACGTGGATCGCCGATGCAATCTGTTCGCGGATGGCGCGCAGCGGCAGGTCCATGCCCGCCATCATAACCATCGTTTCCATGCGGCGCAGTGCGTCGCGCGGGCTGTTGGCATGCAACGTGGTCATCGAACCATCATGCCCGGTATTCATCGCCTGGAGCATGTCGAGTGCTTCACCCGCGCGACACTCCCCAACGACGATCCGATCCGGGCGCATGCGCAGCGCATTAACGACCAGATCGCGCATGGTTACTTCGCCGCGCCCTTCGATATTGGCGGGGCGCGACTCGAGGGTGACGACATGGCGCTGTTGAAGTTGGAGTTCGGCGGCGTTCTCGATGGTGATGATGCGCTCATCGTCGGGGATGAACGACGAAAGCACATTGAGCATTGTAGTCTTGCCGGTTCCGGTGCCGCCGGCAACGATGCAGTTGAGCCGTCCGAGCACGCATGCCCGCAGCAGTTCCATCAGTTCTGGCGATGCTGTCCCACGTGTGATCAGGTCAGTGGCAGTCAACGGAATACGCGAGAACTTGCGGATGGTGATCGTGCTGCCGTTGATCGCCAGCGGTGGAATGATCGCGTTGACGCGCGAGCCGTCGGGCAGGCGCGCGTCAACCATTGGCGTCGTTTCGTCGCAGCGCCGACCGAGTGGCGAGATGATCCGGTCGATAATGCGTCGCACGTGATCTTCGTCGATGAAGCGGGCGTCGGTCTCCTGCAACTTGCCGTTGCGCTCGATCCAAATCTGATGCGGACCGTTGACCATAATCTCGCTGACGGTATCGTCGGCGAGCAGCGGTTCGAGCGGACCAAGCCCAAGCAGTTCGGACTGTGCCAGGCGAATCAGGCGGTTGCGCTCACGCTCAGAAACGACGCGTCCGCTTTGTTCGAGGTGCTCGGTCACCAGTTCGGCAATGCGGCGAGCGTAGTATTCCGGCTCGCGCCGACCGCTGGTGTCGGTTTCGTTGATCAACTGCGATTGCACTGCTTCGATCAGATCGCGTTCGTCACGGGTGTCGTCGTGGAGCGATGGCGGAACCGGCGATCGTGGCGCAACAGGGCGTACCGATTCGACCGGTGAGCGCAGATCGTCGAAAGGTGAGGCATTGGCTGATTGCTGTGCATTGTTCGCGCCGCTGCGCGAAAAACGAAATCGATTCACGGCAACACGTCTCCCCTACGTTTCACGTCGCGCAAAACCAAAGAAACCGCGCCGTTCGATCAGTCCCGCCAATCCTTTCGCGCGTGACCGGGACGGCGCGAGTGAGAGCGTGGCAACCTGCTCGCCAGCAATGTGCGCCGCCAGTTTGAGCAGGCTCTGCCCCACCCAACTTTCCGGGTGCGATATCACAATCGGAATGCCCCGGTTGACGCTGTGCGTTACCAGGCGTCCTTCGCTCGGAATGTTGGCGCCGATCGGATGGCGCAAATGTTGTTTGACATCATCAAGCGCAATGCCATCGACGCTGGGAAAGCGGTTGATCACCAGCGTGATCCTGCCGTGTGTCAGTCCTTCGCGCTGAATGAATTCTAGAAAGCGCTTGACATTCTTGAGCGACGGCACTTCCGGCGTGGTCACAACCAGCGTCTCGTTGGCTTTGCTGACCAGGGTTGCGGTAATATCGTCGAGGAATGACCAGGTATCGGCGACAACGTAACTATACCGTTCGAGCAGCGCATCAATCAGGCGGCTGATCTGTTCGCCGCTGATGTCGCCAGCGGCATCGGGTGTATTGGGTGCGAGCAGCACATGTGTGCCGGATTCGTGCTGCTGGACGACCGAGCCGATCATGGCGTCGTCGATATCGTCAAGGTGATCGATGAAATCAACCAGCGTATGTTTCGACCAGAGGTTCAGGTGTACGCCGGCATCGCCAAACTGAAGGCAGCAATCGGCGAGCAACACGCGGCTGGCGCTGACCTGACGCAAGCCGACCGCCAGGTTGGCGGCGATCGTCGTCGTGCCCGATCCGCCTTTGGGTGAGATGACGACCACGAGTTTGCCGCGCATCTGCGGGCGATTGCCATTGAGCGTCACCAGGGCGCGCGCGCGACGGTCGGTTTCGGTGTCGAGCAGCGTGCGAATACTTTGGCTCAGTTCCGCATACTGGATTGGACGTCCGAGCACATCGCGCGCGCCAACCGCCACGAGTCGGCGCAGCGTTGCGGTATCGACCCGCGCCGTCACTGCGATGCAGATCGTTGCAGGCAGGGTGGTGAAGACCTGACGGATCAGTTGTTCCGCCTGATCGGTGTCGCGATCCACGATCACAAGATCTGGGCGCGTTTGCTGGATCAGTTCGAAGCCGGCAGTTGTCGCTGCAACCCGATCGACGCGCGCGATGTCCGGTTCGGCTGCCAGGCGACCGATCCATTCCTGATCGAGACGTTCTGGAGCGGTGACGATGACGACATGGATGCGAGTGTTGACAGCCACGGTCGATGTTCCTTCTCTAGATGTGCGATGTTCGACGCTATGTTCAAGACCTTGTTTGATGGTTGAGGGGCATTCTGGCGTGGGTCAGCGCGCCTGCGGACCGCTTACGGTTTTCCCGCGCCGTGGGTGGGCGCGCCCGCCCTGCTTTTTTTGCCTTTTATCCCTCTCGCCTTGTGCCTCGCACATCATCACCGCATGTAGCGCTGAATCAGTTCCGGCAGGTCGAGCGGCTCAGTGGTAAACGGCTCGGTATCGAGCGGCGAACGCAGCGCAAAATCGATGGTTCCACCAGTATCCTTGATATGCTTCAGAATAATTGCGTCTTCGGGACGCATCGCGCAGAGCAGCGCAGTTGCCGGCGTTTTGGTCGCGCCTTCGCGCGGTTCTGAGCGCAGCACTTTGAGCACCTGCACATTCTGAAGCGTTAGCGCGGTCGTCGGTGTCGTCGGTTGGTCGGGCGCCGGCGTCGCCGCAGCGTTGAGCGGCGTGTTCAGCGTCAGATACAGGTCGATGCGGTCGCCATCCGCGATCAGATTGCTCTGTCCAAGGAGATCAACGATAGGGAAGGCGAAGAGCACATACCCAGGCGGAATTTCCTGGCTGATCGACTCGCCGCGTTCGCCGACGAACATGCTCTTCTGGAATGGATCGCCCTGACCAACCGTGCGCGCCAGGATGCGATTTTCGATCTGGGTCGTATCGGTCAGTGCATTGACGGGAACGAGATTGACCGGATAATCTTTGAGCAGGATGTCGTCGGGTCCAATGGTGTTGCCGGGAGCGAGTGGCCGGGCGGCTACCGGCAATTTGATCACCGGAACCTGTGGCGCTTGCTGCGCCAGCACCTCGCGTCGCGCCTGTTCCGCAGCAGCGACCGATTGCTGCTGAAGCACGAGATAGACCAGCGCTCCGGCGCCAATGGCAAGAATCGCTCCCAGAGTGAGCAGGATCCAACCGCTGCGACGTGTCACTGCCAGCCTCCTTGACTCCATAGGTGTGTAAACATCTCTATAATCCTGTGAATATATCGTCTTAGGGCGCAAAATGTTATTCCGAAATCGTATAACATCTTTGTAATCCGGGATTGTATCGATGTGACAAATACATTGCTTGAATTGCTCTATAGGATACAGAGGTCGATAGTTTGGGGGGGTGGAATGAATGCATATGAGGGTGATTTCTTTGATTTTTAGTGCATATAATACGATTTTATGCCGTAAATAACATCATGTCATTTTGAAATCGCATGCCTTGCAAAAAACGAGGCATAGCAGTAGAAGCATGTGAGTAGGGGCGCTCGGTGGCGCGCTCGCGTCGGGGCGTGTCGGGTGGGTTGGGGCGTGTCGGGTGGGTTGGGGTGCGTCGGGCGGGTCGGGGCGCGTCGGGCGGGTCGGGGCGTGTCGTTCTGCGTTCTTGGTTCCTGGAACTACAACAACATCGTTCGGATCAGACTGAGCACCTGGTCAATATCGAACGGTTTTTGAATAATCACCGCTCCTTCGGCTTCGAGATCGGCGAACCAGGGCTTCCGACTCAGCGCAGTAATGACAAAAATCGGAATACCATCTTCCTGGAGTTGATCCTTCATGCGCTGGAATGCCTCGACACCGTCCATTTGCGGCATCATAATATCGCAGATGACCAGTTGAGGCCGAAGGATCATAAGTTTTTGAATCCCTTCCTGACCATCGCCGGCAATCTCGACACGATACCCCGCCTCGCGCAACGCAATCTCCAACACGGCCTGCATTGCCGGATCATCATCAATGACCAGAATGGTCGGCTGTTCATCCATGAGCGCATCCTGCGAAAATTGTGGTTGACTGATCGACATCCGGTCAGGCGGTGGGCGATAATGCGCGGAGAAACAACCGCCCCGATCAAGAGCGTGCCTATTATAGCACGAAGCGTAGCGCCGCCTGTCAGAATTGGTATAATGAAGTAGTCACGCAACCGCCGGTTAACCGATGCAGACTTCGGATGCGAGCGGAGCCATGCCTATTCTTGCTTCAACACACGACGATACGCCAGAAACTATCGCCTGTCAGAGCGTGCTCGATGCACTAAACGCACAGATTGCCGTGCTTGATCGCAACGGCGTGATTATCGCCGCGAATCGGGCGTGGTTTCGCCTGATTGCGGCGCAGAGCGGCGATCGATTGTTTCGGATTGGCGCACACTACCGTGACGACTGGACATGTGAACAGAGCGTGTTTGCCGATGTGGTCCCGGATGCGCCAGCCGGGATCGATGCCGTGCTGCGGGGTGAGCGGTCTTCCTTCATGCAGGAGTACAGTCGTCCGACGGATGACGGCGAGCGCTGGTTTCGTCTCGAAGCGTTGCCGCTCAGGGAAGGCGGCGTGGCGCTCGTCAATACCGACATCACTGCACAGCCGGCCGTCGAGGCGCTGGTCCGCCTGCGCGAGCAGCATCAACGTCTTCAGGATCGCGTGCGGCGGCGGCGGCGGCTTGCTCATGCGCCACGCCAGTCGTTGCGCTTGTTGATCGAACAGACGACCCGCCTGGCGCGCGCCAATACCGAATTGCAACAGTTTACCTCGATTGTGTCGCACGAACTGCGTGAACCGCTGCGGATGGTCGTCAGTTTTCTCGATCTGCTCCGACGACGCTATGGCGAACAGCTCGATGATCGCGCCAACGAGTACATTGCCTACGCGCACGATGGCGCCACGCGGATGCAAGCGATCATCGACAAACTGCTGGCATACGCTCGTCTCGATCAGCATCGGTCGGTTGTGCGCCCCGTCGATTGCAACGATGTTCTGGCGCGCGCCATCGGTATGTTGCAGGTGGCGATTGCCGAAAGCCGGGCAGAGATCACGTTCGATCCGCTGCCTGTCGTTTTTGGCGATGATGTCGAACTTGGACTGGTGTTTCGCAATCTGATCAGCAATGCGATCAAGTTTCGCGGTGATGAGCGACCGCGCATTCATATCGGTGCGCAACGCCGGATGAATGAGTGGCTCTTTACTGTGCGCGATCATGGTATCGGCATTCCAGCCGAGGATGTGGAACGCATCTTCGATATATTCGTTCGTGGGCAGAGTCGGCGCCAGTATCCGGGAAGCGGGATCGGGTTGGCGATCTGCCGGAAGGTGATCACCCGGCATGGCGGTCGGATCTGGGTCGAGCGTCCGGTTGATGGCGGGTCGCTGTTTTGCTTTACGTTACCGGCGCTTCCATAGCGTCTGTCCCAAAACAGGCGTTATGAGCGTCGTCAGGGTGCGTGTCATGCATAGCGAAACCGGTGCGCCGCTCGAAGTTCTGCTGGTTGAAGACAATCCGGGCGATGCGCGTCTGGCTGCCGAGGCGCTGGCTGCGACGAGCATTGGGACGTTTGTGCTCACGCACGTCGAACGGTTGGCCGAAGCGCTCGAACTGCTTCAGCAACGTTCGTTCGACGCTGTGCTGCTCGATCTGTCACTGCCGGACAGCGGCGGGTTGGATACGGTGAAGCGCGTGCTGGAGCAGGCGCCGGATATGCCGGTGGTGGTGCTGACCATGCTCAGCGATGAGATGCTGGGGGTGCAGGCGGTCAATGCCGGTGCGCAGGATTATCTGCAAAAGGGAAGTTGCGTCCAGGAGTTGCTGGCGCGCTCGGTGCGTTACGCGGTCGAACGCCAGCGTTTGTTGCGCGAACTTCAGCGCGCCCGCCAGCAGGAACAACTGGCGCGCAGCGCCAGTGAGATCGCAGCCATCGAGCGACTGTCGCACGATGCGCGCACCTCGGTGACGGCGCAGTTGTACAGCGCCACGCCTCTCCGCGAAGCGCAACCGGACCTGTTCGCAGAACTGGTTGCACAGTATGGTCAGATTCTCGATCAACGGTTGGAACAGCGCGCGTATAAAATCGACATCAATACGTCCGACCCGCTCCGTGAGATCGCCTATCAGCTTGGCTTCCTCCGCGCTGGTCCGCGTGACGTCGTCGATGTGCATACGCAGGCGATCCGTCAGCGTGTGCGGAATGCCAGTGTGATCCGCACGCAAGCGTATGTCGAAGAAGGCAGGCTGCTCGTGCTTGAATTGATGGGATACCTGGTCTCATACTATCGCAACTATGCACTTGGCGGCGCGCATTGATTGATCTATCATACGACTCACATTGGCGGCGGACGACACAGAGACCAGACCGTTCGAAGGGGAAAGGGAACCGATGACGAGCAAGTTCGTTCTCAAGCTCTATGTCACCGGACAGACGCCGCGCACGGAGCGGGCGATCCAGAACCTGCGACGCATCTGTGAGCAGAACCTGGGCAGTCAGTATCAGTTGTTCGTGATCGATGTGCTGGAGCAGCCGCACCTGGCGGAACAGGAACGGATTCTGGCGACGCCGACGCTGATCAAGGAATTGCCGCCGCCGGTTCGACGCATCATTGGTGATCTGTCGGATACGCTCAAAGTGTTGCAAGGGTTGGACCTGCCGGTCCATCCCATGGGCACAGGAGGAACGCAGGAGTGACTCAGAATCCGCGTCAACCAGCTATCGAGAAACTGCCAACCGGGATCAGCGGCTTCGATCTGATTGCCAATGGCGGCATTCCAGCCGGTCGCACCACGCTGGTTTCCGGCACTGCCGGAAGCGCTAAGACGGTCTTCGCGGCACAGTTTCTCGCTGAAGGAATTCGCAAATATGGCGAGCCTGGGGTGTTCGTCACCTTTGAAGAGCCGCCGTCTGATATTCGTCGCAATATGGAGTCGCTCGGATGGGATATTCCAGCCTGGGAGAGCGAAGGGCGCTGGGCATTCGTCGATGCGTCGCCACAACCGGGTGAGGAAGTCCTGTTTGCGGGCAATTACGATCTTGGCGCCCTCCTGGCGCGCATCGAAAATGCGGTGCGTCGGATTGGCGCCAAACGCCTGTCGATGGACTCGCTCGGCGCGATCTTTACGCAGTTCGCCGACAGTGCAGTGGTGCGCCGCGAGTTGTTTCGCGTCGTCTCGGCGCTGAAACGGATGGGTGTCACGGCGATCATGACCGGCGAACGCACGCAGGAGTATGGCGACATTGCGCGCTACGGCGTCGAAGAGTTCGTCGCCGATAATGTGATCATCCTGCGCAATGTTCTGGAAGATGAGAAACGTCGGCGCACCATCGAGATTCTGAAGTTCCGCGGTACATCCCACCAGAAAGGCGAGTTCCCCTTCACGATCATGTCGGGTGAGGGCATGGTCGTTATCCCGCTCTCAGCGATCGAACTTAAGCAGCGCTCGTCTGATATTCGTGTCACCTCGGGTAACCCGGAACTCGACCGTATGTGCGGCGGCGGCTTCTTCCGCGACTCGATCCTGCTGGTGTCGGGTGCGACAGGAACCGGCAAGACCCTCATGACCACCGAGTTCATGGCGGGTGGGGTCAATCGTGGCGAACGGTGTCTGCTCTTTGCGTTCGAGGAAAGCCGTGAACAACTGTTCCGTAATGCAACCGGCTGGGGCGTTGATTTCGAGCAGATGGAGCGTGATGGGTTGCTGCGCGTCGTCTGTGAGTATCCAGAGACGGCAGGGCTTGAGGATCACCTGATCGCTATGAAGAAGTTGATCCAGGAGTTCCGCCCCAATCGTGTGGCGGTCGATAGCCTCTCCGCTCTCGAGCGCGTCTCGACGATCCGCGGCTTTCGCGAGTTTGTGATCAGCCTGACGTCGTTTATCAAGCATCAGGAGATCGCCGGTCTGTTTACCGCGACGACGCCAAGCCTGATGGGGGGCGAGTCGGTGACCGAAACCCATATTTCGACCCTGACCGACTCGATCATTCTGCTCCGATATGTTGAGATGTTCGGCGAAATGCGCCGCGGGTTGACGGTGTTGAAGATGCGTGGCTCGATGCACGATAAGGACATTCGTGAGTTTACAATCGATAATCGCGGGATGCATATTGGTCGTCCGTTTCGCCAGGTGACCGGCATTCTTTCGGGGAATCCGATCCATATTGCGCCCGGTGAGATTGATCGCATGAATCAGTTGTTCAATGACGATGAACAACAGTCGTGAGACGCGCGAGTTCTGGCGGTCAGGCACGCCTGTTCGCCAACAGGTGGTCAATCGTTCACCTGTATTCCATAGGAACGTCGGGAATGCCTTGTGAGGGTCTCGCTCATTCTGTCGATCGATAGCCTGCGCTGCGCGTTCCTGTGGCAGGGGGTATCATGCTTCGTTCTCCGACAACTGTGGTGATTGCTTTGCTTGCTGTCGCTGCGGTTGGAACCGGTCTGGCGATTGCCAGTTTGTTCGGTATGTGGAATGCCGCAATGCCTCCGTCAACATTTGTGACGGCTGTGACGCGCAGTGTGATCGCCGGTACGGACGTGGCGCGCGCGACGCCTTCAGGGGGAGATATGACATCTAAACCAACTCCCGCCGTTCTGTCGCCCACTGCTCTTGAGATGCTCGTCGTTTCACCGACCGGCAACACCCCGGTTTTTGCTGATGTGCCAACCGTCGCTGCGCCAACGGTGACCGCGCTTCCGACAGCCACCGAAGCCCCCACCACTGCGCCGACGGTAACTGCGCTCCCACCGACGACTAACGCTCCCACTGCTGCGCCGTCGGCGACCGCCGTTGCAACAGACATCGCTCAGGAAACGCCATTCGTCGAGTATGTGGTGCAGCGCGGTGATACACTGTATACCATTGCAAAACTGTTCAATGTTTCGGTTGACGATATTCAGGCATACAATACCATAGCCAACCCTTCGAGCCTGACAATCGGACAGACGCTGCGCATACCAACAGGTGATGGAACGTATGTGGACTATGTGGTGCAACGCGGCGATCTGCTGGTCACGATTGCCCGACGCTTTGGGGTGTCGGTCGAGGATATTCTGGCTATCAATGATATTCGCAATCCTTCGAGCCTGACGATCGGACAGACGCTGCGTATACCACGGAGAGTGCCATGAACCGCGCCGATATGGTGGACGCCCTGCGACGGGTGGTTGGACCGCGCGCCGTCATCGATGATGCCGCGACGTTGCTGACGTATGAGGCTGATGGGTGTGTGCTGGATACGCACGCGCCCAATGTGGTTGTGTTGCCTGCCACCACTGAGGAAACCGCTGAAGTGGTGCGGATCGCCAATCGCGCAGGTATGCCGATTGTGCCGCGCGGCGCGGGCACCGGTCTCTCCGGCGGAGCAACGCCGATCCATGGCGGAATTGTCATTTCGACGGCGCGGATGGAACGGGTGCTGGAGGTGGATGTGCGCAATCGGCGGGTGCGCGTGCAGCCAGGGGTCATTAACTGGGAACTGTCTCAGTACCTGTCTCCATACGGCTATGCGTTCATGCCTGACCCGTCATCGCAGAAGGCATGCACAATCGGCGGGAATATTGCCAATAACAGTGGCGGTCCGCATTGCCTCAAATATGGCATGACGACGAACCATGTGCTGGCGTTGCGCGTGGTGTTGCCCGACGGCAGCGTTATCTGGACGGGTGATGGGCGGCAGGATGGCATCGGGTACGATCTGGCAGGGGTGTTGACCGGCAGTGAAGGCGCCTGCGGCATCATCACCGAGGCGTGGGTGCGGATGACCCGTCTGCCGGAATCGCTGCGCGTGGTGCTGGCGCTCTTCCCGGATATTCCGTCCGCGTCGCAGACGGTCTCGACCGTTATTGCGCGCGGGTTTCTCCCGGCTGCCCTGGAAATGATGGACCAGTTGGCGATCCGCGCTGTGAATGGTATGTACCGCCTGGGGCTGCCGGAAAGTGCTGGCGCGGCGCTGTTGATTGAACTCGATGGCGTGAACGATGGGCTGGATGATTTGCTTGCCGAAGTCACCGGTATTTGCCGCGATCTTGGCGCGATGGAGGTGCGCCCCGCAAAAACAGCCGCTGAGCAGGCACAGGTCTGGGCAGCGCGCAAAAATGCCTTCGGAGCAATGGGGCGGCTGGCGCCGACGTACTACCTGGTCGATACGGTGGTGCCGCGCACGCGGTTGCCGGCGACGCTAGCGCGCGTCGGCGAGGTGTCGCGCGATTATCGCCTGCCTATTGCGAATGTGTTTCACGCAGGCGACGGCAATCTGCATCCGCTCATCCTGTTCGACCGCCGCGACAAAAGCCAGCTTGAACGAGCGCTCAACGCTGCTACCGACATTCTGCGTGAGTCGATCAATCAGGGAGGGGTGATCAGCGGCGAGCATGGTATTGGCGTTGAGAAGCGCGATTATATGGATCTGCTGTTCACTACCGATGATCTGGCGGCGATGGCGGGGCTGAAGCGCAGTTTTGATCCGCGCGAGATGTTCAATCCCGGCAAAATCTTTCCGAAAGGCGTTGGTTGCGGCGAACTGGCTGCGCTGCGGCAGCGCGGATTACCGGCTGCCGATCTGATGGGTACAGATACGAACAGCGTACCGGCGGGGACATGGTTGTAAGAGGTCGGTAGCGTACTGGCGGCATTCATCGTATGGCCACATCATTTCCAGACACAGAGCACGCGCAGATTGAACCGGTTGTGCGTCCAACGCCCCCGGACGTGGGAGGATTTTCTTGCGGAGCGCGATGAAGACAACCACGCCGAGTGGGTGGATGGGCAGGTCATTCTGATGTCCCTGGCGAGCAGCGATCATCAACTGCTCAAGGTTTTCCCGGTGCGGGTGCTGGAACACTATCTGGAACGGCATCCACAGGGGTTGATTCTGGATGTGCCTTTCCTGATGCGATTGCCCACACGTCCAAGCGGGCGAGAGCCAGATATTCTCTTCATTGCTCAAGAATGCGTGGGTCTGCTTCAGCCATCGTTCCTCGATGGCGCGGCGGATCTGGTGGTGGAAATTATCTCCCCAGAGAGTGACGAGCGCGACCGTGGCGAGAAGTTCATTGAACTGTTCTGGGCATTCTGAAAGAATTGGGCGTCCTATGACACACCTGAGCGATGCACTCCGTTCTGTCCTTCCTTCAGAATCCGTTCAAGACGACGCCGAATCACTGGCTGCATTCAGCGTGCAGGCTGTCCGACCGGCATGCGTCGTCACCCCCGGTACGATCGAAGAGTTGCAGACGGTTATGCGCGTGGCAGCGGAACATCGCGCGGCGCTTGCGCCATGGGGCGGCGGAACGCAGCAACTGATCGGCGCTTCACCGAGTCGGCTCGATCTGGTGGTGCGCACAATGCGTCTCGACCGGGTGCTGGCGCATACTCCTGATGATCTGACGATTTCGGTCGAGGCGGGTATGACATTTGGCGCCCTGCGTGCGTACCTGCGGCAGCATGGGCAAATGCTGGCGCTCGATCCGCCTTTGCCGGATCGGGCGACGATTGGCGGGTTGATCGCCACGGCTACAGACGGACCGCGGCGCCTGGGGTATGGGACCCTGCGCGATGTCCTGATCGGCGTTGCCGTTGTTGAAATCGGCGGGCGTCTATCGCGCGGCGGCGGAATGGTGGTGAAGAATGTCAGCGGCTTTGATATGATGAAACTCTACCTGGGGAGTTTCGGTACGCTTGCGGTTATCGCCAGTGCGAATTTTAAGCTGTTGCCATTGCCGCGCGCAGCGGGAACCATCGTTTGCCGGTTTGCGGAGTCCCAACAAGCGTTCGCGGCGCTCGACGAACTGGATGGCACGCAACTCGCGCCGGTTGCCGCTGAATACCTGAACCGTGGTGCGCTCTCGGCGTTGGGGTATTCAGGCGTCTGCGCGCTGGCGCTCGCGGCTGAGGGGTTGCCGCAGGCGGTCGAACGTCAGATGCGTGATATGAGCGCGCTCGCGCGGCGCCACGGTGTGCACTCGGTCGCGCAGCTCAATGGCAGTGAGGCGGAGGCGCTTTGGGCTGGCATTGCCGACCTGTCGCAAACGGCTGTGCTGGCGCCTGATGAAGCGGTGGTGAAGGTATCGGTGTTGCCGGCGGATGTTGCGGATGTGGTTGTCCGGTGTGAAGCCGCTGCTGCGGGTGCGGGCGCATCCGTTGTGATCGATGCGCGAGCACTGAGCGGCATTCTGTACCTGCGGGTGCGCTCGATTACGTCTGCATCACTGTCCAGCATGCTTGCGGACCTGCCGGGAGTTCAATGGGTGGCGACGACGCTCCCCGACACGCCGCGCTGGGGGGCGCCACCGCAAGGTATCGAGGTGATGCGGCGCATCCGTGAAGAGTTTGATCCGCTGCGGTTGCTCAATCCAGGAAGGTTTTTGCCAGGGGTCTGATCTGAATCATTGCAAGGCGTCGCATAGGCTGGCAACAGCGGTCACTGTGCAGCGCCTGGCGCTGCGCCAAAACGATTCTCTCAATCGGAACGAGTGCGTTGCGATGCGCGTAACGGCGGCGGGCGCTGTGGCAGAAGGCTCAATCCTGTGCTTTGCTCGACATGAGGGGTTTGGGGGACGTCCCCGATAATGAGGAGTAGGCGGCGGCATGGTTGTAACAGACGCCGACGCATAACGTCCCGCCGACCCGCGCAACTCTTATACCAATTCCCTGTGACCATCCGGCATGGTCACCCCGCGCAGCGCGAGGGGGCGTGCGCGACCCGCTTCGATTCCTCGCTGCGCTCGGAATGACCAGTCGCTGCGCTCGGAATGACCAGTCGCTGCGCTCGGAATGACCAGTCGCTGCGCTCGGAATGACCAGTCGCTGCGCTCGGAATGACCAGTCGCTGCGCTCGGAATGACCAGTCGCTGCACTCGGAATGACCAGTCGCTGCGCTCGGAATGACAAGCCTGCGGCATCGTCAATCGTCATTGGTGTTATGCGGTTAAGATGCCCGCGATCTCAGGAACCGTGCAAAGAAGACAACGGAGTCGTCAATGACCACGAGTGAGTGGATTGGTCTTGGTATCTCGTATGCCTACGCGATTGGGTTGCTGCTCTTTGGTGAGGTGTTGCACCGCTTCGCCGGTCTCCCTGCCGATCTGACGCGCAAGATGATCCACATCGGCGCAGGCATGTGGGTCTTTGGCATCCTGGCGCTGTTTGATCGTTGGGAGATTGGCATCATTCCCTTCGCCACCTTTATCTTCGTCAACTTTATCCTCTATCGCTATCGGATTGTGCGCGCGATGGACCGTGAGGACAGTTCACCCGGCACGATCTACTTCGCACTGGCGATCACGCTGATCTTCGCCTTCCTGTGGCGTCCGCAAGGTCCTGTGGATCGCGGTGTGGCGGCGACGGCTGGCGTTATGGCGATGACGTGGGGCGATGCACTGGCGGCGCTCACCGGTCAGCGCATCGGCAAGCGCCGATATACTATCGGGCAAAGCACGCGCACGTTGGAAGGGTCGGCGATGATGTTTGCAGCGAGCGCGATTGCGATGCTGTTGACCATGCTGTTCCTGCCGGGATCGGCGTGGGCGCCGTTTGCGCCTGTCGCCGATCCGATCCGTGTGGTTGGCGCTGCGTTCCTCGGCGCCGCCGTCGCCACTGCTGTCGAAGCCGTGTCGCCACACGGAACGGACAACCTGAGCGTGCCTGTCGCGGCAGCGGCTGTCGCGTTCCTGGCGGGAATCTGACGTCAACGTTTCGTTTTGATCCGGTCGGCGAATTTCTTCCGCGCTTTCAGCACCTTGGGCGCAACGACGGCCATGCAGTACCCCTGGTATGGATTTTTCGCAAAGTATTCCTGGTGATACTCTTCCGCAATCCAGAACACGGTAAACGGCTGCACTTCGGTCACGATTGGCGCATTCCAGATGTTTGCCGCGTTCAACTCCGCGATCGTTGCTTCGGCAATACGGCGCTGTTCGTCGTTGTGGTACAGAATGATCGAACGGTACTGCGGACCGACATCGGCGCCCTGCCGATTGGGGGTGGTCGGGTCGTGGATGCTGAAGAAGATGTCGAGCAGGTCGCGAAAGGTGATGACCTGCGGATCGAAGGTGATCTGCACTACTTCGGCGTGACCGGTTTTGCCGGTGCATACTTCTTCATACGTTGGGTTGGGCTTATGCCCGCCGGCGTACCCCGACTCGACGCTGATGACGCCTTCGATTTCGTCGTACACGGCTTCGAGACACCAGAAACATCCGCCGCCAAGCGTGGCGACTTCGTGGTTTGATATGGGTTGGGTGGTCATGAGAACTCCTTTGCATTATGGGTTCTTCACAAGTATACGTCAAATAGAACCAAGAACCAAGAACTGAGAACTGCGCGCCTTGCCAGACGATCCACGCCGAACAGGAAGGGGCGCGAATATCGCTCACCCCCTCTTCTGCCTCTTGTCTCTCGCCTCTTGCCGCGCGCCTCTCGTATGCTATAATGCGCCGTCTGAACGATGGCGAAACACACCGCCAGGATGGAACATGACGGAAATGTGGCGAAGGGCGGGCGTGATGGCGGCAATCGCGCTCGGCGTCATGCTAATCGGGACGAGTATCGCGCTCACGCAGGAACGCCTCGGGCGCTGCGCGGTTGTGCCGTTGCTTGCCGGCGATCTGTTAGCAGCGCCCGATTTTGCGAACCTGGCGCCAGGCGCCCCATCCGGCGTGCTGCTGCCGGTCGGGTGGAGTGCGGCAGCAACCGGCGTGCAGATCGGCGACTTTACCGTTTCCGGTCGTGGGCGTTCGTTTCAGTTGCTCGGCATTGCCAACCATCTGCGCACCCCTGATGTTGCTGTGCGCCCTGGCGCGTCGTACTGCGCCGTCGCGCAGGCGCTCGCCGATTCGGTCTCAGCGACGCAGGTGCGTCTGGGGTTTCACTGGATCGACGCCGGAGGCGATGTTCTGCGCACCGATTGGAGTGGCTGGCAGGAGGTGCGGCGCTGGAATGGACCCGCCGATGTGCAGCCCTGGTCGCAGATTGGCGGTGGGTTTATTGCTCCTGCCGGCGCAGTGCGTCTCACGGTCTCGTTCCATCCCGCCTCTGATGACCGGATATACCTGGATACGATCCGCATCCGTCCAGGACGCTTTCCGGCTTCTGGCGAGATGCCGCCGCAGTCGCCAGAGCGACCGACTGGAGTGACAGTGCTTCCCTGGCCCAACGGCGCGCGCGCGGCGCTCTCATTTTCGTTCGACTGGGAAACGACGATGGGCGGGTTGATCCACTCACGCTCGGTTGATGACCCGAACTTCGATCAGGATCCGGTGCTGCGCGGGATGCGGATGCGCGAGGGGGTGACGACCACCGTGGACCTCTTCCGTCCCTACGGCATCCGCGCCACGTATTATGCGACGGGGTACAATTTCCTGAGCGGTAACCGTGAACGGCGACGCTTTATGGGCGATCCGACGTTTGCCTGGGCGAACCGCGCCAATCGCTGGCAGACCGACGCCTGGCAGCAGCAGCCCTGGTTCTCGCCCGATCCGTATGGCACGGTCGCAACCGATCCCGCCTGGTACTTTGGCGACCTGATTCCGATCTTGCAGCATGAGGGACACGATATTCAGAGCCATACGTTCAGCCATCTGTATGGTGGGCTTGCCAGCGCCGAGGAGTGGCGCAGCGACCTTTCCGAGTGGCGTGCCGTTGCCGCAGAACGTGGCGTTCCATCAGCGCGGTCGCTGGCGTTTCCCTGGAGCAGCAGCGCCGGAATGAGTTACGCAAACTGGCAGGCGCTGGCAGAAGCGGGCATCACATCGGTCACCCGCACCAACTGGAATCCGCGCCAGCCGCAGTATCACCTTGTGAGCCGGGAGGATCCGCACTGCCGCCCCATTCCAGGGCACGAAACCATTCTGGCATGCCCGGATTTCTACCTGACCGAACGCAGCGCTGCGCAGGCGCCGGACGTGATTGAGCGGGCAATTGCCGCCGGTGGCATGATCGACCTGTGGGCGCATACGGAGGAGGTGGTCAGCCCGGCTCAGATTGCCGCCTGGAGCGAGGTGGTGCGGTACGCTGCCGCGCGCCGTGACGCTGGCGATCTCTGGATCGCGCCGCTGGCAGAGATTGCCGACCGGCAGCAGGCAGTGGCGCAGGTGCATGTCGAGGAGCACAAATCCGAACCCGTGAACGCCGATTCTTTCCAGGCAGCGCCTTTGCGTCTGGCAGTGACCAATCGCAGCGCGCGCAATCTGGCAGGATTGACGCTCAGGTTGCCCTTCGACGCGCATCGGGCGACGGTGCAGCACGCGAATGACGCCGTCAACCCCCTCATTCGCGGCGCGATGCTGGTCTTCGATCTGGCAGCCGGCGAGACAGTCGAGGTGACCGTATGGCCGGCATAGCAGGAATGCGCGCGTGGGCGCAGACGGCGGCACGAATGCAGTCCGGCGACTGGGTTGTTCTGGCGCTCCTTGTCTGTGGAGCGCTGGCGATGATGTATCCGGTGCTTGCCGCGCCATCATCTCGTATCATAGGGTGGCCTGGCGACAATATTCAGTATGTCTATGCTGCAGGATGGATGGCTGAGGCGTTGCGTTCCGGTGCGTCGCCGTTTGTCGATCCGCGCATCAATGCGCCTCATGGTCTGGCGTTGACTGCCACCGATGTGCCTTATGTCGGATACATTGCAGTTGCGCCGCTGACCTGGCTGTTCGGTCCGGTGTTTGGGTACAACGCGCAACTTGCACTGGCGCATCTCCTCTCAGGAGTGTGCGCGTATCTTTGGGTCCGTCATCTTACCGGCAGTCGGATTGGAGGACTGACGGCAGGACTGGCGTTTATGCTGGCGCCGTTTCGTCTCGCGCATAGCTACGGTCATCCGCAGATTGTCAGCACCTATCCGTTGCCACTGTTTTTCTGGGCGCTGGATTCGTCGCTGCGATCACAACCGGATCGCAAGACGCTTGCGGGTCTGGTCGGTGCGACATTTCTGCTCGGTGCGGCATCGCAGTACTATCTGGTGATCGGTCTGATCTGCGGGATGGTTTATGCGCTGCTGACGCTGGCGACACGCCGGGTGAGTCTGTTATCCAGGGTCTGGCTTGCGGTTCCTGCTGTCTTTGTCGGAGCATTGCTGGCGGCTGCCCCTTATCTGATGACGGCGCGCGATGGCATTTATACACCTTACCATCTCGACGTTGCTCGTATGTGGTCGGCAAGCCCGATGAACTTTGTGGCGCCCTCCCATCTTCACCCACTCTGGGGGACCTATGTCGAGCGGTTGCGCCCTGAGACGCTGTGGGGCGAAAAAACACTGTATGTCGGCATTGTTCCCGGAATACTGGCTCTGGCGGCGCTTCGCGCTTTTGATCGCCGGTGGGTCTGGATTGGCACCGCGCTCGTTGCTGCCGTTCTGTCGCTCGGCACCGATCTCCACATCGGGAATGTTCCCCTGCATCGCGATCATCCGGTCTGGCTGCCGGCATATTATCTGCACCAGTTGCCGGGTATAAATCTTATGCGCGTATGGGCGCGTTTCGGGATCGTGACGATCCTGTTTGTTGCGTTGCTGGCGGGCATCGGCGCTGCGCGACTGGTTCATCGAAAGAGTGTAGCGGGGCGTCTCACGAATGGTTTCGGCGGCGCTGCGCGCCTGAGAATATCGTCTGCTGCATTGCTTTCCGGTGCGATTGTCGCGTTGATAGTAGTGGACTTGATGCCGGGGAGAATGAACGAGTACACAACGCTGGCGCCACGCCCGATTGATCACTGGCTTGCCCGGCAGCCCGGCGATTTTACAGTTGGATTCGTCCCGGTTATTGATGCGACGACCAACTACTTCATTTTGTTCGGCACGCTCACGCATGGCAAGCGAACGATCGCCTTTATGCACCAGGCGCATCTTCCGCCAATCTTCCAGGATTTCAACGAACGTTCGCGGGGATTCCCCGACAGCGCCTCGGCGCAGCGACTGCGCGAACTTGGGATACGCTATTTGCTGCTCGAAAAACCCATGTTCGACGGCGCGCGCGCTTTCCGCTGGAGCGTCGTTGAGCAGCGGTTGGCAGAAACGCCGGAATTGCGCATTGTGCGGGAAGTCGGCGATGTTGTGGTCGTGGAATTTCGCTAGACAATGAGCATGGCACGTCTTGCAGCGCCTGCAACCTGGATCGTGGCATTGAGTCGCCAACGGGGACCATTGCGTCTTTACCAGTGGCTCTGGCTGCTGGTATGTGCGCTGGGTGCGCTGGCTGCGGCTGCGCCGCGCATTCTTTCGCAGCCGATCCGTTATGAAACGGTCGCGACGGTGCAGATTGACGCCGTTGGGCGCTACCATGAGTTGTATACCGACGGTCAACCAGACGATGATTACCGCGCTGTTGAGATGCAGGCGTTTGAGTTGCTCAGGGCGCGCCGCCCTGACCTCGGCGGTCCAACGTATGCGGTGCGTTTTGTGCCGTATTCTGATGGGCGGGTCGAGATCATTGCCATCGGGCGCGCGCCGCTCGAAGCGCAAGTGGTGGCGGACGAAGCGGCAGAAACGTTGGCGCGCGCGGTACGCGCCGCCGGTGGGCGCGAGATTCTGCGTAATCTGATGGGCTGGGAACTGACCGAAGCGCTCCAGGGTCGCCAGCCGGAAACAGCATTTCAGCGCCTGTTGCGCGAAATTATTCGGACGCAGGCGTTTCCCCTCAACCGGGCGGTCGAACCGGTATCGGCGTATATTACCGTTGATCAACTGCCGCAGGAAGAGTTGAGCGACCTGGCTCGCGCCCTGGAAGTGCGCGAGGCGCAGTTGACCCGTATCGATATTCCTGCGCTGGAAATACGCCGCACCACGGCGACCGGTGCGACGCTCCAACAGATCGACGCCGACCTGTTGCGGTTGACGGCGGGGCGGCAGGCGATCCGCGAAGCGCTGGCGTATCTGTACCGTAATCTGGGAGCAGCCTTCGCTCCCGACGCGCCGGGTGATGCCTATCGCGCCAGCCGCGCACCGCTGCCGGAACGTGCCGTTGATCGGCGTATTCCGCTCCTTCTTTCACTGGCGACGGTTGTCGGAGTGCTGTTCGGCGCGGCTGGCGTGGCGATTGATCGGAGCGCCGGCGCGATGCGCAAAGTCCTCGAACTTTGGGCGTATCGTGAACTGATCCGCAACCTGGTGCTGCGCGATTTGCAGGTGCGTTATAAAGGAAGCGCGCTCGGGTATCTCTGGACGCAACTCGCACCCCTCCTGCTGATGCTGGTCTTCTGGTTTGTCTTCAGCGCCTTCTTTCAGGCGGATATCGCCATGTTCCCAGTGTTCCTTCTGGTCGGCTTGCTGCCCTGGAACTTCGCCAGCGAGGCGGTGAACGGTGGGGCGCGCAGTGTGATCGACAACGCCGCGCTGGTCAAAAAAGTGTTCTTCCCGCGCGAGGTGCTGCCGCTGGTCGCGGTGCTCTCCAGCCTGGTGAATTTTGTGCTGTCGCTGCCGATGCTGCTGCTGGTGATGGCGGCGGTTCAGTGGATGTATGCGCCGCTGCGCGCTATCGGCGCCTGGACGAACTTCTCGTGGACATTTGTGTATCTGCCGGTGTTGATCGGCATTCAAACTATTTTTCTGGCAGGAGTGGCATTGTTCCTCAGCGCACTTGCGGTGCGCTACCGCGATACGGTCCACCTGATCGGCATTTTCATTCAGTTCTGGTTTTTTCTTACACCGGTCATCTATGCACTCGACCGGGTCGCCGGTCCGTTGGCGCAGCTGGTGCGCTGGCTGAACCCGATGGCGTCGCTGATCGAGTTCTACCGCGAAATCCTGTATGGCAACGCGGTTGCGTTCGGTCAGATTCCTACGCCAAACCTGCCTGCGCTCGACAGTGTGCTGCGCGTTCTGCTGACCGCCTTCGCAACGCTGGCGATCGGCTATTGGTACTTCCAGCGCCGTAGCGGTGAGTTCGGAGAACGGTTGTAGGGTTCGGGGTTACAAGGAGGAGGAACATGGTTCAACCTGCAACCTGCAACCTGCAACCTTCAACCTTCAGCGACCCGCAGCGCCCTCCGGTAACAATTATCATCCTCACGTGGAACGGGTTAGAGTACACTCGTCGCTGTATCGAGAGTATTCGCGCGCATACGAAGGGTATGGCGTATCACCTGTTGGTTGTGGACAATGGGAGCAGCGATGGGACACTGGAGTGGCTGCGCGCGCAGGACGACATCCGGGTAATTGCGAATGATCGCAACCTGGGATTCACGCGCGGCAACAATCAGGGCATGGCGGCGACTCCGCCGGATCACGATGTGCTATTGCTCAACAACGATACGCTGATCATCCAGGATTACTGGCTGGCGCACCTCAGCAATGTGGCGCACAGTCATCCAGAGTATGGCATCGTCGGATGCACGCTGTTGCACGCCAATGGACTGCTCCAGCATGCCGGAACGTATATGCCGGCAGATAGTTTCTGGGGGTATCAGATCGGAGGCGGTGAGACGTACATTGGGCAGTATCCGGGTGTGCGCGAAGTCGAAGGGATCACCGGCGCATGCATGTACATCCGACGCGATGTGCGCGCGCGGATCGGCGGCTTCGACGAGACGTACACGTCGTACTTTGAGGATACCGATTACTGTCTGCGAGCGCGCCAGGCGGGGTTCAAAGTCGTTTGCACCGGCGGTACGCAGGTGATCCACTACGAGAATACGAGCGCCAGGATCAACAATGCGTCGTGGCAGGCGATGTGGGACGAGGGACGCGAGATGTTTACCCGCAAATGGCGCACGTTTTACAACCAGAAATATCGTCGCGCTGTCGTCTGGCACTCGCTGGTGGCATCGCCATCCGGGTACGCCACCTCGTCGCGTGAACTGGTGATCGAACTCGACCGCTGCGCTATCGATGTGCGCCTGGCGTGCATCTGGGGGAATGATTTCACCGAGCCGCTGACCGGCGATCCGCGCATCGATCAGTTGCGCGCCCGTCTTAAGGACTCTCGTCTGCCCCAGGTGGTGTATCATCAGGGTGACTCTTTCATCAAGAATAGTGGACGCTATCGCATCGGCTATACGATGCTGGAAACCGACCGGTTGCCGGATGAGTGGGTCTACCAGGCGAACCAGATGGATGAAGTCTGGACGCCAACGCACTGGGGGGCTGAGGTCTTTTGCGCCAGCGGCGTCCGGCGTCCGATCTCTGTCGTTCCACTGGGGATCAACCCCGATTATTTTCACCCTGGCATCACCGGACATAAACCCGGCAATCGCTTTGTTTTTCTCTCGATCTTCGAGTGGATCGAACGCAAAGCGCCGGAACTGCTGATCCGCGCCTATCAGCAAACGTTTCGCCGCAGCGATGATGTGGTACTGCTGCTCAAAATCTTCAACCACGACCCCAGTCTTGATGTCGCCCGACGTATTGGCGACCTGATCCGCAGCGATGGTCCGCCGATTGTCGTTCTGCCGAATCAGCACGTTGCCGCCTATCAGGTTGGGTGTCTGTACCGCAGCGCCGATTGTTTCGTGCTGCCGACGCGCGGTGAGGGCTGGGGCATGCCTGCGCTGGAGGCAATGGCATGTGGTCTGCCGGTTATTTCGACCGCTTGGGGCGGGCAGACGGAGTTCCTCCATTCAGGTGTCGCCTATCCGCTTCGCATTCGTGGTCTTGTCCCGGCGGAAGCGCGCGCGCCGTACTACCGCGGGTTGCGCTGGGCTGACCCCGATTTCGATCATCTCTGTGCGTTGATGCGCCACGTGTATGAGCATCCCGACGAAGCGCGCGCAGTCGGGATGCGCGCTGCTGCGGAAGCTGCCGCGCGCTGGACGTGGTCGCACGCCGCAGCGAAGATTATCGAGCGCCTGGAAGCGATTGAGTGATGCACATCGGCGTTGACATTTCGCTCCTGCGAATTGCTCAGGCAGGCGTGCTGACCTATCATCGGTCGCTGCTCGACCATCTGGTGCGAGCCGGGCGTGATTGCCATTTTACGCTGATCGATGTGCTGCCGCTCAACCCTGGCCGTTCGATGCTGTGGCTGGCAGCCCTCGACTCGCCGAATGTGCGGGTCGTGCGTTGCCCCGGCGTTCGGCGTGGCTACCTGAGCGCGCTTCCTGCGTTTCGTGATGGAGTGGCGCATCCGATTGCGGCGCGGATCGACCGCATCCTCGATCCAATCTGGTCGCAACTGGCGGTCGCCGAGATGGGGCTGGAACTCAGGGGCGCCACGAGGTTCGTTGAGGTCTTTCATGCTTCCGATCAATTGCCTTATGCACCGCCTGGCGCTGCAACCGTGCTGACCATTCACGATCTGACCACCCGGCGCTTCCCCGATATGCATGTGGCGGAGAACGTTGCGTTGCATGCAGCCAAGGAGCGATTTGCCCGCGACCGCGCCGACCGGATTATTGCCGTGTCGGAAGCGACCCGCCGTGATATTGTGTGCGAACTGGGCATTCCGCCTGAGCGGATCAGTGTGGTGTATGAAGCCGCAGATGTGCGCTTTCGTCCACGCGCGCCGGATGAAACGTGTTCGGTTCTGGCGCGATACGATATAGCGCATGGCGCGTATGTGCTGAGTGTTGGCACGCTCGAGCCGCGCAAGAACTACATCCGTTTGATCGAAGCGTATGCCGTGTTGTGTGCGCGGTATGCCGCAGATGCGCGTCGTTTGCCGCCGTTGATTATTGCCGGCGGCTACGGCTGGAAGCACGACGCGATCCTCGCCGCGCCGGAACGCGCCGGAGTTGCCGGACAGGTCCGATTTATCGGGCGCATTCCCGATGACGACCTGCCTGCACTGGTTGCCGGGGCGCGCCTGTTTGTGTATCCTTCACTGTACGAAGGGTTTGGTCTTCCGCCGCTGGAGGCGCTTGCTTCAGGAACGCCGGTGGTGGTGGCAAACACCTCATCGCTGCCGGAGGTGGTTGGCGATGCCGGATTGTACTGCGATCCGTATCAGGTGAGCGATATTGCGCGCCAGATCGCTGCACTCCTGGACAGCGAGGACCTGGCGTTGCGGTTACGGCACGCTGGAATTGAACGCGCAAAGCAGTTCTCGTGGGAGCGCGCTGCCCGTGAAACGCTTGCAGTCTATGCGCAGGCGCGCGCTGAACGCTGTGCGAGGCGACGATGGCAATTTACTGGGTTCATTCCGACAGCGATGACGCGCTGACGTTGATGGCGGCGGTCGAACGCGCGCTGGAAATCGGCGATACAGGGACGCCGCCGGCGCCCGGCGCCGGTTCGCCCGCTACGCCTGCTAACTCGACAGACGCATATCTGCACGACAATCTGGCAATTGCGCGCGCGACGTGGTCGGTCGATCCGCACCGCATTGTGCAATCAAGGCGACCGGGTCTGGCGGCGGCGATCAATGCCTTCCAGCGCCTGGTGCGCCGGGCAACCTGGTGGTACACCCTCCCGCAATGGTTGCAGATCAGCGAGTTTCACGGTGCGGTCGTGCGCGCGCTCGATGCGTTGACCGAAAAGGAACGACGATTGGATATGCGCATCCGCGATATTGAACAGATGCGATTGCAGGCGCATTTGTTCGCTTTACAACAGCAAATTGCTGTGTTGCGCGCCGAACGCGCCGAACTTGAGCGCCGCATTGCGACGCTGGAAGCGCAGATGATCGCTCCGCATTTGGCAGGTCCCGATGGTGAACATCGTGTGAGTCGGGTTGATTCATAATGTTGTCTCGGCGTATCTGCGAGGCGGACGTACCACCTTTCCAATACGCGCACATACAGGCGCAAAGGTGCAAAGACTCTGCGAGCATACTCTTGTGGTGATGGCTCGTTTCCCTGACGCGCAAGGTTTGGGGTAAGACGCTGCGCCTTTCACCGCAGTGCGCCTTGTTGTGTTCATACCATGGCCTGCCCGGTGCTATAATTCCGATGGCGTATCGTAATTGGCGAAGAACACTTTTGTCCTTGATCGTCTTCTCTCAAAAACCGCTGCTCAGGGCGTGAAACCTTTCTCTTTTGGGCGCCGGATTGCCGCACAGCAATTGCATACCACGCTGGCACGTTATCACTGCCAGGAAGGACATTCACATGCCCGAGAACACGTCTGGCGGGTCATCGCGGCGAAAGATGACCCGACGGGAGTTATCTGCTCGCTACGATGAACTTCGCCGGCATTCGGCGCACCTGCGCGCTGCACTGTACAGTATCGGCGATGCCGTCATTATCACAAACATCGATGGGCGCATCAGTCTGATGAATCCTACTGCTGAGCGCCTGACCGGATGGGCTGAGCCTGAAGCGCTGGAAAGTCCGATCGAACAGATCTTTCGGATTGTGGATGAAGAAACCCGCGCGATGCTCGAAAGTCCGGTGGCGCGGGTCTTGCGCGAAGATGCCGTCGTGCGATTGAGTCCGCGCGCGGTGTTGATCAATCGCAACGGGCGCGCCATTCCGATTGGCGACACAAGCGCTCCCATCCGCACCGAATCCGGAGACGTCACCGGTGTTATTCTGATCTTCCAAGACCAAACATCGGTGCGAACTACCTTCCATGCCGTACAGCAGGCGCGCGAGTTCGCCGAGAACATCGTTGCTACGGTTCGTGAGCCGTTGCTCGTTCTTAGTCGCAACCTGCGCGTGGTCTCTGCCAATCGTGCTTTCTATCAGATGTTTCACACCACTCCCGCCGACACACTTCATCAGCACATTTACGAGATTGGTAATCGTCAGTGGGACATTCCTGAATTACGGCGGTTGCTGGAAGAGATTCTGCCGCACAATGCGCATTTCGACGGATACGAGGTGACGCACAATTTTGAGCATATCGGTCAGCGCACTATGCTGCTAAATGCGCGCCGCGTTCGGCATTCCGATGAATTCATCCTGCTGGCAATCGAAGACGTGACAGAACGGGTGCGCGCAGAGCAACGATTGCACATGCATCTTCGGCGGCTACGCGCATTGCGCACCATCGATCAGGCCATCATTTCCGCCCTCGATATGCGGGCAGTGCTCGATATTCTGCTCGATCAGGTCACTTCGTACCTGTACGTGGATGCTGCTTCCATCCTGCTGCTCGATCCATATGCGCAAACGCTCACCTATGCGGCTGAGCGTGGTGTGCGATCACGCGCGAACCAGCGCACGACGTTGTATACGGGCGAAGGGTATGCCGGTCGGGTCGTGCTTGATCGGCGGATGCTGTTCATCGCCGACCTCCGCGAGTCGGAGTTGGAACCCTCCTATGCGCCTGTGCTGCAACAGGAAGCGTTTGTGACCTATTGTGGCGTCCCGCTGATTGCGAAAGGTCAGGTGAAGGGTGTGCTGGAACTCTTTCTCCGCACCCGGCTCGATCCCGATCAGGACTGGTTCGATTTTCTGGAGACGCTGGCAGTGCAGGCAGCGATTGCAATCGACAGCGTCATTTTGTTCGAGACAATGCAGCGCTCGAACGCGCAGATGATTCTGGCATATGAAGCAACGATCCGGGGATGGGCGCACGCGCTCGACTTGCGCGACCGGGAGACGGAAGGGCATTCACAGCGAGTCACAGATCTGACGGTGCGGCTGGCACGGGCGGCAGGTCTGAGCGATGAGCAAATTGCCCATATTCGCCGTGGCGCGTTGCTCCACGATATTGGCAAACTCGGCGTACCCGACTCAATTCTGCGCAAGCCCGGTCAACTGACGGAAGAAGAATGGGCGGTAATGCACCAGCATCCCGATTACGCTTACACGATGCTCTCTCCTATCGAATACCTGCGCCCTGCGCTGGATATTCCCTACTCCCATCATGAGCGATGGGACGGCACGGGGTATCCACGCGGCTTGAAAGGTGAGCAGATTCCGCTGGCGGCACGTCTCTTCGCTGTGGCGGATGTATGGGATGCGCTTCAGTCCGACCGTCCGTATCGTGCGCGCTGGCAACGCGAAGAGGCGCTTGACTATATTCGATCACAGGCAGGAACGCACTTCGATCCCGATGTGGTCGCTCTTTTTTTGAAGGTCATCGGTGAAGCGCCGGACGATGCTGCTCCCTGATCCGTCGGTTCTCGCGTTCGAGAGCGCAGGGATCTCAGGGTGCGTTTTTCGTAGGCGAAGAGTGTTTGCCGCGTCCAGATGCCTTTTTATCCTCATCTCGGATCGCCCGTCGTGGAGGCTCTTGTTGGGGTGTTTGCCGCGTCTAGATGCCTTTTTATTCTCACCTCCCTGCCTCGTTCTCCCGTGAGGGATTTCAAGGACGGACAGCACGCCTGAGCATAGCGGGTATGCATGGCTGTGGGGGCGCCGTTGTACCCTCACCCTCTCTCCCCGCTCCCGCGCGAGGCGGCGGGGAGACCGGCGCCGTGCTCGAGTTCGTCCCATTGTGCCGGTGTTCGCTCGGGTGTTCGGTCCGCCCTTAGGCGTGAGGGAGCGGGAGGCGTTTGGGTATTCCGATACCTGAAACGGACGATGTACCACCTGCCACATTGTCCAGAGACGCCATTTCACGAAGGTGCGCATCACTCCCGCGGAATTGGCGCCCCTGGAGGGGCGTTGATGATTTCCGCCTCGATCTCTTCTTCCGCAGTGGCGACTGGTGTGCGGGTCGTTTCGCTGTCGGTCGCAAGCGGTTCGATCTCAAGGCGCTCCTCCGATGCTTCGTCCGCTTTTGCGAGCGCGTCCGTCTGGGCATGCTCATCTCCTACCGACATGCCCGGCGACAGATTCACAATAGCCACATTGTTGTCGGCATGCTCTTCCTCGTGATCGTGGTGATGCGCGATGCCGTATTCGGTGATCAGGCTGGCGCGTTTAATGCGTCGATCATATTCACGGTAGACCGCATCGGAAATGCGCTGGAATAGACCTGCCATATGCCTGCACCCTCCATCGAACTCGTTGCGATTGCAGGAACTATTATACCAGAGTCGGGGTTAAGGTTAGGGGGTGAGAATTAGGAGTTGGGCGCTCCGGGTATGCGTATGTCTGTGCTCGTATGCCGAGGTGTTCGAGGAAATGCCGCAGGAAGCGGAACTCCGACATATCTCTTGCTCGTGGAAGACAACCGGTGACCTGTGCCGAAGTCTGACGGTATATTCTCCAAATGGGGCAACACCAGGGCGCCGCATGCCGTACAGGAGCACACACGCTATCGGGACCTGGCAAGGAGCAGTCGGGATGGTCCTGCCAGACGGCAGTATTGGGTGCCGGGTGACGTATAGAGGAGCACAAACGATGATGTACGACCCGGAGAAACACCACCGCCGCAGCATCCGCCTGAAGGGGTACGATTATTCGCAGCCAGGAGCGTATTTTGTCACTGTTGTCACACATCGTCGCAAATGTTTGTTTGGCGATGTGGTGAACGGCGAAATGCGGTTGAATCGGTACGGCGAAATCGTTCAACACGCCTGGTTCGATTTGCCTCGCCATTATCCCCATGTCGAATTGGGCGCATTTTGTGTTATGCCCAATCATATCCATGGAATTATCATTATCAATGGCGAAAACGGCGAAAATGACGATAATGACGATAACGGCGTAAACGACGATAACGACGATAACGACGATAACGGCGTAAACGACGAAAATGACGATAACGGCGAAAATGACGATAACGGCGAAAATGACGATAACGGCGTAGGGGCAGGTCTCAGACCTGCCCCTACGTGGGCGTCGTCCGTCGAACGCGGGGGTGGGTCGGTGGAACGCGGGGCGTCGTCCGTCGAACGCGGGGGTGGGTCGGTGGAACGCGGGGGTGGGTCGGTGGAACGCGGGGCGTCGTCCGTCGAACGCGGGGCGTCGTCCGTCGAACGCGGGGGTGGGTCGGTGGAACGCGGGGCGTCGTCCGTCGAACGCGGGGGTGGGTCGGTGGAACGCGGGGCGTCGTCCGTCGAACGCGGGGGTGGGTCGGTGGAACGCGGGGCGTCGTCCGTCGAACGCGGGGGTGGGTCGGTGGAACGCGGGGGTGGGTCGGTGGAACGCGGGGCGTCGTCCGTCGAACGCGGGGCGTCGTCCGTCGAACGCGGGGGTGGGTCGGTGGAACGCGGGGCGTCGTCCGTCGAACGCGGGGGTGGGTCGGTGGAACGCGGGGCGTCGTCCGTCGAACGCGGGGGTGGGTCGGTGGAACGCGGGGGTGGGTCGGTGGAACGCGGGGCGCCGTCCGTCGAACGCGGGGGTGGGTCGGTGGAACGCGGGGCGTCGTCCGTCGAACGCGGGGCGCCGTCCGTCGAACGCGGGGGTGGGTCGGTGGAACGCGGGGCGTCGTCCGTCGAACGCGGGGGTGGGTCGGTGGAACGCGGGGCGTCGTCCGTCGAACGCGGGGGTGGGTCGGTGGAACGCGGGGCGTCGTCCGTCGAACGCGGGGGTGGGTCGGTGGAACGCGGGGCGTCGTCCGTCGAACGCGGGGGTGGGTCGGTGGAACGCGGGGCGTCGTCCGTCGAACGCGGGGGTGGGTCGGTGGAACGCGGGGCGTCGTCCGTCGAACGCGGGGGTGGGTCGGTGGAACGCGGGGCGTCGTCCGTCGAACGCGGGGGTGGGTCGGTGGAACGCGGGGCATCACCCACCGACCCTGACCCGTCCATGGCGCGTCATTCGTTATCTGAAATCGTGCGTGCCCTCAAATCATTTTCTGCGCGGCGGATCAATGACATCCGTCAGACCCCCGGCGTCCCTGTCTGGCAGCGGAATTATCATGACCGCATTATTCGCAATGCGATAGAATACCACTACGTTCACCGTTACATTGAGACCAATCCTGTCCGTTGGATGAAAGACAGAAACAATCCGCGAAAACGGCCATAATGCGCCTTGCAGTGTCGATCTGTGGCATTTCTTGGAGGAACGAGACACTTGCACGTGAAGAGAAGCGTGCAGAAGCAACTGAGATGTACGGCTGCACCTTCAGCATGCCTGCTCGACGCCATGATGTCGCGTCCTTGCGCATCGCTATCGCAGCCGGGATGTACGGTTGCACCTTCAGAGTGCCTGCGCTTTCAGAGGAATGCACAGGTGTTCATAACTAACCTGCAATAGAGCGCTGTAAGGTCTGTGATCTGTGTGCGGACGACTCGAATACCGGTACCGTCGCAGCGGTACGACTGGTGGACAGGGTTTTTGCCGAACAAGCGGGTGCGGTGGAACGCGGTACAACACATACCGTCGCAGCGGTACGACTGGTGGACAGGGTTTTTGCCGACTATCCATCGACATACGCCGCGCGTCCATTGGCAGCCATTGCTTCATTGCCCGTATGCGCATCATCTGCCAGTGCCGGCGATTGACCGGCGGTTTCGGCGTACCCGCCAATACTGAATTCCTGTGCCCATGCCTGGACATCGGGCCAGTCGCGCAGCGCCAGTTCTACGACCTGATCAGGACGCCACAGGCTGCGCAGATAGGACAGGTCGATCGTTTGGGGATGAAGACTGGCAATGGGCATGACCGTCGTGGTTTCGCCTTTGCCCCACTGTTCTTCCTGACCCGGACCAATCGGCAGCGCCAGTTCGTAGCAATGAATCACATCAGGATGTTTTGCCCGATCCACCAGCGTGTCGGCGATCTCGCAGACGCGCACATGATCGACAAGCGCAGCGAGGAGTTCATCGGTCATGCGTGAGCGTACTGAAATCTGCACCAGGCGCGGGTAGAGCAGCCATTCGTCGGGCGCCCCGGCGTCGGCGCGCTTCGGGCCCCGGATTTGCAAGTAGCCGCGGATGGCCATCTTCGACCGTTCGCCCTCGCCGCGCCCCCAACGCAAACCGATCCCTGCTTCGATGGTTGCAGCAATGTTGCGCGGCGACAGACTGGCAGCCACGGTTGTCGCTACCGGACCGCTGGTGACCGGAAAGAACCGTATCTGCTCGCCAAGATTCCAGTGCCGGACGATCTGCGCCGCTGCGCCCTGACGCGGATGCCGGATCTCCATCTGCGGAATGCCTGCCTGGGAGATGAACCGATCAAATTCGTCGTCGCGCCCCACTTCGGCATACCAACCGACATGCGAGACGAACCGTCCGCTGCCGGGAGTGAGCCGCGCTTCGTTCTTGCCGTTCGCCCACTGAATGGTCATCGCGTCGGTGAACTGGCGGATTTTGTTGCGACCAATCGCCATGGCTGCCTCGCTGTCGTACAGATATTCGTACATTTGTTCTGATTATAAGCGATACAGGTCATAATGTCAATGTCTTTTCGCAGACAGGAGCAGAATGAGCACAGGTGTGATCCGGCAGAAGGAAGGTTGGGACGCGCCGGTACGTATGAAAGCATGTGAATGTATACCGAACGATTGCCTGCAATGATCATCCGCAGGCAACGGTCGCATCCGTGTGAACTCGTGATCTCTTCATCGGATTCAATTGGAGGAAGGTGCAGTGTGGATCACGCGGATCGTGGTCAGTTCCACTGCGGTTTGATCCCGTACCGGCAATCGCACTCCCGTTTCAGCGTCATAGAGACCGATCAGCAGGCGGTACTCGCCTTCTGGAAGTGGTGGCAATGGCATGTCGCCGCGATCAATGACGAGTTCGCCCACGCGCCAGCGACTCGTTGGATAGTCGTCGAGACGGAGGGGCAGGTCGCGTTGAGCAACGCGCTGATCGTACTGATTGTTGATATGGATGAAGAGAACAAGATTGCGATCCATGCGAGTAAGCGCGCGCCAGTAGAGATTAAGTTGCAATGACTGACCGGGCGCAAAGATACGAAGGTTTGCGCCTTCCAGCGGGGTAATGCGCGACCGGAGATCGCCGGGTTGCAGTTCGTATCCAAGCAGATCAATGCTGTCGCCAAAACGTGCAGAGCGCCGCGTGAACGGTATCAGGTCAATACGCTCCCCCATATCCAGCACAATTCCGCCAGGACCCGGCTGCAATCCAAGATCGCGCGGCGGCATGACCAACAATGGCATGCCGCTTTCCAGCAGACGGGCGTAATTCTCCTGATTGCGGCGCCGATCCTCGTTCAGCAGAAGATAGCGATAGCCGCGCGACAAGTACCACTCTGGAGGATGGTCGCTGACGCTGTCGACGGGATGCACAACCGGATCGTTCGCCCACTGAACGGGATTTGCTTCAACAGCCGCGAGCATTCCTCGTGGTTCAGCGCGGATTACGTCTGCTGCCTGAACCAGCGTATACGGTCTGCTCCAGTAGGAGAGGCGCCAGGTGGTTTCTTGAATCTGCGGCGCAATCAGCGCGCTCGCTCCCAGGATAATGGGAAGCGTCATGAGCACACGGTTTGACACCGTTTGCGGTTTCATTGGCTGCGAGTTCAGGCACTGCAATCGCCCGATGGCTCTGCCCAGACTGATCGTTGCACCGGAAGCCAGAAGAATAAGCAGCGGAAAGACCGGCAGCGTGTTGCGCATAAAATGGACCGTTTGCGGCGCCAGAGGCGCAAGCCCAACCAGGATGGCGGCAATCAGAATCATCGTCTGCCGTGGCGCACAGCGCGCCAGAAACGGCAAACCTGCCGCCATCAGCAGGACGCCCGACGGCAACAAGCCGTCCTCCCAGAAAAATCGTGCATATCCATCCAGGCGCCAGGCGCCGCTGAAGTCGCCCTGTCCTTCGTTCGTGGCGTACTGGGTCATTGTGCTGGCAATGCTCCGGCGGAACGATGACATATCGAGGATTGCGAATGGCGTGGTCAGCGCAAAGACGATGAGCGCGAGACCGGCCGCAACTGCGATGCCTCTGATGTGCGCTGTCACTTCGGAGCGTGTCAGTTCGCCTGTGGTGCGCGAATCGATCAGGCGCGCGGCAACAGCCGCTCCTAGCGCCAGACCGACAACCCCTGCCTGATATTTCGTTCCGGCAGCAAGACCGGTCGCAATCCCGGTCAACACATAATCGCGCAATCTGCCGCGCTCGGCGACATTCCATATGCCCAGCAGCGCCAACGTCGTCCATAGACCGGTTGGCGCATCGGTGGTGATAAAGTGCGCATGTTGCACGTGGTATTCCGCAACACTGAGTGTCAGCGCTGCGAGGTATGCTGAAGGTGCATCGAACATTCGCCGCGCCAGTATGTAGATGAGGGGAACGGTCGCTGCCCCCAGGATCGCGATCAGCGCGCGCAACCAGATGTACAGATCTGGCGCCAGAGTGAAGAGATATGTCTTGAGCGGCAGATCGGCGATCGATGCATAGATGCCGGTTGCTATGCCCCATTGCGCATGGAGAAAGACGACGCCCGCCAGCAAGTAGAAAGAGAGCGATGGATACACGAATCGTCGCGGATTCCAGTCGCCCTCCTGCACCATACGCACCACTGTTTCGACCAGGGCGGGCTCGTCGGGATGTTCAACATAGGGCAATCCCCAATTGAGCGCCCAAATGCGCGGCGCCAGTGCGATAAGGAACAGCGCGACAAGTGTGCGTTTCATGGTGCAATCGGCTTATACGCTCTGTGAACGGTTTGCGGCAAGAAATTCCTTGACCAGGTGCATAAATTCTGCCGGGCGCTCGTCCTGCACCGAGAGGCGGGCTTTATCGACAACTGCGAGACGCGCGCACGGATTGCGCGCCAGGAACGCATCGGCGCTGCGCAATGGGGTCAGGTCGGCGTAACGCCCCCACACCAGCAGGATTGGTTGGTGCAGTTGCGCAAACGCTTCCCGCACATCGCAGTTGAGCAACCCGGTCAGGAAACAGATTGGCGCCCATTTTGCGCCTGCCTGGTATGCGGCGCGGTAGAACCCTTCGATCAGATGATCATCCACCACTGAGGGATCGTAGTACGATTGGGTGCGCAAAAAATACGCGATACTCGGACGACTTGCCAGCGCGCGGAAGATCAGATCGCCCAGTGGACCGGCGAGCACCTCGTAACTCCACCCGCGCCGTTGCGGTTGCGCCAGGTTGCGGATGCCGGTCGGGCAGATCAGGGTGAGCGGACCAAACAACCCCGGATGGCGGGCAGCCGCGCGAATGGTGTATGCCGCGCCGAGCGAACTGGCGATCACCGTTGCGCCTTTCCCCACGACATCGCGCGCGAAGTCGCCGATCAGGTCGATGTAGTCGTCGGCGTTATAGGCGCGTCGTGGATGGTCCGAGCCGCCGAACCCAAGAAAATCGAGCGCAAACACCTGATGATCGCTCCGCAATGCAGCAAATGGACGCCGCATCTCGAATGACGAGGCAGCGGCATTGATGCTATGAATCAGCAGAATGGGTGAACCGGCGCCTGCGGTGTAGTATGCCACCTGATAGTTGCGCCACCGGTAGAACTGTCGCGGCGCATCGACCGGATATCCGTTGATGCTCATTGATTTCTCATTTCCATGAGGCTGTTGAAGCCATACGATTACAGTATACTCTGAAGAGTATCGGTGTGTGTCGGCTGATCAGGCGATGTGAGTGCGGTGTGTGACGGCGCGCGAACCCACACGGATCGTCCCGAAATCCAGTGTCCTGGCATCGCACACAATCGCCCACACGTTATCGAAAATAACGTTGCGCTATGCCCATGCAGTTTCTCCCATTCCTGATCGTGATCGCACTTGGTATGCCTCTTGCACGGCTGGCGTCCTCTGAGCCACAGCGACCGGCGCTCCCCGGTCAGGGGCGTATTCTCTTTGCTGCGGCGCGTGGCGACAATGGCGCCTTCGACATTTTCAGCGCCGATCTCGCTGGCGAACGGGCGGCGAATCTCACAGCCGACCCATATCCTGATCGCAGCCCTTCCTGGTCGCCCGATGCCAACCATGTTGTGTTCGCCAGTCGGCGTGGCGACAACTGGGACCTGTATGTGATGCGCGCCGACGGCAGCGATCTCCGGCGCTTGACCAATCATCCTGCCTACGACGGCGAACCGTCCTGGTCGCCCGATGGTCGCCGGGTTGCGTTTACCAGCATGCGCGACGGCAACCCTGAGATTTATACGCTCGACCTTATCGGCGGCGATGCCCGGCGCATCACCACTCATCCTGCTGCCGATGCACAACCGACGTGGTCGCCGGACGGACGACGCATTGCGTTTACTTCCTGGCGCGACGGTAATCAGGAGATTTATATTGCCGACGCGGAGAGCGGCGCGGTGATCAATCTGACGAATCACCCCGCGCCGGATCACAGCCCGGCGTGGTCGCCGGACGGGGGGCGTATTGCGTTCATTTCGGACCGCGATGGCGGCGGCAATTTACACATTCGTGATCTGATCACCGGTGAAGAACTGCGCGCCGGACCGGACAATCTGGGGTTGCGCGATCCGGCGTGGACGCCAGGCGGCGGTTTGATGGCGGTTGCGCCGTGGGCGCTTGGAGGACGCCGCTTCTTTTCACGGCAGGGGGTTGCGCTGTTCAGTCCCGGAATGCCGGGTGGGACGTTCGTGGTTGCTAGCCTGCACGGGTATGCCGATCCATCCTGGAGTAATCGCGCGGTCACGCCGCTCCTGCCGGACGAGCGCTGGCTGGAGGGTCGCTCGTTTGATGCAACTGCACCGCCGGTCGATGTGGCATCTCTTCCACGTGGCATGGTGGCGCTTGGTGATGTGCGCGCTGGCGGTATTCCGGCGCTGGCTGCGGCGGTCAAACCATCGTTTGACGCGCTGCGCCGGGATGTGATCGAAGCCAGTGGGTATGATTTCCTGGGACAGTTGAGCGAAGCATCGCGCGCGGTCGATTTTCAGAATGGCACATCATCGTTCACCAGCTGGCATAAAGCCGGGCGGGCATTTGATACGCGCTGGGATTATCGGGTCAACGGACAGCAAATCCTTTACATCTCGCCCGAATGGCGCGCTGGTCGGCTCTTCTGGCGTCTGTATTTGCGCACATCTCGTCAGGATGGAAGTATGGGAGAGCCGCTGACCGCGCCAGTTTTCGATGTGCAGAACCGGCGATTGCTGCCGCCGCCAGCAGGGTATTTCGTCGATTTCACGGCGCTCGCCGCCGCGCACGGCTGGAATCGGATTGCAGCGCAGGAGCGCGATACCTTCGATTGGCGCACTCAGATCCTGGCGCTCGAATACTGGCACTTTGAGCGCCGCGACGGATTGAGTTGGTACCAGGCGATGCGCCTGGTGCACGACGATCAAACACTGGAGCGCATCTTTACCATCGAACGGGTACTGGAAGCCGGTGCGCGACCGCAATTCTTTCCGTTCCTGGGGCTGCCGTGGGCGCAATTGCCGCCCCCCGTTGCAGGTCCGATCTCCCTGCCAATGGGACGTCGGCAGTAGGAGACAATCGCTCTCAGGCGAAGTGCGTCTCTACTGCCGAAACGACTTCTGCTGCGAGTTGCACCGCACTGTCGGCGATTTCCTGGTTGTAGACGTTAGCCGGAATGTCGCCTGGAAGACCATTGGGATAGCGCGTAGGAATGTAATAACTGTCGAGAATTCCCCAACGGGACAGCGTTTGTTGAAAGTTGGGATCGTAGACTCCGGCGCGAGCGCATAGTTGACGCACCGAATGACCAATCACCAACTCTTCTCCTTGTGCGTAGAGGAATGCCTTCAGCGCCTTTTCGGCCACCTGCTGCGCAAGAAAGCATGCCAGATACCAGGCGCCCTGATCACGCAGATGGCGACACCAGTGGAGATCGATCTGGGCTTGCTGGAGCCAGCGCGCGCCCTCAATGTTCGGGTCTTTTCTCATAAAGTGTCTTTCCTGTCGCCAGAGCATGGCGAAGAAAGGATTGATCACGCATGCGCTCTATTTCTTCCGGCGTATAAACCAGGAGATCGACCGGCGCTTCGATGTGCAGATGCTGCATCAGGTCAACCGTGCGGGACACGAAGTCCAGCGATGTCTCCATGACGACCAGAAGATCCAGATCGGTGAACAAATCGCGACGACCGGCGGCATACGAGCCGAACAGGATGACCCGATGCACTGTCGGCATGGCGCTCAATTGAGCCACCATCGTGTGCAGGGTGCGCTCCAGCACAGCAACATGACGTTCGCGAGCCAGTGACAGATCGGTCATGGGCGTATTATACTGCGGAAGCGCGCATCCAGGAAACGCCGCAGATGATCCACGAAGGACGCGCAGGCGCACAAAGGACGAGGTCCTTCGCCTTTCCCGGCAGGCAACCCCGGCGCCCTTCCGCCTTCCCGTCTTTCCCAAGACGTCTGCGGTTGCGGCAGCACGCCGCAAGTGGGCAATGCTCCGTGCCGCCCGCGCCTTCTCCGGCGCGACGCCGCGCACAGTTCCGTCCTCAACGGTCGAGGAGGCTCCCACCTTTCACCTTCGCACCACTCGCCGCTTGCCGCTCGCCGCTTGTCGCTCACCGGTCCGTCGGCAATCCATTCACCTTCGCACCGCTCGCCGCTTGTCGCTCACCGGTCCGTCGGCAATCCGTGCACCAGGTGATTGACCGGTCCGTACCCCTTGCCGATAGCCGGGGCATGGACGATAGCCTCGTGGAGGTAGGCGTGCGCCTGACGCACCGCCTGTTCGACCAGCAAGCCACGCGCGATCAGGGCGGCGATGGCAGCGGCGTAGGTGCAGCCGGTACCATGGGTGTGGTTTGTCTCAAGGCGCTGCGCGCGCAGTTCGACAAAGCGCTCACCATCGTACAGCAGATCGACAACGTCGTCTCCTGCCAGGTGCCCTCCCTTGAGCAGGACGTACCGTGGACCCAGCGCGTGCAGGTCGCGCGCGGCGTCCGCCATGTCGTGTTCATCGGTCACCTGGCGGTTCAGCAGCACCGAGGCTTCCGGCAGGTTCGGCGTGATGACTAAAGCCAGCGGCAGCAGGCGCTCACGCAGGGTTGTGATGGCGTCTTCCTCCAGTAGACGCGCGCCGCTCTTTGCAACCATCACCGGGTCGATGACCAGGCGCTCGATGCGGTAACGCGCGAGTGTATCGGCGACTGCTTCGATGATGGCGGCATTGCCGAGCATACCGGTTTTGACGGCATCGGCGCCAATATCGTCGAGCACGGCTTCGATCTGCGCAACGACTATGGTCGGCTCGAGCAGAACAACTGCGCGTACTTCCAGGGTGTTTTGTGCGGTAATGGCGGTGATGGCGCTTGCGCCGTAGACGCCGTGCGCCATGAAGGTTTTCAGGTCTGCCTGAATGCCTGCTCCGCCGCCGGAGTCGGAGCCGGCGATTGTCAATGCTCGTGGTATCATAAGGTGCTCCTTACCATACAATGAGTATCGTCAGCAACAGTGCAACGCCAATCAGTGCTCCATCCCGCCATCCGAGCCGGTAGTCGCGCAGTGGTGTGCGCTGCGGGCTGCCGAAGCCGCGCGTTTCCAAACCTTCTGCCAGATCATCGGCGAAGCGCATCACGCTGAGCAGAAGCGGCGTCAACAGGAGCGGTCCGTTGCGCAGGAGATGCCGCCCGTCGAAGCGAATGCCGCGACTCGCTTGCGCTTCATACACTTCGCGCGCCAGCGTCCCCATCATTGGCGTGAAGCGCAGCGCTCCTTCCAGCAGAAACGCGATCTGCGACGGCACGCCGCTCGCCAGGAGCGCATCTCCCAGTTCTTCTGGCGGCGTGACGCCAAAGAACAGGACTCCTGCGCCGACAAGCGCTGTCAGACGCAACGCAGCGCCAATCGCTGCATCGAAACCGCCGCTCCATCCGGCAACCAGTGCAAAGAGCATGAGTGTCGGCGTCAGCGCCTTCATCACCTGCAACCAGCGCCGCCCCAGTCCGATTCCAATCAGCAAGAGTGCCAGCCCGCCGCTGAGGAAAGCAAGTCGGATCAGGTCGGTGCTCAGAATGATCGCTGCTGAGCCGATCAGGTACGATAGCGCTTTCGCGCGTGGATCAAAGCGTGAAGCCATTGTCATAACCCGGGCAAAGGCGTCGCTCTCGTGGTCTTTGAGTCATTGATTCTGGTATCATTCAGTAGTCTGTGGCTTGTGTAAAGAAATCAACCCGGTAGACCTGTGCTGCAACGTCGCGCACCTTTGGGCTGCGGGCTCAAGTCCTCGCTCAGGACGGGGAAGCCCTGAAGGGGCTTGCATGAGCTCAGCCAGGGCTTCAGCCGGCAGCGTTCCGGCAATTTGGCGCCTCGCTGCAATTGCCGCGTTATGTGCGCAGCTCAGCCAGGGCTTCAGCCCGCAGCGTTCCGGCAATGCCGAACGGTTTCCTTGCGCACCTTTGGGCTGCGGGCTCAAGTCCTCGCTCAAGACGGGGAAGCCCCGAAGGGGCTGGCATGAGCTCAGCCAGGGCTTCAGCCCGCAGCGTTCCGGCAATGCCGAACGGTTTCCTTGCGCACCTTTGGGCTGCGGGCTCAAGTCCTCGCTCAGGACGGGGAAGCCCCGAAGGGGCTTGCATGAGCTCAGCCAGGGCTTCAGCCCGCAGCGTTCCGGCAATGCCGAACGGTTTCCTTGCGCACCTTTGGGCTGCGGGCTCAAGTCCTCGCTCAAGACGGGGAAGCCCCGAAGGGGCTTGCATGAGCTCAGCCAGGGCTTCAGCCCGCAGCGTTCCGGCAATGCCGAACGGTTTCCTTGCGCACCTTTGGGCTGCGGGCTCAAGTCCTCGCTCAAGACGGGGAAGCCCCGAAGGGGCTGGCATGAGCTCAGCCAGGGCTTCAGCCCGCAGCGTTCCGGCAATGCCGAACGGTTTCCTTGCGCACCTTTGGGCTGCGGGCTCAAGTCCTCGCTCAGGACGGGGAAGCCCCGAAGGGGCTTGCATGAGCTCAGCCAGGGCTTCAGCCCGCAGCGTTCCGGCAATTTGGCGCCTCGCTGCAATTGCCGCGTTATGTGCGCAGCTCAGCCAGGGCTTCAGCCCGCAGCGTTCCGGCAATGCCGAACGGTTTCCTTGCGCACCTTTGGGCTGCGGGCTCAAGTCCTCGCTCAGGACGGGGAAGCCCCGAAGGGGCTTGCATGAGCTCAGCCAGGGCTTCAGCCCGCAGCGTTCCGGCAATTTGGCGCCTCGCTGCAATTGCCGCGTTATGTGCGCAGCTCAGCCAGGGCTTCAGCCCGCAGCGTTCCGGCAATGCCGAACGGTTTCCTTGCGCACCTTTGGGCTGCGGGCTCAAGTCCTCGCTCAGGACGGGGAAGCCCCGAAGGGGCTTGCATGAGCTCAGCCAGGGCTTCAGCCCGCAGCGTTCCGGCAATTTGGCGCCTCGCTGCAATTGCCGCGTTATGTGCGCAGCTCAGCCAGGGCTTCAGCCCGCAGCGTTCCGGCAATGCCGAACGGTTTCCTTGCGCACCTTTGGGCTGCGGGCTCAAGTCCTCGCTCAGGACGGGGAAGCCCCGAAGGGGCTTGCATGAGCTCAGCCAGGGCTTCAGCCCGCAGCGTTCCGGCAATTTGGCGCCTCGCTGCAATTGCCGCGTTATGTGCGCAGCTCAGCCAGGGCTTCAGCCCGCAGCGTCCCGGCAATGCCGCGGAGACCTGTGCGGCAACATCGCGCACTTTTGGGCTGCGGGCTCACGTCCTCGCTCAGGACGGGGAAGCCCCGAAGGGGCTTGCATGAGCTCAGCCAGGGCTTCAGCCCGCAGCGTCCCGGCAATGCCGAACGGTTTCCTTGCGCACCTTTGGGCTGCGGGCTCAAGTCCTCGCTCAAGACGGGGAAGCCCCGAAGGGGCTGGCATGAGCTCAGCCAGGGCTTCAGCCCGCAGCGTTCCGGCAATGCCGAACGGTTTCCTTGCGCACCTTTGGGCTGCGGGCTCAAGTCCTCGCTCAGGACGGGGAAGCCCCGAAGGGGCTGGCATGAGCTCAGCCAGGGCTTCAGCCCGCAGCGTTCCGGCAATGCCGAACGGTTTCCTTGCTCTTCATCAATCGCCAGGCGAGCAGGCATATGAGCGGATTATTTTATACAGCCCTCCATGTGACTCGCTCTTCGCTACCGGATCGCCTCTGCCATTGGGAGGCGAAGGCGCGCCTGCGCGACGATTGCCGGTTGCGCGCATATTGCCGATGGCGCGCCGCTCGCAATGATCCTGCCGGCATCCAGCACTGCCCAGCGGGTGCAGAGCGCATATGCCCATTCAGTGTCGTGAGTGGCGATAACGACCGCCATTCCATCGCGGGCGATGTCGCCAATGATCTTTTGCAAAGCCTTTCGGTTGAGCGCATCCTGCCCGGATGTCGGCTCGTCGAGGAGCAGCGCGGATGGTTGCGACGCCAGCACAGCCCCGATTGCCACGCGCCGCTGTTCGCCCGCGCTCAAATGATGTGGCGAACGGTGGAGCAACGGTTCCAGACGGCACTGCTCGATCACGTGGCCGATCCAGGCGCGATCAACTCGCCGGAGCGCCCGTGGTCCCGCCTCCAGTTCGTCCTGCACCGTCGGCGCAAACAGCATATGTCCCGGCTGTTGTCCCACCAGACCGACACTGCGCGCGACCTCCCAGAGCGGACGTTGCCCGATTGCCTGTCCCTGAACACGCACCGTTCCGCGTTGTGGCCGAAGCAACCCGTTGCCCAGCTTGAGCAGCGTCGTTTTACCCGCGCCATTCGCGCCCAGCACCCCAACAATTTCCCCCGCCGCTGCCGACAGGTACGCCTGATGCAGCACTATCCTGTCGTTGCGCGCAAATGATACGTCATCCCAGTTAAGCGCTGGCGGTGTAACCGGTGCATTGTGCGGTGACGAATGGAGCGCACTGCCGTTCGGCGACGCCAGATCAAGCGCTCCATCAAGCGTCGGCGACATCGCATCTATCCCGGCAACATGCGCCAGGCGCGCCCATGGTGGCGCTTCTACTCCCCACTGTGACACATCGCCTGCCAGCACCGTTCGCGGCGCGCCATCTGCCACGATCCGACCTTCGTGAAGGACGATCAGGCGCGTCGCCAGGTCTGCTACGTCTGCCAGACGGTGTTCGGCAACGATAATGGCGACCCCCCGTTCATGGAGCATGCGCAATGTCTCGCGCAACCGCATAGCGCCGGCGGCGTCGAGAAACGCAAACGGCTCATCGAGCGCCAGCACCTGTGGATGGAGCGCCAGCACTCCGGCAATGGCTACCCGCTGCAATTCCCCTCCCGACAGTGTGACCGGTTGGCGATCAAGGAGCGGTTCAATCCTTAATAGCGCAGCAACCTCGCGGACGCGCGCAGCAATCGTCGCGCGGTCAAGCCCGTGGCATGCAGGACCGAGCGCCAGATCGCGGGCAACAGTTGTTGCCAGGCTCTGCGCTTCGGGGTTCTGCAACGCCAGCCCCACACTGCGGCTCAGAGCATAGGGTGGCGTCGAGCGAACATCCTGCCCCGCAATCAGGACGCGCCCGGTCAGATCGCCGCCGTGGAGGTGCGGAATGAGACCGTTGAGCAGGCGACAGAGGGTGGATTTGCCCGACCCGCTCGCGCCTGCCAGCACCACGAACTCTCCCGTTTCGATGGCAAGCGACACACGATCCAGGGCGAGCGTTCCGTCTCGATACCGATAGGTCGCCTCATCGCAGACAACCAATGGTCTCATTGCCTCGTGTCAGGACGTTCCAGGTAACCGGTTCGTCGTAGCGCAAGCAAGCCGAGCGCGCCCAGCACTGCGCCGACTAGCGATGAGAGCGCAAATGGGATAATCAGCGCCGTTGCGCCCATAGGTCGGTTCATAACATACGGCGCCACAACCAGTGCGCCGATCAGTGCGCCGATAATACCGGTGCCGATCACTTCACCCGCGACCGTCAACGGGATGTTTCGTGTGGCGCGATAGATCAACCCGGCGAGCAACACGCCAAAGATGCTGCCGGGGAATGCCAGCGGCGTGCCCAGACCGAGTGCATTGCGCACAATCGAAGTAACCAGCGCCACTGCCAGTCCCCACCAGGGACCGATGAGCGCTCCGGCGAGTACATTGACCATGTGTTGCACAGGGAATACTTTTGCGATTCCGACCGGGATGCTGATTGGCGACAATGCCACTGCCAGCGCCGTCAGCACGATGGCATACGCCAGTCGCCGCGTCTGACTGCGAACGATTGAGGTTGTTGCAGCCATAGGGTCTCTCCTTGTTTTTGGGGGTTATACCAATGACCTGTGACCATCCGGCATGGTCACCCCGAGCCGCGCGAGGGGTCGTGCGCGATCCGCGCCGATTCCGCGCTGCGCTCGGAATGACCAGCATGCGGCATCGTCAATCGTCATAGGTATTAGGGATGAGAATGAAGCGGGAACCCAAAACTGAGAAGCGCCTTTTCCCTGACCCCATACCACTTGTTTCGCGTTTCTCGCCTCCTTGTTCGACCTTCACCATTCCAGTTCTGCGATCCGCGCGCCTGCCGCCACCTGTTCTGGCGTCAGGTTGTAGATCTGGTCGAACAGCGCCGTCTTGAAACTGGCGGGACCATGGGCCTTTTCGGCAGCAAGTTCCGCCGCCAATCCGAACATCGCCAACCCACCCGCCGCCGCCAGCAGATAATCGCGCTCGACCGCAGCGAATGCAGCGACCATCGTCGTTGCCATACAGCCCGTGCCGGTCAGCGTTGTCAGCCAGATGTGACCGTTGCTGACAATGAAACCCCGTTCGCCGTCCGTGATAATGTCGCGCGCGCCGGTAAGCGCCACAACGGTGCGGTACGTCTGAGCCAGGGTGCGCGCAGCCGTCAACGGATTTTCCGGCGCAGCGATGCTCTCGACGCCGCGCATCTCGCCGCCTGCGCCGCTCAACGCGCCGATCTCGCCGCCGTTGCCACGCACCACCCCGATGTGGAGCGAGCGCAGCAACTTGAGGTTGGTCATCGTGCGGAGTTGCGTCGCGCCCGCGCCGACCGGATCGAGCACAATCGGAATGTCGAGTTCATTCGCCTGTCGCCCGGCAACTAGCATCGACTCGACCCAATCGGGCGAGAGGGTGCCGACGTTCAACACCAGTGCGCCTGCGTGCGTCACCATCTCGGCGACTTCCTCCACATCGTGCGCCATCACTGGCAACCCGCCCACATGCAATGTGACATTTGCGGTGTCGTTCATGACGACCAGATTGGTAATGTGGTGAATCAATGGTCGGGTTGCGCGTACACGGGCGAGCATCTCACCAATCCGTTGATTGATCGTGTCCATCGTTCGCCTCCTCTTGTCGTGTTGCGTTCCGTGCATCGGGGGCGCCCCGACCGGTGTCTCCAGAGAGCGCCCCTACCTTTGCGCTGCCACATCGCACAACGCTCGCGTCGCCGCTTCCGGGTCCGGCGCGCCAATGACCGCCGAAATCACTGCCACTCCTACGGCGCCTGCTCGCACAACCGATGCTGCATTTGCGACAGTTATCCCGCCAATTCCCAGCACCGGCAGATCGACCGCGCGCGCGATCTCTGTCAGCGGCGTGAGACCGATCGGCGGTCCGGCATCCGGTTTGCTCGGCGTGCCAAAGAGATCGCCGACGCTGACATACGTTGCGCCATCACGCGCTGCTTGCTGCGCCTGTTCCACTGTTGCGACCGATACTCCCAGAATGCGTGCTGGACCGATGATCCGTCGCACCATATCCGCCGGAATATCGTCCTGACCGACGTGAACACCATCGGCGTCCAGCGCCAGCGCCACATCGACGCGGTCGTTGACGATCAGGGGAACGCCAGCCGCGCGAGTCAGCGGCAGCAGCGCCTCGCCCAGGGCGATCATGGCGCGTGCGGGCACATCCTTGTCGCGCAGTTGAATGGCATTCGCGCCGCCACGCAACGCCGCATGCACAATGTCGATCAGTGAACGTTCACCTGCGGCGCGTCGGTCGGTAATAACATACACAATGCCTCTGCCGGACGGAAACGGGATCGGGTTGGTCAGAACCGATGGGGACGGATCGACTAATGTGGACCATGCCATGGCTGTTACCTCCTGGAGCGCCAGAATCAAAACTGCCGCTGACCCCACCAACGTGGATCAGCGGCAGACATTGTCTGGACACTTCCCTACGCTGGTATGACCCAGGTCAGGTTCAAAGGGTCTGCGACATCGGTAGGGTCGCACTCTCAGCCGGACTCATCCGGCTCCCCCAGTGGCGCCGCAGCGCGGCGCATTGGTGTTTAATTGTCAACCGGTAGTTAAAAATTATGATACACGATTTCCCACAAGATCGCAAGATGGTTTTACCAGACCAGCGCATGCTGCCGGATTGCCATCCGCTCCAGCCGCGCAATACGCTCTGTGGTTGGCGGATGGGTGCTGAACAGTTTCACAAGAGTGCCACCATCGAGCGGATTGATAATGTACAGGTTTGCCATCGCCGGATTGGTCGCAAGCGGCAGACGCTGCTTCCATGCTTCGATCTTGCGCAGCGCCGACGCCAGCGCCAACGGCGATCCGCTGATCGTCGCGCCGGCGGCGTCCGCCTCGAATTCGCGGGTGCGCGAAATCGCCAACTGGATCAGCGTCGCAGCAATCGGCGCCACCAGAATGAGCAGCAACCCGCTCACCAGACCTGCCAGACCGCTCTCCTCGCCGTCGTCCTCGTGGCGTCCAAAGCCGCCGAGGAGCAATGCCCACTGCGCCATATCCGCCAGGATGGCGACTGCGCCGGCGAACGTCGCCGCAATCGTGCTGATGAGCGTATCGCGGTTTTTGATGTGCCCCAATTCGTGGGCGATAACTGCTGCAACCTCGTCGTCATTCAGCAGTTGGAGCAGTCCGGTCGTGACGGCAACCGCACCGTGCTGCGGGTCGCGACCGGTGGCAAACGCATTTGGCGCCTCCGAGTCGATCAGATAGACGCGCGGCATCGGCAGGTTCGCGCGCTGCGCCAGGTGTGCGACCATCTGGTAGAGACGCGGCGCTTCGTACCGGCTGATTGCGCGCGCGCCGGCCATGCTCAACGCCAGTTTATCCGAGAACCAGTAGGCGCCGCCATTCATCAAGACGGCGAGAACGAATGCAATGATCATGCCCTGCGTGCCGCCGAACCACTGTCCCGCCAGGACGAGCAGCACCGTCAGCGCCCCCAGCAGAGCCGTAGTCTTCAGTGTATTGGTCAGTCTTGTCATGCTTAACCTCTCTCCAAATCTCCCTGCGCCCTCTCTATGCACAACAACGCCGGGCAGGGATGTCTCAAACTGCCCGGCGTTCGTGGGTCGAACGCCCATCCGTAGCCCGTCTGAGCCTGTCCCGGCTCGCAGGTCCTTCACATATCCCGCGCGTCAGGGCTGTGGACAGGCGTGCGTCGGCAGCCGACAATCATGCCGTCTGGATGGTGATGCGATGCGGTCGGGCATGCTCGACTTTCGGCAGCCGGATCGTCAGCACCCCATCCTTGAGTTCCGCCGAGATTTTCTCAGCGTCCACCGTTGCCGGCAGGCGGATGCAGCGCTCGATCTTGCCGCTGGTGCGCTCCTGGATGAGATAGTGCGCATCCTTCGGCTGCTCGACATGCACCTCACCACGGATGGTGAGCATGTTCTGTTCGAGCTGGATGTCCACTTTGTCGCTTGGAACGCCCGGCATGAGCGCCGTTACCATGTACGCCTCATCGGTTTCGTAGAGGTCCAATGGAATGCGCGACGTTCCAGCCCAACCGCCGAAGAGGCTGCGTGGCATCACCCAGCTTTCGTTCAGCAGTTGCTCGACGGCATCCGACAGTCGCAGTGCCTCAGCGAATGGCTCGAAACGGGTCAACGCAGTAGTCATTGGTCCTCACCTCCTTGTGACTTCCATGTGTTTCGTTATGTATATTAGCGCGTTTGTGTTAGAAGTGTGTCAGAGAAACGTTAGCGTTGGGTCAATGCTCGTTCGTGTGCAACACCCACGCTATTCCCTCCTCCACGGTGCGGAAAGCGCCATCGAGTTGCGCTTCGTAGGCGCGCCGCAGCAGCGCTCCCAGGCGCGGACCTGGCTCGACCCCCGCGGCGATCAGGTCACGCCCGCGCACCAGTGGCGCGGGGCGGTTTTTGGCTGCGCCCTCCGCCTCGGCAAGCGCCAGATGTGCTGCCGCCGGTCGCTCTGGCGGGAGTGGTGGCCGCCCGGAGGCGTCGGCTTCGACCAATCGTTCCCACTGCACCAGGGTTGCCGGCGTGAGACGATGTGCCAGGCGACGCACCACACGCGGTGTCGGCGGAGTATGGAGATGCGCCAGGTGCTCACGCACTAGCGGCGTCACCAGAGGTTCGAGCCAGTGCGGTGATCCGATACGCGCAAGAAACGCCCGGGTCAACGGTACACCTGCGGTTGCGTGACCAGGACTGCGCGGAATGCCGTCTTCCTCGACTATGGTTGTAGGAGGCTTGCCCAGGTCGTGACACAGCGCCGCAAAGATCAGCACCGCGCGGTCGCGCGCATCCAGCGCATCGCGTTCGGCAATACGCACTGCTGCGTCGCAGACGTAGAGTGTATGCAGCCACACATCCCCTTCGGGATGAAAGTGCGGATGTTGCGGGCATCCCTGTAATGCGGCAAGTTCAGGGTAGAGCGCCAGCCATCCCGATTCGTCGAGGGCGCGCAGTCCGGCAGACGGATGGGCGCCAAGAGTTGCCCATTTGTGCCATTCACGCCAGATACGGTCGAGCGGAAGACCGGCGGATGCGGGAAGCAGGGTGCGACAGAGCGCAGCCGTGTCTGGCGCCAGGCGCATGTTGAAGCGTGCCGCAAACTGCATCGCGCGCAACACACGTAGCGGATCGTCGCCGAACGCTTCGGATGTGTGGCACAGCCGCCGCGCTTCGAGGTCGGCGCGACCGCCAAAATAATCGACGAGATCGCCGGATGGCGTCAGCGCCAGCGCATTGATCGTAAAATCACGGCGCGCCAGCGCCTCGCGCGGCGTCAGAGACGGATCATACTCGGCTAACGCGCCAGGCTCCCCGGCGGCAGCCGGACGATAACGCGCCGGCAGCGCCACATCCACGTTGTACCCATCGAGCCGCAATTTCAGCACGCCGAACGAGCGCCCAACGGCATCGACCCGGCCAAACGGCGCAAGTGCAGCAGCGAGGTGCTGTCCATCAATGCCATAGACTTCCACATCGATGTCTGTTGGCGGCAACCCAAGCAGCAGATCGCGCACCGCTCCACCGACGAGCAGCGGACGTCCGCCGGCCCGCGCAAGCGCATCGAAGAGCGGCGCCAGCGTTTCGAGAAGCGGATGCTGCAATAGCGACATAGGCCTCTATGAAGGAGAGACTCTTCGCAGCCCCTGCGCGGGGCTGAGGGCATGGCTCCGGGCTTCGGCTTCTTCGTTCAGGGTGTGACAACCGCCCACCCTTCGCATCGCCGCCGGGCGGGCGATCATAATATCACAGCACCAGTAGCAAAATCAGCGCAATGATTGCCGCAACGCTCACGCCGGTCGCCCCCAGTGCAATAATCCGATCCCGGTTCAAAAAACGCCGGTCATCAGGCAAGATGTTTTCAAAGCCATAGATATACCAGCGGTAGAGCACCGGTTCGCGCGACTGACCTTTCTGTCCGGTGGCTTTTGCCGGTTTCCATTCATCGAGATCGAACACGATCTCGGTGATGGGAATAAAGCGCACAGTCACTTCGCTGAACAGAATACGCGTATCGGGATTCAGGCATGCTTCCGCCTCCTGAATCATTGCCTGAATGTTCGGCACAAGGCGCCATTCAGGACGAAACCCTCCGTTCTCCTGCTCACGATAGATAGTATGTTTCTTGCAGCGTTTTTCCAACCAATCTTCATCGATACGCGGTAGATCATCGCGGGCAGTCATCCTTTCCGCCCGGCGATGCCAGCGCAAGGTTTTGTGAACGACCAGGCGGCTGGTCCCATCGCAGCGTTTGCAGTGTAATCCGCCGCTTCCCTGGCAATCAGGGCACGGGATCAACCGTGGCGCTGCCGCAGCCTGTGCCGGGGCGGACGTCGCCGATTCAGCGGACACCGACGCACTTGTCGTCACGACGGGCGGCGTGGGGTCGGCTGGCGCCGGAATGCGCCGATTGCCGTTGCAGCGGGGACAGATCGTCCGCCCAATACCTTTACAATCATCACAGAGCACAACGCGCGTTGAACCGGGAATGCGCACCACGCCGCCGGGATCGTTCTCGAACCCTTTTGGCGCCGGAAGCGGCACCTCCCAGCGACCGGGTTCGCGTTCCAGTTTGTGGTTCGTCATCTGGTGATCCGGTTCTTCCGCCGTCTGCGCCGGTTCGCGCGTCTCATACAGCACGCGCAGGGTATACCAGTAAACGTTGCGATGCCCGATCTGCCTGATCGCCGCCATGCGCCCCAAAGACGGACGGCGCAGCCATGGTCGCGCATTGCTCCAGGCATTCAGCAAGCGGGCAATTTCGCGCGGGTCATTGAGTTCGCGCGCGCGCTTCAGCGCTTCCTGGATTGGCGCCTTAATCAGATCAGGCGCCAGCGTCTGTTCGACCGGATGTGGCTCTTCCGGCGGTGCTGCCGGAACCGGTGGCGCGCTGGCGGGTGCGCCGGCCATCACCTGCGTTGTACTGGTATGACGACGTAACACCTGTTCCAGCGCCTCGACCGCTGCCTGAGCGCTGGGATACCGTTTAGACGGGTCTGGCGCCAGCATGGCATGGATGACAGTGTCGAGTTCGGTTGGCAAGCCGGTCACCCCGCGGTCGCGCAGCGACATCAGTGGCACGAATGGTCCGCCATCCTCGCCGGGTCCTGGGATGTAGGACCAGGGCAGGGCGCCGGTGAGCATGACGAACAGCACAACTCCGAGGCTGTACAGATCGGAAAGATGAGTCACGGCGGTTGCCGAGGCAATGTGCTCCGGTGAAAAGAACCCCCGCGTTCCCATCACTTTGTGGACCGTCGTCAGCGACGTTTTGCCCGACTCGCGGGCAATGCCGAAGTCGGCAAGGAACACGCGCGCGCCATCCTGATCCACCAGAATATTTCCGGTCGAAATATCACGATGGATGACCCCGTGCGCGTGGGCATAGTCGAGGGCAGCCGCAGCGCAACGAAAGATGTGCAGTGCCAGGTCGAGCGGCAACCGTCCACGCTTACTGAGCAGATCGCGCAGTGATCCGCCCTCGACATACTCCATCACCGTGTAGTAGAACGGCGCCTGATAGCCGTGATCATAGATCGGCACAATGTGCGCGTGGCGGAGTTGACTTGTGATCTCCGCTTCGCGGGTGAAGCGCTCGACCCACTCGGATTCCTGTGAAAGGAGCACCTTGATCGCCACCTGACGAGCGCGAAGCGTGCGGTGACGCGCCAGCCACACAAGGCTCATGCCGCCTTTGCCGATCTGACGCTCCAGGTGATAATGACCGATCCATTCAGGAAGGTTGCTCATATGTAAATGTTCAACACTGCGTGCGCCGCCGCCTGCGCCTGCGTCATCATCGTCTCGCTCAGACGCTCTTTGACAATGGAAATGCTCGCCGGGTTCATGCTCAATTGTGACACGCCCAACCCGATCAGGAGCGGCGCCACATCCGGCGCACCGGCGCTCTCGCCGCAGACACACACCGGCAAACGAGCGCGAATGGCAGAGCCGACGGTCTGCGCAATCAGGCGCAGGATAGCAGCGGATGTCTGGGAGTATCGGGCAGACACATCGGCGCTCGTGCGGTCGGCAGCAAGCGCGTACTGCGCCAGGTCGTTGGTGCCAATGCTGAAGAACGCCGCCTCGCGCGCCAGCAGATCGGCAGTGATTGCTGCGGCTGGCGTTTCGATCATGACGCCAACAGGCACGTCAGCACGGTGAGGAATGCCCTGACGTGCCAGCGACTCGGCGGCGCTGTGGATCTGTTCACGTGCCCATGTCACTTCGTCCGGTATGGCGACCATCGGCAACAGGATACGCAGATCGCCGTGCGTTGCAGCGCGAAGCATAGCGCGAATCTGTGTCTGGAAGAGATCGGGCCGACGCATTGCCAGGCGCAGCCCACGGATACCGAGTGAGGGATTGGGTTCGTGCGGCAGGTCGAGGTACTCCACTCGCTTATCGCCGCCGATGTCCAGGGTGCGGATAATGACCGGGCGCCCTTCCATCATCTCGACTACGGCGCGATATGCCTCGTACTGTTCGTTCTCGTCGGGCGGAGTGCTACGCCCCAGGAAGAGAAACTCGGTGCGAAACAGTCCGATGCCTTCTGCTCCCTGTTCGAGGGCGATACGCGCCTCGAGCGGATGGTTGATATTTGCCCAGATGGTCACCGGCTCGCCGCTTGCCAGGCGCCCCGGTTGATCGCGTGACGGTTGTCGCCGAACCGGCGCCGTTACCAGCGCGGACGCGCGACGTTCGTAGGAGGACCATTCAAAGGCGTCAGGATCGACGATCAGCAGTCCCGTGTATCCGTCGAGCACCAGTGGCGCGCCATCGGGAACCGCCAGCGTTGCTGCGCCCAACCCGACAACCGCCGGGATGCCAAAGGCGCGCGCCAGGATCGTCGTATGGCTGGTCGGTCCACCCTCGGCAGTTGCGAATCCGGCGATCCGTCCATCGCGCAGGCTGACCGCTTCCGCTGGCGTCAGGTCATTCGCCACCAGAATGGCGCCGATCGGCAGATCGCGAATGCGGCGGGTTTCGCCGTGCAGCGCCGTCAGAATAGCGCGCCGCACGCTGTCGATGTCGCTGGAACGTTCGCGTAGATAGGGGTCGTCGATGGCATCGACGGCGTCGCGCAGCGAATCGATGGCGGCGATCAGCGCCTGCTCCAGACTGATGCGCCCCGCGCGCATACGCCGTTCTACGTCCTGCGTCAGGATTTCATCTTCAACCAGGAGCGCATGGGTGTCAAAAATGCGCGCCTCTTCGATGCGTCCTTCTTCACGCAACAACTCTGCCAGCGTGCGCATTTGCGTGGCAGCCATTGCCTGAGCTGCTGTGAAACGCGCCATTGCGGCATCGATGTCGGCATCAACCGCATGCCAGGCGTGGCTATCGGGGAGGTAGCGCACCGCACGCCCAAGCGCCACTCCCGGTGAACTCCCAGCGCCTCGAAGATAGATGGCCATTTATTCCTCGGCTGCGAGTTGGTCGAGCAATCTGGCCAGCGCCGTCACGGCTTCACGCTCATCTTCACCCTCGGCGCGGATCAATACCTGATGCCCCTGCGCTGCGCCAAGTTGCAGCAAATTCAACGGGCTGACCGGCAGCTCGACCGAAAATCTCCGGCTGATATTTCGTACCGTAATTCGGCTGCGAAACTCGCGCGTCTTGCGGTAAAAATCTGCTGCCGGACGCGCATGCAGCCCAAGGGGATGCCGAATCCTGACCACTCGCTCTTCCATGACCGTTATGAGGATGTGTGCTTACCCCTCTGTCTCTCCAGAGACAGGCATTGCCTTACTGATAGCGCATGCGACGATCCGGTTGCACTTTGATCAGGTCACGTCCGCGTAATGCTGCGGCTGCTGCTTCCTCCAGCGTTGCGCCGACCGACGCCTCGACGGCGGCGAGATATGCGCCTTCGACAAGCGGCGCATTGCTGATGACGACACGCATGGACGCCTCATCTTCCAGGACGGCTTCGACACTCAACGCAGCACTGGTAAAATCGACCAGAACGAGAACGCCGTCGTTGCCGGCGATGCGGCGCAGACCCTCCCGAATCGCTTCCGGGCTGATACCGAGAGACCCATCGACCGCTCCGCCGACTGCGACAATCGGAACCTGACCATGGGTCGCCTGCTCGGCAAACTCCTTGACGCCACTTGCGAGCCGTTCACTGTGCGCAACGATCAAAATGCCAACCATATCACGTCACAAGTCCGTATGCTTCGGCAAGAATCTCAATCGGATGGCGCGCAACCACGCCAGCGCCATGGCTGATCTGCCAGCGGCATGTCTCTGAATCACACAGCGCCATATCGGCGCCGGAGCGTCGCACGGTCTCGAACAATGGCGCCCCGACATCCATGCTGATCCGATACTTCTCGACTTTCAATCCATATGTTCCGGCGATGCCGCAGCAACCGGCGTGCGTTTCGATCAGGCGCAGTCCGGGGACGAGTTCCAGCACGTCGAGCGCGGGGCGACCGATGCGATGCGCGCGCAACTGGCATGGCGGATGGTACGGCAGCGTGCGCTCAATCGGGCGAAAGTCGGTGCGCAACTCGCCGCGCATGTGGAGCAGACGCAGAAACTCAAAGATGTCATATGTCTGCTGTGCAACTGCGCGCACCGTATCGCTCTGCATGCCGAGCAATTCCGGCGCTTCTTCTTTGAGCGTCAGTGTACAACTGGTGCTGGCGCCAACAATTGGGATGGTGCGCAGCGCATACGGCGCCAGGAACGCGACGTTCTCTTCGTGCGCGCGACGTGCAGCCGCAAAGTCGCCATTCGAGAGCAGCGGCAGACCGCAGCAGCGCTGGCGAGGAAGCAGCACCTCGAAACCGTTGTGTTCGAGCACCGCGACGACTGCTTTGCCGATCCACGGCTCATAGTAGTTTGCCGAGCATCCATGGAAGTAGACCACCTGGCGTTTCGGTGTTCCGGCGTCGATCTGCGGCGCGCGTCGGCGCCGGAACCACGACCGAAAGGTGTACCGGCTGAACGCCGGCAATGGCGCCTCCCGCGCAATGCCCAGTGTGCGCTCGATGACCATGCGCAGCGGTTTGGAACCGAGCAGCGCATTGGCGATCGGCGCGTGCGGTCCCGCCCCCAAACGACCGACCAGACCAGAGCGACTGATCAGGCGATTGCGCAGCGGGATGCCGCGCTCTGCCACCAGACGCGCCCGCGCCCGCGCATTCAGTTCGGCGATCCGCACGCCGGTCGGGCAGACCTCATTGCACACGCGACATCCTGAACAGTAATCTACCGACTCATCGGGCGACGGTTGACGCGCGTGCCGGAAACGCTGCGCCTGCGGACCGACATATTTGGGTCCGGGAAACAAATCGGTAACGGCACTGACCGGACACGCCGCCGTGCAAATGTTGCACTTGATGCAATGGTCGAGCGACGCTTCAAGCGATTGTTCGATGTGATCCTCTGGAATGATCATCATGCCATCCATTCTGCCAGTATGCGTCCGGCTGCCCATCCAGTGGCGAGGGAAACGCCACTCCGACTGCGTTCACGGACGGTGTCGGTTCCAGCCAGTAGTGCGCCGGCGACTGTCACATTGTCATACACAACGGCGCCATCGGTCCCGATCGGTCGAAGGTGCGCATCGGTTGCGACGCCGGCCGTGTAGATGGCGTGTCCCTGCGGATCGAGGAAACGCGGCGCAAACCAGGCGGCGCGGTTCGCCGGCGCACGCACCGGCAAATCGAGCGCCGTTTCGCGCACCATTCCCATATGGTCAGTCCGAATGCCGCCACCCGCAACTCCGCCGGTTGCCAGCAGCGCGCGCTCGACGCGATGTTCCTGCCGGCGCGCCGCCGCCTCGCTCCACACGGTCGTCAACAGACGATCCCGTCCATCGCCGCAGATCACTTCCGATCCAATCTGCACGCGACCGCCTGCCTGTTCGATGGCATTCTGAAAGAGGGCAAACAGTCGCATACCCGGAACGGACGGCGGCAATGTCGGAATCTCGAAGATTTGCGCGCCGCTCTCGTCCTGCAAATGGGCGACAACCCCTGTCGGATCGCGCAACCCGAGCACCGCCGGCAGCCCGATCCGGGTTGCATCGCCGCGTTGTGCGCGCAATTGCCTGCCAATATCGCTGCAAAACGCCGGATTATCGAACAGACGCGCAAATGTCACCGGGTTGTATTCACGTCTGCGGAAGGCAGGTGGAATGGTCAGGTAGACGCCGCGCGCTGCCATTCCCTGCGCAGCCAGGTTGGCGGCGATGAACGGCGGATAAAAATCGCGCAATTCACGGAACCCGGCAATCAGCATTGTCCCGCCGAGTCGCACATCGCCGGCCGCCATCGTCACCGGCAGGAGCGCAGCCGGCCGCAGCGCACCTGCCGACGTCGGCAACAAAATATTCCGATCCAGCCCGCCGACATACGGATACCGCGCCGCCTCGGTCAGTGCGCGAAAGCGCACAATGGCTTCCTCCACGGCGTGCGCGCCGATGAGCGCGTATGGGTGATGCGGGTGTAATGCGCCGATCTCCTGAAGCGCCTCGCGCGGCGAACGTTCATCGCCGCCCCAGATATCAACCGTGCCAGCGGTCCAGTGGGTCGCTCCCTGCCCCTTCGCCAGCACCAGCGGCCGCAGTCCGGCTTCTGCCAGCGCCAGCGCGCCCATCAATCCACTCAACCCTGCGCCGATCACGATCGTTGTGCGCATGGCAATCGTCCTTATCCGTAGATCAACGGTTCTGCCACGTCTGACTATTACCTCTTCGCCCCCTCACACAACCTCCTCGATCACAACATCTCGTGGCTGCTCGATGGCGTCGAGGGTGGCTTCCGGCAAGCGATCAACGGCAAGCGTTTCGAGATAGTTCAGTTCGTCGAGGCGTTCCTGGCGCAACTGATCCCCCCACAACGTCGGCGTGACTCCCTTCCAGCGTTCCTGAAGGAAATGTCGGAGCAACGCCGTTGCCGGCGGCGCGCCAACCGTATGTGTTGCCCCATCGCGCAGTTCGTGCCAGATCGCAGCGGCGCGATAGGTACAGAATCCACCCTGACACGGACCCATCCCCAGGCGCGTATCGCGGCGCAGATCGTCGAGATTGGCGGTTCCATCACTGCGGATCGCCGCTTCAAGGTGGGCGCGCGTCACCAGTTCACATTCGCAGATGAGATCGCCGTAGCTATCGTCCGCCTCGACCTCTGCCAGCCTGTGTCCCAGCATATAGAACGGCGACGCCAGAATGGCAAACTGTGAGCGTGCCGGAGCGCGCGGTGCAGCGGCGGCGCCATCGTGCGACGGTTCAATCGTTAGATCTGCCGTCCGGCATGGTGTGGTGACGCCGAGACGTTGCGCGACCAGGTTCACAGTGTGCTCCGCCATCAATCGATACGTCGTCCACTTACCGCCGACAATGCTGACCATGCCGGAGACACCATCGCGTGTTTCGTGGTCGAGCAACTTATAGGTGCGAGGAATATCGCGATCGTTTCCCGCGTCCTGATCTTTGTACAATGGTCGCACCCCTGCCCATGCTCGCAGCGCGCGCATGCGGCTGACGCCGGGAATCAGGCACTCGCCCTCTTCGAGGATGAGCCGGACCTCTTCCGGGGTGATGTCGTACACATCGGGATCAGGCACAGGGATGTCGGTAGTGCCAAGCACTGCGACCGTATGGATGGGCACGATAATATCGCCGTCGGACGGCATCTTGCAGCGGTTGACGACCGTGTTGACAATCCGGTGGTTCATTGCGATCATGGTTCCCTTGCCGGGCACAACGTTGATGCGCAACCCGGCCATCGCCGCGATCTTCCCCGCCCATGCACCGGTTGCGTTAATGATGAAACCGGCGTGGATGCGCACCGTTTCGCCGCTTCGCAGATCTTCGCACAACGCGCCGACGATCCGATCACCAACACGCTCCAACCTGGTCACACGATGGTAGGTCATCACCTGTGCGCCGTGGCGTCGCGCATCATCGGCATTGGCGTGCGTGGCAAGGAACGAGTCGGCGGCGCCATCGCGCACGGCAAACGCCCGCTGAATGCGTGGATTGAGCAGCGGTTCGCGGCGTAGCGCCTCACGCACCGGTATTTCCTCGACCCACACACCGGTGCGACGGCAGGCGGCAATGAACCGTTCGGCATACGACTCGTCGTCTGCCGGAGTCACGACGAACAATCCGCCCGTTTCCTCGATACAGTGCGGCATAATCTTGCGCAAGATTTCATTTTCGCGCGCGCACTCCTCCGCTGATTGCGGGTCTTTCACCACATAACGACCGCCAGAGTGCAGTAACCCGTGGTATCGCCCGGTGGTGCCGTGCGTCAGATCACCCTTTTCGACCAGCGCGGATCGGATGCCGCGCAGTGAAAGGTCCCGCAGCGCGCCGGCGCCGGTAGCACCGCCGCCGATCACCAGAACATCAGTTGTAAGGGTGCGCATATCCGGTCCTTTCCAGGTCAGTGCATCTCGGTTGTCTGATGAGATGGCGGGTCGGCATCGAGACCAACCATCGCACAGGCAATATAGTACGCCGATGTTGCGCCAGGGTCCTGATGCCCGATGCTGCGCGGTCCGAGAAATGCGGCGCGCCCTTTGGTCGCCTGCATCGGTATCGTGGCGCGCATCCCTTCCTCAACGGCGACGAGCGCACAGCGTGCCGCTTCTTCGAGCGATTGGCCTTGCACGATAGCGGTGCGAAATGTGTCGACTCCTGGCGCAATCGCATCGAGCATGGTCTTTTCGCCACGCTGGACGCGCCCACGTTCGACGATCCCTTTGAGCGCCACTTCGAGCGCAGCAGCAATATCGGCGCCGTCAATCGTGTAGCGCCCCGCCAGCAATGCGCCGGCGCGCCGAAATGCCGTTCCATAGAGCGGACCGGCCGCACCGCCGACGGTTGCGAGCAGCGTTTTCCCGGTAACGTCCAGGATCGTGCCGATATCACCGTCCTGTAGCGCATCGAGTTTGACGACGACTGCGGAGAAGCCGCGATTCAGATTCGTCCCGTGGTCTGCATCGCCGATCACGGTATCAAGTTCTGTCAATTCAGCCGCGTGGTCGCGGATAAGCGCGGCAGCGCGCTCAAGAAAGCGGATGACATGGTCGACGGTGATCTGCATCCGGGAAGCCTCCAGACAAGCATCTCCTCATCATGATAGATTGGACATCAGCATGACCGTCCAATGGCATCAGTGTATCCGCCTCACTTGCCCCAGCGCAGAGCGGGTGTGCATACCGGAGCATCCCACAACTGAAGCAGCTCATCGTCCAGTCGCATCAGTGTGATGGTGCATCCCGCCATATCGAGCGATGTCATATAGTTGCCCACCAGACTGCGTTCGATAGCAATGCCGCGCGCTGCACACCATTGCGCAACTTCGCAAAAGGCGACATACAACTCGATCTGCGTTGTCGCGCCGAGTCCATTGACAAGCGCCAGCGTGCGATCCCCGGTATGCAGACCGAGATCATCGGCAAGCGCGCTGCACAACAGATCGACAATCTGTGAAACCGGCGCGAGCGCAGTTCGTTGCCGACCCGCTTCGCCATGAATGCCGATGCCAATCTCGATCTCGTCGTCGCCAAGATGAAAGGATGGTCGATTCAACGCAGGTATGGTGCAGGCAGAAAGCGCGACCCCTATCGAACGGCTTTCGCGGAGCGCGCGGCGCGCAACCTGTGCGCACTCCGTGAGCGAGGCGCCCATTTCCGCAGCCGCGCCGGCGATCTTCTCGACGATGATCGTGGCGCCGGTGCCGCGCCGAAGGTCCTGCGCCGGGTTGGCAACATCGTCTGCCACAACGACCGTTGCCGTCGGCACACCTTCGTGCAAAAGAGTCTCGATAGCGATCTCGAAATTCATCCGATCGCCAGCATAGTTTTTGATAATGTACAGCACTCCCGCATCGCCTGCCGCAGCATGCGTCGCCGCCAGAATCTGATCGGGAGTTGGCGAGGTGAAAATCGCACCGGGACAGGCGGCTGTCAGCATTCCCCGACCGACGTATCCGATGTGCATCGGCTCATGCCCGCTGCCACCGCCGGAAATGATAGCAACCTGGTTCTGGAGCGGCGCATCGGCTCTGATGACATAATCCGGGTTGCGTATCACGCGCGCCATGCCCGGATACGCCTGTGCAAAACCTTCCAGCGCGTCCGATATGATCGTATCGGCTGAATTGATGAGCATCTTCACTCGCTGCGCCCTCCTGGCCTCGCCCGGGTGACTGCGTTGTCTGGCATCAGTTGTGTGCGGCATTGCACCATGATGTGTGAATCGTGTACGGGCACCATTATACCAGAAGCCATGATCCGCATACCCGGTAATCATGTATCATTTTTGCGCTATTTTTAGAAATGAACGTAACTTTTACCGTGTCTATGGGTTATGAATGCAGATAAGCGCAAGACGATGCATGGGGTGTATGGACGATACTGAATTGGTCGACCGGTTAAAACGGTTTGACCCACAGGCTGTCAGTTGGATTGTAGAACGCTATGGTGCGGCGTTGCATCGTTACGTTACGGCAATTGTCGCCGATCCACACCTGGCGGAAGATATCGTCGCCGAAACATATGCGCGCATGCTCGAACGTATTGGCGACTACAAAGTGACCGGCGCGCCGTTTCGCGCCTGGCTCTACCGTATTGCCCACAACCTGGCGATCAACGCCGTGACGCGCAATCGTTCCGCTTCGGATGATTTGACGCTGGCTCGCGCCGAGGCGTCGTCCGGCAATCCGGCGGAAATCTTCGAGCGCGAGGATCTGCACCAGGCGCTGCGACGGGCATTGCAGGCGCTTACTGAAGAGCAGCAACAGGTGCTGCTGTTGCGATTTGTGGCAGGGCTGTCGATTGCTGAAGCGGCGCAGCAATTGCAGCGCTCTGAAGGTTCGGTCAAACAACTGCAATTGCGAGGGTTGCGCGCCCTCGGGCGCATGTTGGGCGCAGCAGAGGCGGAGGTTGGCAATGGACGATGACGAGAAACTCTTGCATGCGCTGGATGTCTGTCTGGATCGCATCGAGCGCGGCGAATCGGTTGAGGTATGTCTGCACGACTATCCGACCATGCGCGGCGAACTCGAGCCGATGTTGCGCGCTGCCGCATCGTTGCGCACACTGCCGGCGCCGCCGCCCAATCTTATGGCAATCGAGCAATCGGTTCTCGCGCGCGCCGACGAACTGCGCCGCGCAGCGTCATCATTGTCAGCGCCCTCGCCTGCCACTCATCTCTATCCCGCAGCCCTGTTCCTGGTTGCAGCGCTTGCAGCGCTTGCGCTCCTGATCGGCGCATTTCTGATCCTGAACACCCTGTCTGGCGGTATGCGTGGCACGCCGCCCCCCGTGCCGCCACGCTCGCCTGATCCTGTCACTGCCACTGCGCCGATCCTGCCTACCGCGTCGCCAACATTTCCCCCGATGGCATCACCCGCTCTATCGACCTCGCCAATACCGATCAGGGAGGCATCGCCGACCTCACAGCCAACGGTCACATCAACCATCGGCACGCCGACAGCAACGTTTCAACCGCCGCCGGTGCGCACCCTGGAACCGCCGCCGGTGCGCACGCCGGTGTTGCCGCCAGCGCTTCCACCGACCGCTGCGCCGCCTGCACCGCCGCCGGCTGCGCCACCTTCGCCCGACAATGACAATAATGACAATAATGACGACGATGACGATGACGATTAAGGCTGAGGCACCTGCGCTGGATGTCGGTAGTGCGGGTGAGGGGTTGGAGCGTCCCTGGATGCCTGCGCATCGCCGGAATGCGTTGCCGGCAGTGTACCCGCGCCTGCCGCGCTGGTGGAGCGAGGGCAGGCGGGTGAGATCAATAGGGTTATTGGCATGCAGCGGCCGCCGCTTGCCCCTGCCAGACCGGCCAACTGCTGGCGTGATACGGCGCCGTGCAGGCTGAAGCCGGTCGCCGGTTCACAATGAGAGAGGGAAGGATGCTGCTCGGGGTTCTCACTGCCGCTGCCGACGGCGCATTTGGCGGGACATTGACGGTCAGCGGAGTGAGCGCCGGTGACGCTACCAATGACCGGTGACCATGCGGCATGGTCACCCCGAGCCGCGCGAGGGGTCGTGCGCGACCTGCTTCGATTCCTCGCTGCGCGCGGAATGACAAGCATGCGGCATCTTCAATCGTAATTGGTAGCGGTGAGCGGGACGACGACCGTCGCCTCCACCGCTGAGTGTGGCGCGAATGTTCTGGCGATGCCATGATCAGCGTGCCGATTTGAGGACATCGAGGAGGCGCGCCACCTCCTCAGAGTCGACAGTCTCACCAGAGCAGAGGCAATCACGCGCATAGGTTTCCGCCAGGAGCGTACTCAGACTGCCAATCGCCGCCTTGACAGCGGCGAGTTGCGTCACAATCTCCCGGCAGTCACGACAATTCTCGATCATCCGTTGAATGCCGCGCACCTGACCTTCGATTCGCCGCAGCCGCACCAGCACATCGTGGCGCAGTTCATCGCTGATCGGGCGCGCGGGCCGCGGTGCGGACATCACTCCCTCCCTGTGCGATTATTCGGCAACCGCCGCGTCGAATGCTTCCTTCAACATACGCTTGGGACCGGCGCCGACGATCCGGTTGATCTCCTTGCCATTCTTGAAGAAAATCATCGTCGGAATAGCCATGATGCCGAACTTGCTCATCCAACGCTGATGGTCGTCGGTATTGACCTTAGCGACCTTAACCTTACCATCGTATTCCTTTGCCAGTTCTTCGAGGATTGGCGCAATAACGCGGCAGGGACCGCACCACGGCGCCCAGAAATCCACGACGACCGGAATGTCAGATTGCAGGACCTGCTGCTCGAAATCGTCATCCGTCACGGTAACAGGCTTTGCCATAATAGATGTACACTCCCTTTGTTATAGAGCTGACGTCTTCATACCTCCCAGGGGTATGCCGTTACAGTATAATCTGCCTGTACCTTGAAGTCAAGGAGGTCGGGATGGTCATCGAACGTCTGAATGCCGCAACGTTTCATGCTGCGCGCCCCGGTCTGGTGGCGCTATTGCAGGATGCCGTGAACAGCGGCGCATCGCTTGGTTTTCTGCCGCCGCTCGATAAAGCGACGGCGCAACGCTACTGGGATGCCATCTGCGATGATGTCACCGAACGGCTGCGCGTCCTGCTGATTGCGCGGGAAGGCGACACGATTATTGGCGCCGTCCAACTTGAACTGGCGCAGAAACCAGGTGAGCAGCACCGCGCGCAAATGAAGAAACTCATGGTGCTCCGCTCAGCGCGGCGGCGGGGCGTGGCCCGGGCGTTGTTGGCGGCGGTTGAGGAAGAGGCGCGCCGCGAAGGACGGTCGTTGCTGATCCTCGACACGCGCGAGGGCGACCCCGCCGAATTGCTCTACCAGGCATGCGGATACACCTTCGTCGGGCGCATCCCGAAGTATGCCCGCAGCGCCGATGGCTCGCTGCACACAGCCGTTATCTATTACCGATTGTTATAGCGCGGCGTTATATCATTGGAATGATCAATCCTATTGCGCCGGCTGTCAGCAGCGGTATGGCAACATACCAGAAACGGCGCATCAGCCGATTCGCGCGAGCGCCGGCCGCCAGATACGGCTCACCGATCGCTATCCACGTCACCACGCCGATGGTCAGGATGATCATCGTCAGTTCGTAGACCAGTCGCGTCGCATCACCCAGACTCAGCCATACATAGTAGATCTCGAAGAAGGCGCGCAACCAGATGGCGTAGATAACGATGGCTGCCAGTCCCAATACCAACAGCCAGAGTCCCCAGACCGCAGCGCCGCGTTTCCACGTTTGCGCCGTTGGTTGCTGATCGATCATCGTTCGTCTCCATAAATCACAGCGTATCTCCTTGCTCTTCTGTATATCAGACGTCCATATCCCGGTCCGTGTTTCTGCGGTTATGATCGTACCATCCCTAACCCCTCTTGTATCTCTCGCCTGTATAATCTGCTCTTGATCCACCGTCTACGAGGACAGGGACGCTATGAAAACAACACGTGAGCGCATTGAGGATTTGCGCCGGCGGCGTGAGCGCGCACGCACGACGGATCCGCAGGCGGCAGAGAAGCAGCACGCGCGCGGCAAGATGACTGCCCGCGAACGTATTGAAAAATTGCTCGATCCGGGTTCCTTCGTTGAACTCGACGCCTTTGCCGTTCATCGCACCACTGCGTTTGGCATGGATCGGCACAAGCCGCTTGGCGACGGCGTAATTACCGGGTATGGCGCCATCGACGGTCGCCATGTTTGCCTCTTCTCCCAGGATTTTACCGTGTTTGGCGGATCGCTTGGCGAGGTGTTCGCCGAGAAGATCTGCAAAGTCATGGACCTGTCGTTGCGGATGGGTGTGCCATGTATCGGCTTGAACGACTCCGGCGGCGCGCGCATCCAGGAAGGGGTCGTCAGTCTTGGCGGGTACGCCGAGATTTTCTACCGCAATGTGATGGCGTCGGGCGTGGTTCCTCAACTGTCGGTGATTGCCGGACCATGCGCCGGTGGTGCGGTCTATTCACCTGCGATGACCGACTTCATCCTCATGGTCAAGGGAAGTTCGCAAATGTTTATCACTGGTCCCGACGTGATCAAAACCGTCACCGGCGAGGATGTCGGCTTTGAGGAGTTGGGCGGGGCGATGACGCACAACTCGCGCAGCGGTGTGGCGCATTTTGCCGCCGACAGCGAAGAAGAAGCCTTCGATCAGGTGCGGGCGCTGCTTTCGTTCCTGCCGTCAAACAATCTGGAAGACCCGCCATTCGTTCCTACTGATGATGACCCTGATCGTATGGACGAGAGTCTGCAAACGATCATTCCCGATAATCCGCGCAAACCCTACGATATGCTTCAGGTCATCGAGGCGGTTGTGGACGAAGGCAGTTTTCTCGAAGTGCAGCCGTTCTGGGCGCGGAACATCATTATCGGGTTTGCGCGCCTCGACGGGCACGCAGTCGGGGTGGTCGCCAATCAACCGGCGCACCTGGCGGGCACGCTCGACATCGACTCATCGGTCAAGGCGGCGCGGTTTGTGCGCTTCTGCGACGCCTTCAATATTCCGCTGATTACATTTGTTGATGTGCCCGGCTTTCTTCCTGGAACTCAACAGGAATATGGCGGCATTATCCGGCATGGCGCCAAACTGCTGTATGCCTACTGTGAAGCGACCGTGCCGAAGCTCACGGTCATTACGCGCAAAGCCTATGGTGGCGCCTACGACGTGATGGCGAGCAAGCACATTCGCGCGGATTTCAATGTTGCCTGGCCCACTGCCGAAATTGCCGTGATGGGCGCCGATGCCGCCGTCAAGATCATCTTCCGCCGCGAACTCGCGCAGGCAGCCGATCCGGTAACGCGCCTGGCGGAACTGGTCGAGGATTACCAGAACCGATTCGCCAACCCCTATATCGCGGCTGAACGCGGATACCTCGACGATGTGATCGAGCCGCGCGAGACGCGACCGGTTCTGATCCGCGCATTGCGCCTGGCGCGCGGGAAACGTCAGACCCTGCCGCCGCGCAAGCATGGGAATATACCGCTGTAAATCTGATACTGCGGTGTTTTGGGTCGGGTGCGCCATCTCTCCTGCCCCCTCACAAAAAGAGAGGGGGCTTTCTCATACCCGAAACGGCATGCGATAGAAGACTTCGCCAGGGAAGCCTGTCCGGAATCGCTGCACATGGCTGAGCGCTTTGCCGATTGCCTGCGTTTGGACAGTATCGTATTGGTTATGCTCGCGGTATCTCTTATATATACCAATGACGATTGAAGATGCCGCATGCGTGTCATTCCGAGCCCTTCGCTTCGCTCAGGGTAAACGCAGCGACGGGTCATTCCGAGCCCTTCGCTTCGCTCAGGGTAAACGCAGCGAGGAATCTGCGCGGGTCGCGCACGACCCCTCGCGCGGCTCGGGGTGACCATGCCGCATGGTCACCGGTCATTGGTATTATAGAGTGAGCAACCAAAACCTGGACCATCGAGAACGGAGAGCGACTGACGTTGCCTGAGCCTGTCGCTGCCAACGTCCGTCGCAAGACGGGCGACACGGGCCATTATTGTGCAACATCTGGTTGTTCGCTCTTAATGTAATATCGCACGTGGTCCTGCAACAGTTCAGACCGATATTTTCACAAGACGTTGAAATGAACCATCGGAGGCGTTGATGCAAGATAACCAGTCATTTTCGGATCGCACCGGCAAAGTTGTAATGGGGCTTGCTTCAGCAGAGATTGCTAGAGCGCTGGAAAGATTACAGATCAGCAAGTATCATACCAAAGGCGGTCATGGATTTGCGGCTGAAGATGCCAACGCGTATGGCGATGCGCTGCGGTTGAGAAATGTTGAGATAACGGGAAACGCCAATAAAATCAATGGTCCAGATCGTATCGTTGATGGAACCCCAATTCAAACCAAATATTTTCAGACATCTGACGCGACTATTAATGCTGCATTCGATCATACGACGGGTTTGTATCGGTATCAGGGACAGGTTTTGGAGGTTCCTGCCGATCAGTACGACGAATGTGTTGAACTTTTTCAGAGGAAAATCGCTGAGGGAAAGGTTCCGGGAGTCAATGATCCCAATGAAGCGAAGGATATCGTAAGAAAAGGATATGTCACATACAAACAGGCTCGCAACATTGCGCGAGCCGGTAATGTTGACTCGCTCCTGTTTGATGTCCAGACGCAGTCGATTACGTCGACTTACGTTTTTGGGATTTCATTTACGATTGACTTCGCGTGTCGAATATGGCATGGAGATAAACCAGAGGAAGCAATCCAGAGTTCGCTTCAAAACGGCATCATCGCAGGGAGTAGAACGCTTGTCAGCGGTGTCATTTCTGCTCAGGTGTTGCGCACTCGTATGGCTGCCGCAGGTACAGTCGCATGGCGCAGCGGAGTGAACAAAGTTGCCTCGACAGACCTCGGCAGAACCTTTGTTCACCGCATTGCCTCGGCATCGCGTGGAAAACCCGTCTATGGGGCGGCAGCCGTCAATCACGTTGCGAAATTGCTTCGCACGAATGCTATCACGTCCACGATCAGTTTAGTTGCGTTGACGGCGCCGGATATGTACCGTGCCGCCATCAGGCGTGATATGTCGTGGTCTCAGGTCGCTAAAAACATTGCTGTCAATGGAGCGAGCATCGTTGCCGGTTCCGGTGGATGGTTCGCAGGAGCAGCGGCGGGCGCCACAATCGGAAGCGTCATTCCAGGTGTTGGCACAGCAATAGGCGGGGTTGTGGGCGGAATATGTGGAGGAGTGCTGGGAGGCTTTGCTGGAGCCAGTGGTGCAAACAAGGTTCTTGATCGATTGATCGAAGATGACGCTAGCAAGATGATCCATCTCCTCCAATCCGCTATTGAGGAGTTGGCGAGCGATTATCTCTTATCCGAGAGTGAATGCGCAGAATTGATGACGGAAGTCAGGAAGACGATTTCTGATACGTGGCTCAAGGACATGTATCGGTCAGGATCGTCAGACGACTCGAATCTGACACGCAAGCGGTTTGCATACAACTCCTTTGAGCATATATGCCAGCAAATTACCTCGAGGCGCTCCAGGATCACGATGCCGGATCCTGATCAGGTCCTGAACTGTGCTGCCCGTATCGCTGAAGTGTACACGACCCAGGATGATAGCATCGCTCAAGAAGCATCGAATGTCTCGCCGTGAGGTGGACGACAATGCTCGATGAGGCGGCACGAAAACCGGCTTCTTTAGGGGCAGGCGGTCTAATGTTTGTAGTCGCCGCAACGACGGGCGTGGTATGCGCATGACGGTCGCTGCGGTGACAACCACGGTGCTGACGATGCATGGTGGACCTTCATTAGATTCCCTCTTGCTTCTGGTTATGGAGTCGTGCTAAGATGGAAAGCAGGTTTGATCCGTTGCGCAGCAAAGTGTGGCATCCATGGGGCGGAGAACTATGGCGCACGTGAGTTACGATGCCGATCCGGTGGAGCGAGTCGTTGAGTTGCATTTGCCCAGTCGTCTTGGTTACGAAAAAGTCGCAATGGACGCTGCCGCATCAATTGCACGGCGCATGGGGTTCAGCGCGGATCGCATCGATGCGCTGCGCACGGCGCTCGCTGAAGCGGTGACCAATGCCATCGAACATGGCAATGCCCACGACGATGGCATGCGCGTGCTGATCATTCTGACAGTACGACCATCTGAACTTGTCGTCAGTGTTGCCGATCAGGGGATGAAATCGATTGATCAATCACATCTGGCGCCGGCGCCTCGGATCGAAGACTCGTTTGCCCGTGCCGATAAAGGCGGTTGGGGCATCTGGTTGATACGTGAATTGATGGACGAGGTGGAGTTTACCACAGCGCCAACCGGCGGCAATCAGGTGCGGATGGTCATTCATCTCGAAAAGCAACCGTAACATATGTCCAACGTATCTTCTCCTCTCTCACTCGAGTTGTCGATCCCCAGCGAGTTTGGGTATGAACGAGTCGTTCGTGAGGCAGTGGCTTCATTTGCGCGTCGTATTGGTTTGAGCAGCGAGCGAGTCGAAGATTTGAAGACCGCCGTCAGCGAAGCATGCCTCAACGCGATTGAACATGGCAATGCACAGACGGCGGGGATGCGCGTCGGTGTCACGTGTGTCTGGGAAAACGACGGCCTGACTGTCAGAGTGCTGGATCACGGATTGAGATGCTATACCGGTCATGTAGCGCCCTGTATTGCATGCAAGGTGCATGGTGAGGCGCCGCTGCGCGGTATGGGGTTGTACCTGATTGCGCAACTGGTCGATACGTATGGCTTCGAAACGTCGCCAGATGGCGGCAATGTGCTGTATATGCATATGCACACTCGTTCGATGGCATGACGGATGCGATAAGCGTCCGGTCATGGATTGTTGGGCAGCGCTCGTGCAACGGGCGCCGCTGCAACGGGCGCCGCACGGTGTCGATGTGGTATGAGGAGCATGGTCATGCAGGATGATGAGCTGCGTGTACATATTCGCGAGCGTGAAGGGGTGGCGATTATCGATCTGGTCGGCGATGTGACCACCTTTGCCGAAGAGAAGATTACCGGCGCCTACAATGAAGTTTCGCGCAAAGGCGCACGAAACATTCTGCTCAATTTTCGTCAGAACGATTACATCAACAGTGCCGGCATCGCCATCTTGATCGGTGTTGTCACCGAAGTCAATCGCAATAATCAGCGGCTGGCAGTCAGCGGGTTGTCGCAACACTTTCAGAAAATCTTTCGCATGGTTGGTCTGGCGCAGTATATCGACATTTATCAGGACGAAGATGAGGCGATTCGTGGTCTGACCGCCGCAATGGCCTGAATCACCGGACGACAATGGATGGTTTTCTTTTGTTCGTTCTTTTCGCGGCTGTTCTGTTGTTCGCAGCATATCTGTTGTGGCGCTATTGGGCTGCTCTGACAGCAACCACGCCGGAAGAGGAGCGTTTCGAGGAGCGGATCGCCGCGTTGAACGAACGTCAGGCGCACCGTTACAGCGATGAGGAATTGGCGGCGCCGGTCACCGAAGAGGATGCCTGGCGCGCGATGGTCGAGCGTGGGCGGCGCGCAACGCGCCGTGAACGCGCAACGAGTGATCTGATGCGTCGTCGCGCCAGAAAGCGCCTGCCCGAACAGACACCTCGACTGTTGCCCGGACGCCGCGTCACGACGTTGCCTCCTGACGAGGAATGATCGTTGGCGAGGCGAATATCAACAACGCCGCACTTCCCAGCAACGCTCCGATGAGATATGGCGCCGCCGTTCCCGCCCGATCAAAACTGATCCCCGCCACCACTGGACCGGCGATCATCGTCAGGTTGAGCAGTGCTGCCGTTCCTCCCATCAGGCGCCCCTGGTCGGCGGGCGATACCTGGAGCGAGAGCAGGCTCGTGAGTGCCGGGATTGCCAGACCGCTGCCAAACGCGATCAATCCCACTGATGGATAGAGCATCCATGCCGCTGACGCCAGACCGGTTGCGAGCAGGGCGCATACCATCACGATCATTCCAACACGCGCCAGTCGCGCGTCTCCCAGCCAGCGCTGCATGCGACCGAGCAGCAATCCCTGTGTGGTCACTGCGCAGATACCCACAAACGCAAAGAATAGCGCATTCTCGAACATACCCCAGCCAAAGCGCGCGGCGGTAAAGAGCGGGAAGTTACTGTACAGCCCTGAGAATGCGAGGTTCAGCAACACTACGACCATCAACACGCGACGGATCGTCACAATTCGCAGCAGGACAATCAGGTTCGCCAGTGGGTTTGCAACGCGCAGCACCATGCTCCAGTGCGATGGCTTCGCGCTATCGAGAGGGATTAATCGGCGGCGTTCCGGCGGTAGCGATTCGGGGAGCGCGGCAAGCGCAAACAGGGTGTTCGCAAACGCCAGCATCGAAGCGACCAGCGCCGGGGCGCTCAGGTTGGTCAGGCTCAGCACCCCGCCTATCACAGGACCAACCATCAGTCCCAATCCAAATGCCGCTCCGATCAGACCCAGACCGCGTGCACGGCGATCCGGCGTGGTGCTGTCGGCGATCGACGCCTGGGCGATGCTGAGATTGCCGCCGGTGACCCCATCGATGAACAGCGCCAGTACCAACAGCGGCAGACTGTCGGCAATCGCCAGGAGCAGGTACGCGAGCGACGTGCCACTCAGGCAAGCAATCAGCACCGGGCGGCGACCAAACCGATCCGACAGACTCCCCAGCATTGGACCGACGAGAAACTGCGCCATAGCATAGAACCCGCTCAGTATGCCGACCAGTGTGGCGCCGGGAGCGACGCGCTGCACATAGAACGGCAACAGCGGCACGATCATGCCGTAGCCGACCAGATCGACGAAGACCGCAAGAAAAAGAATGGCAAGCGCGTTGCGTTTCATGAGATGTTTGTCGGTATCCTGGCAGAGAATCATAGTGGAAAAACCGGCTCTTGACGAATGCGAATAAATGTTCTAAAATGTGAATCAGCCAAAAAGGAGACCAACTTGCCCCCACCAATACGGGTCGAACTCCAGACCCACGCTCTCTCTCCAGCCTCCTTGAAAAAACTTTCGATCAGGTTCTTGGACCGAACGGTCTGGCTCAGGAAGGAGTACTCTCATTGTGTCTACGTCACAAAAAATCGTTCCCCATCTCTGGTTCGACAAAGAAGCCGTCGAAGCAGCGACATTCTACGTCTCGTCCTTTCCCGGCTCGCACTTGATCAACGCCACGACACTCCGCGACACGCCATCGGGCGATTGCGATGTCGTTTCGTTCGAACTGGCAGGTTATGCGTTCCAAGCGATCAGCGCAGGACCCTTCTTTACTCCCAATCCGTCCATTTCATTCATTGTTTATCTCCCCACTTCCGCACAGGTCGATACATTGTGGAGTCGGCTTTCGGATGGCGGGGAAACCCTGATGCCGCTTGAATCCTACCCGTTCAGCGCCCGCTACGGATGGGTGCAGGACAGATTCGGCATTTCGTGGCAACTGACGCTATCTGAACATTCGTCAGCTTCGCTGACGATCATTCCCGCTTTGCTGTTTATTGGCGACAACTACGGCAAAGCAGAAGAGGCGTTGCATTTCTACACGTCGGTGTTCAACGCCTCGAAGATTGGTGAGATTCGTCGCTATGGACCGGATCAGGCGCCGGATCGGGAAGGAATGATCCTGCTCGCCGATTTCGTGCTGGAACATCAATCTTTTATCATGAGCGAAAGCGCATTTCCGCACGAATTTGGCTTCAACGGAGCCATTTCTTTCATGGTCAACTGCGAAACCCAGAAAGAAATCGACCACTATTGGGAATGCCTGTCAGCGGCGCCAGAAGCCGAACAGTGCGGCTGGCTGAAGGACAGATATGGCGTCTCGTGGCAGATTGTTCCTGCGGTTATGGAGAAAATGCTGCGTCACGGCACCCCGGAACAGATCGCGCGCCTCACACAGACATTCCTGCCGATGAAGAAATTCGACCTGGATGCTTTGCAAAGCGCATATGCCACTGGATAATACCAATCACCTGTGAACATCCGGCATCGTCACCCCGATCAGCGCGAGGAGTCGTGCGCGACCCGCTTCGATTCCTCGCTGCGCTCGGAATAACAAGTCGCTGCGCTCGGAATGACACGCATGCGGCATCGTCAATCGTCATTGGTACAAGAGGGCGCTCACGGCATGGAACGATACCGGTTCATCGAGCAATTACCAGAAACCACTTTCGCTTGCTCTCGTGAGACTTCGTGCATACTCCTGACCCGCTTTTGAATCGACACGTGGCGCCGCTGGCATGATCGGATATTTGGTATGCCCAGGCAATGGTGAATCGCGCATCGGATTGCATAGGCGCAGCGTGAGGAACCCGTGACGACGCGCACAACATCGCGCACCATCGGCGCCCTTACCTGGATGGACCTGTCCACCCCCGACCTGGCAAGCGCCAAATCAGATGCGGGATTGTTGGGTTCGGTCTCAGACCTGCCCGTGCGGGGGGTTGGGGGCAGGTCTCAGACCTGCCCGGACGGGGGTGTTGTTGGGGCAGGTCTGAGACCTGCCCGGACGGGGGTGTTGTTGGGGCAGGTCTCAGACCTGCCCGTGCGGGGGGTTGGGGGCAGGTCTCAGACCTGCCCGGACGGGGGTGTTGTTGGGGCAGGTCTCAGACCTGCCCGTGCGGGGGGTTGGGGGCAGGTCTCAGACCTGCCCGGACGGGGGTGTTGTTGGGGCAGGTCTCAGACCTGCCCGGACGGGGGTGTTGTTGGGGCAGGTCTGAGACCTGCCCGGACGGGGGTGTTGTTGGGGCAGGTCTCAGACCTGCCCGGACGGGGGTGTTGTTGGGGCAGGTCTCAGACCTGCCCGGACGGGATTGTTGGGGCGTCTTCCCGAATCTCTGGTATCATGCCTGCATTGCGAAACATCGTTCACTGCCCTGTCATTCCCGTTGTATGACCATGAACATCGTTTTTCTCTCACCGCACTTCCCGCCGAACTGGTATCTGTTTTGCGTGCGCCTGCGCAATCTGGGCGCGAATGTTCTGGGCGTCGCCGACGAACCGTATGAACTGCTGCACCCGGACCTGCGCACTGCATTGACCGAATACTACCGGGTATCGGATCTGCACCATTACGACGAGGTGTTGCGTGCGCTCGGCTATTTCACGCACCGCTATGGCAAAATCCAGCGGGTCGACTCCCTGAACGAATACTGGCTGGAAACCGAAGCGCGGTTGCGCACCGATTTCAACATCGAAGGACCGAAAATCACCGATCTGCCCGGCATCAAGCGGAAATCGGAAATGAAGCGCCTTTTCACCCGCGCACAGGTGGACGTAGCGCGTGGGATTCTGGCGCATTCACCGGCGCAGGTGCGCGCTTTCGCCGTTGAGGTCGGCTACCCGCTCGTCGCCAAGCCGGACGTTGGCGTCGGCGCGAATCACACGTACAAGATTACGAGCGACGCCGAACTCGATGCCTTCCTGTCGCGCCAGCCTGAGGGGTTTCTCATCGAGGAGTATGTGCATGGCGTCATTCAGACTTTCGATGGACTTGCAGACCGTGATGGCGAACCGGTCTTCTTTACGTCGATGCAGTACAGCAACGGTGTCCTGGAGGTTGTCAACAACGACGACGATATTTACTATCTGACCGAGCGTGACATTCCGCCCGATCTCGAACAGGCAGGGCGGCGCATCCTCAAGATATTCAATGTGCGCGAACGATTCTTTCACTTCGAGTTCTTCCGCACTCCTAAAGGGCGATTGGTGGCGCTCGAAGTCAACATGCGTCCTCCGGGCGGGCTGAGCATCGATATGTTCAACTACGCCGGCAACATTGACCTGTACAATGCATGGGCGAATGTGTTGATCAATCATCGCGTCAGCATCCCGCCGACGCGGCTGTACCACGTCTGTTACGCTGGACGCAAACCGTTCCGTTCCTATGCTTTGACCCACGAAGAGGTGCTGATCCGCTTCGGCGATTGCATCGTCCACCACCAGCCGATGCATCCGCTGTTTCATCGAGCGATGGGTGCGTATGCATATCTGATCAGATCGCCGGATCGCGCGGAAGTAATTGCAATTGCGCAGGAGATTCAGCGGTTGAGCGTGTGTTGATTGCGCAAACCGCCATTCTCGGCTACACTACTGCGCGCATCTGTTCGATTGCAGGGTGCAGGCTATGATCCCTCGAACGCTGACACTCCAGAACTTCATGTGCTACCGCGAAGGGTTGCCGCCGCTGGTGCTCGACGGCATCTCGATTGCGTGTCTGGCGGGTGACAATGGCGCCGGCAAATCGGCGCTGCTCGATGCGATCACCTGGGCATTATGGGGTGAAGCGCGTCTGAAGAGCGACGATGATCTGGTAGCGCTTGGCGCCACCGAGATGATGGTGGACCTGGAGTTCACCCTCGATGGGCAGGATTATCGGGTGATCCGCCGCCGTATCCGCGGCAAGCGCGGCGGTCAGAGCCAGCTCGACTTCCAGGTGCGCGATGAGAACGGCTGGCGCTCGCTGACCCCAGGTGGCATTCGTGAAACGCAGCAGTTGATCATCCGCACGCTGCGCATGGATTATGAGGTCTTCGCCAATTCGGCGTATCTCCGCCAGGGACACGCCGATGAGTTCACCCGCAAAGAACCGGCGAAACGGAAGCAGGTGCTGGCGGATATTCTTGGTTTGAGCGTGTATGAGGACCTGGAAAGTCGGGCGAAGGAGCGCGCGCGCGCCATCGAAGGGCAGATCCGCGGTCTCGAAGGTCAGATCGGCGAATTGCGCCGCCAGGCGGAACGACGCGACGTGCTCGTGGGGTTCGTGCGCGACGCTGAACAGCGTGTCGCAGATGCGCGGCAGCGCATCACAGAAGCGGAACAGGCGTTCCAAGCGGCGGTTGCCAAAGTGCAGGAACTCGAAACAGTGCGCACTATCCGCGATAACCGTCAGGAGCAGATTCATCAGCGCCGCGCCGAAAGGGATGCGCAGAAGCAGTGGCTGGATCGGCAGATGGACATCCGGGAACGCGCTGAGGGCTGGATTGCGCGCCGTGCCGAGATTGAGGAAGGCATTCGCGCGCTGCGCGCTGCCGAAGCAGAGCGTGATCGCCTCGCCGCGCTGCGCGATGAGTATGATCGGCTTCAGCAGCGTCGCGCGACCCTCGTGCAGGCGCTTGCCGAAGCCGAACACGCTCTCCGTGCCGATCTGCGCGTTGCTGAGACGCAGGTGCAGACGATGCGCGAACGTGCTGCTCGCCGCCCGAAACTGGTGGCGGAACGGGAGCGCCTGGCGGCACAGTTGACGGATCAGACGCCGATGATAGAGGCGTTGTCGGCTGCGCGCACCCGCCGTACTGACCTGACCGACCGCCTCCGTCGCGTCAATGAGCTGCTGCGCCGCCGCACGGAGCTGGAAGGGGATATCAAACTGAAACACGACTCGCTGGTCGCCACGCGCGAGGAGCAGAAGCGAATTCTGCGCACGCTGGCAGATCAACTGAAACACGAAACGCGCTGGCGCGCCGAACTTGCCGAAGCGCTCGCGGAACGCACCCGGATCAACGAAGAAAAAGACTGCCTTGAAATACTCCGCAACGATGAGCGCGTCCTTGCCGAGCAGGTTGGCGGCATCCGCGCTGAATGCGAGACGGTTCGACGACAGGGTGAGCAGATCAACGAAAAACTACGCTTGCTTGGTCCTGATGTGACGGTGTGCCCGCTCTGCAAGAGCGAACTCGGTCACGACGGCATTGTCCACATCCAGGCGGAATACGAGCGTGAGCGTCAGGCGCTGCGCCAGTGGTATGCCGCTGCCAAACGCGATGCCGATCAGCTCGAAGCGCAGCTCAAACGCCTGCGCAACGACATTCGTGCTGCCGAGAACCGTATTGCTGCGCTTCCCGATCTTCAGGGGCGCATTGCGCGTCTGGAAAGCGACCTTGCCAGATGCGACACACTTCGCCAGCAACAGATCGAGGCGCAGCGCCTGCATGATGATGTGGCGATGCGCCTGATGAAGAACGATTATGAGTTGGCGGCGCGCGAAGAGTTGAAGCGCATCGATGCCGAGATGACGGCGCTTGGCGCCATCGAGACGCTCGAACGTGAAATCGGCGCGCTTGATCGCCAGGTTGCCGCCCTCGAGAATCGCAGCCGCGAACAGGCGACGCTTCAGGCGCAGGTCGATGCGCTGCACCGTGAAATCCGGCAGATCGACGACGACGACCCGGCGTTGCACGAACAGGAGCAGATTGTCGCGGAATTGAGCAGACGCCTGGCGCAGAACGATTTTGCGCACGACGAGCGCGCAGCGCTTGCCACGCTCGACGAGCAGATTGCGGCGTTGGGGTATAGCCGCGAACGGTATGATCAGGCGAAGGCTGAGGCACAGGCGTTGACTCGTTGGGAGGAAGACCTGACGCGCCTGCAACACGCTGAAGAGTGGATTGCCGAGAACGACGATGACATCGCGCGCGCGGCGGAGCGCCTCCGGCAACTTGACGCGCAGATCGCCTCCGACGAAGCCGAGGTGCAACGCCTCGATGAACGCCTGCGCGACCTGGCGCCCGCCGCGCGCGCGCGCGACGCCGCCAGAGCCAGGCTCGACGACCTCCACCGCGAATTGCTGGCGTTCCAGAAGGACCTTGGCGAACACGAGGCGAACCTGCGCCGCGCTGAGGAAGCTGCGCGCGGCCTCGCTGATGCCGAAGCGCTCCGCCTGGCGCTTCTCGAACGGAAAAGTCTGTTCGATGAATTGACCCTGGCGTTTGGCAAAAAGGGCGTTCAGGCGATGCTGATTGAAACCGCTCTTCCCGAACTGGAGCGTGAAGCCAATCGCCTCCTCGACCGGATGACCGATAATCAGTTGCATCTGACGTTCGAGACGCAGCGCGATACGAAGAAGGGCGATGTCGTCGAAACGCTGGAGATCAAAATCGCTGATGCGCTCGGTACGCGCGTCTACGACGCCTATAGCGGTGGTGAAGCGTTCCGTCTCGACTTCGCCATCCGGATCGCGCTCTCGAAACTGCTGGCGCGCCGCGCTGGCGCGCGCCTCGAGACCCTGATCATCGATGAAGGGTTCGGCTCGCAGGACGCGCGCGGACGCGAACGCCTGGTTGAGGCGATCATCTCGGTTCAGCACGACTTTCGCCGTGTGCTGGTGATCACGCACATTCAGGAATTGAAGGATATGTTTCCTGTGCAGATCGAAATTGTCAAAACGCCGCACGGCAGCGTCTGGAGTCTCGCGTGACCGTCACCGTTCAGGAGGAGGTCGATGAATCCCGCCGACGTTTCCGACCTTTTGCCGGATTTCGTCTTTGTGCCGTCACAACCATTCATTATGGGGACGCCAGAACACGAACTTGGCGCGCTGGCGAAAGTCTTTGGCGGCACACGTGAATCGTACCGCGAAGAGGCGCCACAGCATACGCTGACCCTGAAGCCGTTCGCCATCGCGCGCGTACCGGTGACCAATGCGCTGTACGCTGCGTATGTCGCCGACGCCGAAGCCCGTCCACCGCTCGTCTGGCGTGGCGCAGCGCCTCCCGACAACCTGCGCGATTACCCGGTGGTCGATGTGAGTTGGAAGGAAGCGCAGCAGTTTTGTCGCTGGCTGAGCGAAACGACTGCGACGCCATATCGGTTGCCGACGGAGGCTGAATGGGAGTATGCCGCCCGTGGCAGCGACGGACGGCGTTTTCCCTGGGGCGATGGCTGGGACCCGGCGCGCGCCAATACGCGCGATGGCGGAAACAGCGGCATAATGCCGGTTGGGATGAAGCCCTCCGGCGCAAGCCCGTTCGGTTGTCTCGATATGGCAGGCAATATCTGGGAATGGACGGTATCGCTCGATGCGGCGTATCCCTATCGACCCGACGATGGGCGCGAAGATCTCGACGCCCCTGGCAGGCGTATCCTGCGCGGCGGTTCGTTTGCCAACCCGCGCAGTTTTGCCCGCTGTGCCTGTCGCCTTCGCCTCGATCCAACCGTTTGTAACGAGTTTCTTGGTTTCCGACTGGCATTTAGTGTGATGTGATATGAAACGCTCGACCATCAACGCCATTCTGCGCGCCGCCGATACGTTCATCCGCGAACGCGGGTTCTGTCTGCCGCCATTTGCGTATTGGACGCCGGACGAGTGGCGTGCGCGCGGACCCGAATGTGCCGAGATCGTCGATAACCGTCTCGGTTGGGATGTCACCGATTTTGGAACCGGCGACTTTGTGCGCACGGGACTGACCCTGTTTACCCTCCGCAATGGCAACCCCCGCGATCCTGCGAAGAAACCGTATGCCGAAAAGATTCTGATCGTCGAAGATGGACAGGTGACCCCGCTCCATTTCCACTGGCGCAAAACCGAAGACATCATCAATCGTAGTGGCGCTACGCTCGTTGTTCAACTTTACGCTTCCACCCCCGATGAACAGATCGATGCATCGCAGTCTATCGACATTTCCCTCGATGGCGTTCGTCGCACCGTCGCTGCGGGCAGTGTTGTGCGGCTTCGACCCGGTGAGAGTATCACGCTCCCGCCACGACTATACCACGCCTTCTGGGGCGAAGGAGGGCGCGTGCTGGTTGGCGAGGTGTCGTCGCTCAACGACGATGCTGCCGATAATCGCTTTCTGCAACCGATCGGACGGTTTCCGCACATCGATGAGGACGAGCCGCCACTCTATCTGCTCTGCACCGATTATGAGCGCTTCTATGTGGTGTCTTGAGGTGGGTGCAGGGGAACTTCGACCATCCCTCATAAGCGTGGTGCGGCACGCAGTGTGGTGCGAGATAACGCGGTCGGGGAAACCTTGACCATCCCTCATAAGCGTGTTACAGTAGAACGATACCTGTGACAGTGCGTCATACACGATGGCAATCGTCATATTGCATCCCGGTAAAGAACGACCTGTGGTTCAACGGCACCCATGGGTGTTTTCTGGAGCGATTGCGCGCATTCAGGGTCGGTTCCCCGATCGCGGCGAGGTGGTCGATGTGCAGGCGGCCAGCGGCGAGTGGCTGGCGCGCGGTTGCTGGAGTGACGGATCGCAGATCCGCGTTCGCCTGTTCACGTGGAATCCGGATGAGCCGATTGATGACGCACTGATCCGGCGCCGTATCGAGCGCGCCATTGACGGTCGTCGCAGACTGGGCATGCTCACCGACGATGGGGCGTGTCGCCTGGTCTATGCCGAATCCGACGGTATTCCCGGCCTGATCGTCGATTACTACGCCGGGTTTTTGGTGGTGCAACTGCTGACTCAGGCGATGGCGCTGCGCCGTGCGGCGATCACGCGCGTGCTGGCGGAGACGCTTGTGCCGCGCGGCATCTACGAGCGGAGCGAATCTGACGTTCGTGAGAAGGAAGGGTTGCCGCCAGCGTCGGGCGTACTGTGGGGCGAAACGCCGCCCGATTGTGTGCATGTGCGGTTGCCCGGCGATCTCTGGCACGCGGTCGATCTCCGCACCGGTCAAAAAACCGGCGCTTACCTCGACCAAGCGTTCAATCGGTGGCGGGTCGCCATGCATTGCACCGGCGCAGAGATGCTGGACTGCTTCTGCTACGCTGGCGGCTTTACCATTGCGGCAGCGCGTGCTGGCGCTCGTCACGCAATTGCTCTCGATACCAGCGAGTCCGCGCTTGAGATGCTCCGCGCTGGGCTTGCCCTCAACGCCATTGCTACCCCGGTCGAAACGGTTGCGGCGGATGTGTTTCAGATGTTACGGCGTTACCGCGATGAACAACGCCGCTTTGACGTCGTTGTGCTCGACCCGCCCAAATTTGCCCATACGCAGGCGCAGGTCGAACGGGCAACCCGTGGGTATAAGGACATCAATGTGCTGGCAATGCAGTTGCTGCGCCCCTGCGGGATTCTGGCGACGTTCTCCTGCTCCGGTCTGGTGTCGAGCGATCTGTTTCAGAAGATTGTCTTTGGTGCTGCGCTCGATGCGCGCCGTGAAGCGCAGATCATCGAGCGGTTAACGCAAAGCCCCGATCATCCGGTGTTGCTGACATTTCCCGAAGGAGCATATCTGAAAGGTCTGATCTGTCGTGTCTGGTAGATCGCCATGAGTTACAATATTATCGAAGATGGTCATATTTCGAGTCCGGCAGGATTTCGTGCCACCGGCGTTTCCTGCGGATTGAAGGAGATTCGCGCACGCGATCTGGCAATCGTCTACTCACAATTGCCCTGCCGTGTCGGGGCGCTCTTTACGACGAACCTGATCGTGGCTGCGCCGATTTTCTTCAATCAGGCGATCCTGGCGCGGAACCGCGATGCCATCCGCGCTGTCGTCATCAATGCCGGGCATGCCAACGCCGGTACCGGTCAACCGGGACTTGCGACCGTCGTGGAGTGCGCCAAGATTGCAGCCGATGAACTCGAAATACCGCGCGATAGCGTGTTGATGCTTTCAACCGGGCAGATCGGCGTTGCACCGCCGCTCGACCGTATGCGAGAAGGAATCCGGCGTGCAGCGTCTGAACTGGACAGTAATGGCGGGCGCCGCGCAGCGCTTGCGATCCTGACGAGCGATACGCGCCCAAAAGAACGCGCCTTCCGCGTGTCGCTGCGCGAAGGGCGAACGGTCACGTTGGCCGGTATGGCGAAAGGAACGCGCATGGTCAGCCCGCACCTTGCCACGCTGCTCTGCGTGATCACCACCGACGCGCCGATTGAGTCGCGCTTGTTGATGCGTGCGCTCGACCAGAGTGTCAATCGTTCGTTCGGAAGGTTGCACATCGACGGCGATATGAGCCCAAACGATGCGGTGCTGGTGCTGGCAAACGGCGCGGCTGGAGGCCCGCCGATTATTGATGGATCGCGCGAACTCGGCGTCTGGCAACAGGCGCTCGATGCGCTGTGCCACGATCTGGCGCAGCAGGTGTTGCGTGATGCAGCGTCGGGTGGGAAGCATATCCTCATTACGGTGCGTGGCGCATCCAACGATGCCGCCGCCTCGCAGGTGGCGCGCGCGGTTGCTCGGTCGACAGCCGTGCGCCATATGTGCGCGCGCAATCTACCCGATTGGGGCGGGATGCTCGTCGCCGTCGGCGCAAGCGGCGTGGACCTGCGCCCCGATATGCTTGAACTGCGCATCGGCGCCGTCACGGTGATGGATGATGGAGCGCCGGTGCGTTTCGATCCGACGGCGCTGGTGCAGGCGCTATCCGGTCCGGAAGTCGAGTTGGCGATCGACCTGCATACCGGCGCCGGTACGGCAACCGTATGGACGTGTACGACCGGTATGGAGCCATAACCTATGAAATTGCCGCTGTTCCCCTTACATACGGTGCTGTTTCCCGGCGCACCGATTTCGCTCCATATCTTTGAGGAACGGTACCGCCTGATGATTGGCCAGTGCCTGGCGCAGCAGCAACCGTTCGGGGTCGTGCTGCTCCGCTCTGGCAGCGAGGTCAGCCCCGACGACCCCTTCATTCGTAGTCTGCGTCGTCAGTTGAATGTGGAGGAGGACGACATCGTGCGTGAGGCGGTCGTTCCCTTTGAGATCGGCACGATTGCGCGCATCACCGAAAGCCAGCAGTTCGATGATGGGCGTTACCTGCTGATTGCCCAGGGGCAACGTCGCTTCCGTGTGCAATACATCATTCAGCACCAACCGTATCTCGTCGCCTCGGTGTCGCAACTGGCAGAAGACACGTCAACCCTTTCGGGCGCAGAAATCACCAGACTGCGCCAGACCTATGAACAGTACTGGCAGACCATGACGCGTGTCACCGGAAGAGAGTACGATTATGAGGAGTTGCCGGTCGATGCCGTTGAACTCTCCTACTGGCTGGCGCATCGCTTCCGTGTGGACAATCAGCGGAAACAGCGCTGGCTGGAGAGCGATGTCGCCACGCGCCTGCGTGAAGTGACCGGGATGCTTAATGTGGAGATCGCTCTGCTCCCGCGCACTGCTCGCCGACGCGCTGGCGATGCATGGCCCTGGTCGTGGAACTAACCCGATCGCATTCGAGCAATGATTGTTGCAGCCTGCATGGTCACCCTGCGTCTGCCCGGCATTCGCTCGTTGAAGGAGAAGCGAAGCATTGTGAAATCGTTGCTGGGCAGAATGCGCAACCGCTTTAATGTGTCGGTCACCGAGGTCGATGCGCACGACAATCATGGGCGCGCCGTCATCGGCATCGCCTGCGTGTCGGGATCGGGCGATTATGTCGAAGGGCAGATCCAGGCGGTGTTGCGCTGGATCGAAGAAGAACGCCCCGACCTCGAAATTCTTGCTGCCGACATTGAACTCTTGTGAGTGCCGGTATGGACGACGTGCTGCCCTACCCATTCCTGGCGATTGTCGGTCAGGCGGAGTTGAAAACGGCGCTTGTGCTGGCGTTGATCAATCCGCAGGTGGGAGGTGTGCTGCTGATCGGTCCTTACGGCGTTGGCAAAACGACTGCGGTGCGCGGGCTGCTCGATGTGATGCCGCTGGTCGATATCGAAGAAACCGACGAAGCGGGCGCCCCGGTCAAACGCCGTCGCCCTATGCGCATCATCGAACTGCCGCTCAACGCGCGCATGGAAGATGTGGTGGGCGGCATTAATGAGCGCGTGGCGCTCGAACAGCAGCGGGTCATGTTGGAAGAAGGCGTCCTGGCGCGCGCGCATCGCAACGTGCTGTACATCGATGAGGTCAATCTGCTCGATGCGCGGGTCGTCGATGCTATTCTCGACGCGGCGGCGCAGGGGCGCACCTTTGTGCGGCGTGGACCGATGACGCGGCTCTATCCATCGCAATTCGTGCTGATCGGTTCGATGAATCCACAAGAGGGGGCGCTCCGCCCGCAGATTCTTGATCGGTTCGGGTTGCGGGTATGGGTGGCGCCATTAATGGATCGCAATCAGCGACTGGAGATTTACCGGCGCGCACGTCGCTTCCGCGAACATCCGGAAGCATTTCGCGCCGAGTATGCCGATGAAACCGGCAAACTGAAACAGGAAATCGCGGCGGCGCGCGAGATCCTGCCCCAGGTGACGATCGACCCGGCCGCCGAGCGGTTTGCCATCGACTGCATCCAGCGGCTTGCCATTCCTTCGCATCGCGCAGAGATTGCGTTGTTCGAAGCGGCGCGGGCGCGCGCTGCTGCTGATTTTCGCCTGACGGCCACAATCGACGATATTCGGCACGTGGCCATCCTTGCGCTTCGGCAACGACGCAGCGTGCAGATCGATGAATATGCCGCTGCCCTTGCGCTCGAAGATGCCGCCATCGAACGCGTGATCGCCCGTGATGGCGCTGCACCGTCGCGGCGGCGCTCACGCAAAAAAACCTCGTCCGCTCACGAAGGGGGCGTTACCCTGCCCATGCCAGCGGAGGCAGCCGGTCAGGATCGCTCATCAGATACGTGAGCATGGGGTCGGGAACATCGTGGAGACGCCAGATCAAGCGCTGCGCGACCTGATGATCGAAGGCGATCTGCGTATTTCGTAGCACATCGTCCGGGTCGAACAGCCCGCGCCCTTCGGCGTCGAAACTGTTGGCGACGTAGAGCATCACGTCCTGGCGCAAGCGCGGCGTGAGCGCCATGCCTGCGCGCCTGAGCGCCACAGCCAGTGGCTCAGAGCATCCCATCCGATTCCACTGCGTGGAACCAATGATCTGGAACAGATGCTCACGGGCTGCGGCAGCATCACGCCGACCGGCGCGCAACCACAAACGTTGCAAGCCAACCGGCGCCGGCGTCGGCGGATGCCAGAATACCTGGGTGGACCTCCTGGCGCGGAAGGCAATGACCCCAGCGCGCCGCAGCACGTCGGCGCTCAGCACTCCAACGCCTTCGGCAGTATTGACGGTCGCCGTAATCGAGACGTTTGCCGGTACAATCGGGCGCTCATCCTCAGAAACGCCGGGGAGACGCAGGCGTGTGCGACCTTCTTCATCAACGCTCAGCAGTGTCGTAAAATAGTAATTCACCTCTGCCGGATGCATGCCATCGAAGCATACCACGAACACTTTGCCGGCGCTGCCCGGATCGGCGGCTTCCTGCAACAGTTCGAGGAAGCGGAGTGAGGTGAAATGATCGAACAGGGAACGAAACGAACGCTGATCACCCGTTGCTCCGAGCCAGGACGAATCACCGTTGATCAACGCATACTGCGGACTTCCGTGACCAAGGAGCGTCTCGGCGAACAACGTCGCCAACTCGGTCTTACCGGCGCCCTCAATGCCGGTCAGCACAACAAACGGATTGGTTTTCAGCGACACATAGTAGGCGACAATCAGGGTGCGAGAAAACGGCAACCCGGCAGTGTGCGCCAGCGCTGCCATGCGCTGGATCAACTCCTGCTCACCCCATGAGGCGTCCCAGTTGTCGCGGTTGCTCAGGCGCAGCAACGGCGGTCGCAGACCATACTGGAATGCCTTCCGCTGGCCCTCACCGGCCATGCCCACGGCGCCATCGCCGACGGGACTCGGGAAGTGCAGCATACAGCACCTTCAATTCTCTTCAATGTGCAGGGCGTCCATACCGGATTTCGGAAGAATCTCCCACATTGAGCTCGCGAAAATCGCCCAGAACCACTGCGTGATCACCAATCAGACTCGATTGCAGTGTAGCGGAGACGATCTGCGCATCGCGATTGATGATCGAATCGCGAATGATCGAGTCTTTGACAATCGCCCCCGCCGCTATCGACACATACGGACCGATGATCGAGTTGATCACGCGCGCCGTATCGTCGATATAGACAGGCGGAATAATGATCGAACCATCCAATCGAGAAGCATCGACATGATCCCGACCGTGATCGAGCAGATACCGATTCGTTTGCAATACCGTCTCTGGTTTCCCGCAGTCTTCCCAGACATCGACCGTCGGCGCAGTGAAACGGGCGCCATTCTCGACCATCAATTGCAGGGCATCAGTCAGGAAGTACTCGCCTTTCGTTTGAATATTGCGCAGCATGAGCACTTCGATTGCGCGCATCAACCACTGAATGTCGCGGATGTAATACAGCCCGATCATCGCCAGTTTCGACTCATCGGTCACCGGTTTTTCCACGAGCCGGGTGATGAATCCATCTTTGGTAAACGCCACGCCGAACCGCCGCGGATCGTCCACCTCCTTGCAGAAAATGGCGCCATCGATATCCTGTTCGGTCAGACAACTCAGGTCTGCCTCGAAAATCGTATCCACGAACAGGATGAGCGTGGGACCATCGACAACTTCACGCGCCAGATAGACGGCATGCGCCTGACCTTTCAGTTCCGTTTGTTCGATGAAGCGCGCCGGGATTTTATAATTTGATGTGACATAATCGGCAATTTGATTGCCCAGATAGCCGGTGATGAAGATCATCTCGTCGATTGGAAATCGGGTCAGCGTATCGAGAATATGACCGAGGACCGGCTTTCCGGCAACCGACACCAGCGGCTTGGGTTTACTGTACGTATGTGGGCGCAGGCGCGTCCCAAGCCCGGCAGTAGGGATAATGACTTTCATAGATATCCTCTGGCGCTTTTCAATCAGTTGTATCGCTGCGCGAGGCGCAGCCGCAACTTCCGCCGCAACACGCACCGCCTGAACGAGGCGATGCAGCGTCGATCTTGAGCGCAATGATGGAGATCTTGCGCTGCACCCGACGGCTGCCGCATGCCGGGCAGTCGATAATCTCGTCGGCGCGATGGATGGGGCGGAGCGCATCGAACTCGCGCGCGCAGTCACTGCACTGATACTCGTAAAGCGGCATAGGACCTGTTGCGTTCGAGCGGAAACCATGCCTGTCGATTATAGCACGAATGGAGAACCACGGCGAGAGGGAATGTCAGGGAGGGGCGGTCCCCGGTGTCGTTCCGCTGATCGCGCTCAACACCGAACATGCTATCGGCAGTCTTTTGTGCGGGGAGCGCAATCAATCGATGGCAGGCTTGTGCGCGGGGAATGATGCGTTTATCACGGGCTGCCGAAAGGAAGAGCGAAAGGAAGAAGAGGAATCATGCCCCAGGAAACCCAAAAGCAACGTATTGAACTGATCCGGCTCGTCAAGAAATGGGAAGTGACGACTCTTCGGCATCACCACGACTTGCGCCGGCGGCACATGATGGAACAGATCCGCCTGATTGGGATTGACGATCTCATCGCGTCCGCCGTGGACGATCAATGCCGGAACCGCCAACCGCCCAATCTCTGGGCGCAGATCGGTGTGCAGCATCGAAGCGATGGAGCGCTGAAGCGTAACGGCGGACGATTTCAGGCTATCGTCCAGGATTTCTTGAACCGCCGGATCGCTCGTTTCCCCCAGGAAATGGCGGAAGAGGAAACGGCGCAGCCAGGGTGCGTTTGCAAATGTATTGGCAATGGGTCGGTAATACATCAACTTGAGAAACCATGAGAGCGAGTCGCCGACGATTGGCGCTCCTACCGTCACAACTTTGGCAATGCGCGTGGGAGCATCGAGCGCTGTTTTGAGCGCCACCATGCCGCCCATCGAATGCCCAACCAGCATGACTTTATCGATTCCCAATGCATCGAGAAAGCGGATGACCTGACGACTATAATTGCCAATGCTCTCCGTCGTGCTTTTGCGGCGCGACTCGCCAAACCCCCAAAAATCGAACGAATACGCGCGGTATTGCTTTTCGACCTGTTCAATCGTCGGATACCAGTAGCGCCAGCTCCCCATCCAGCCGTGCAGAAAGAGGACGGGACGTCCGCGCCCAAACACTTCGTAATGCACCGTCTGGTTGTCGATGACAATCATGCTCATAGGTCTATCGTACCATCTTCTCAACGGTTGATCATCAGGAATCTAGTCCTGATATCTGGAATTATGCGCCACGCATGGTGATGGTATCGGTCAAGCGGGTACGCGCCAGGGTCAAGTGCTGTTCGCGCTCGCTCAACGACCGACGCAATCGGTTCTGAAGCGTGGCAATATCTTCCGAAATGGCGCGCAAATGTTGCATCTCTCGCTCGAGATCGTCGAGCAACTGACTGGCTTGCAAGGCTGCCATAGCGTTGGCGCGGTCGCGCGACAGCGCCCCCAGGCGATCCTGGATCGCTGCCAGCAACCCCATCAGATTTGCCCAGGCCTCGTTGTCCTGACGATCACGCGCCTGCAAGCCGTGCTGTCGCCCGTCGAGCCAGGATTGGATCTGGCGCTGAAGGTCGCTCAGACGCTCTTCTAGTTGGTCGATTGTGGATACCAGATCGGGTGAAGTTCGGGAAACGCTCCCATTCTGCGCCAGCGCTTCGAGCCGCCCTTGGAGCGTCGAGAGCGATGCGCCGAGTTGTGCCTGACGCATAGCAACGGCTTCCTGTTCGTTGAGCAGGTCGAGCAGCATTTCACGCAGTTGAGCGGTCTCATTGGCGACCCGCGCCGATTGCTGATGGAGGAGATGCGGCACAAACCAGAGCAGCAGCGCAAGCAGTGCCAGCACCATGATTCCAAGCGCCACAAAGAGAACCGACATAGTGCATACCCCCTATTCACTCCTGCTGTTCATTATACGAGTATGCCATTACCAGGGTCAACGGCTTCTGGCTGCGCAGGATGACATGTGGATTACACCGGCTTTGACAACTTGTGCCCCGACTTCTATAATGCCATCTGCCACATGGTTTCCTGAAGAGCAGCATGTGCGAACACACAGAATAAGGGATTCAGATGAGATATCGTATGCAGCGCGTTGCGTGGCTGGTGGTGATCGTCGCTGCGAGTGCGGCGCTGGCTGCCTGCGCCGAGTCATCGCTCTATGTGCCCGATCTTCTGGATCGCCCTCAGCAGTTCAATGGAAAAGACGTTACTGTATCGGGCGCCTATCTGGAACGCGATGGACGCCAGGTGCTGGCGCTGGGTATCAGCACGCTCGATAACGGACTGGATGCACAACCGCTCGGCGATCCGATCTGGCTCGAAGGATTCCCGCGCGAGGTGACGACTGAGTTGCACCGCCCCGGTGATGCGGTGTACGGTTTTGTGCGTGTGCAGGGGCGGTTTGAAACCGGCGGTCCATTTGGCGCCGAGAATGCATATCGTCATCGTATCATTGTGACGTCTGCCGAGCCGATTGAACGGGTGCGGCGTCAGGAGTATCGGATTGAGAACCGTCCTCTCGGTGACGGCAAGGTCAGCCTGTTCGACCTCGTCGCCGATCCGGCGCGCTACAATGGTCAAACGGTTACGACGCAGGGGTACTACTTCTGGAACTCACTGATCTATGTGCTGGCGGAAGGGGTTTCGACCGAAGAAGATGGGAGCAGTCCGCAACCGATCGGCAAGATGATCTGGATGGAAGGATTTCCTCCCAGCGTCTCTGGTGAACTGAATGTCGGACCAAACACCAGTTTCGTCTGGGGGCGTGTCGAGGTCACCGGTCTCTTCCAGGGCGGAGGGAATTTCGGTAAAGACGGCGCTTATCCGGCGCAGTTGCTGCTCGACCCCAATAACCCGGCGAATGCGCGCCCGCTCGACCCGAAACGATAAGACGATATGAGACGGTGGTGTACTACTTCGTCGAGCGAATGACCGAGGATGATATCGAGCAGGTGCAGGTGATCGAGCGCGCCAGTTTCAGCACGCTCTGGTCAGCCAGCACCTATCGTCATGAGTTGCGGTCGCCGGCGACGAGTCGGTACATTGTTGCGCGCGCTTCCTCGACGCCGCCGCCGCCGCGAACGGAGCGTTCCGCGCCTCGACGCGGTTTGCTCGCAAGTTTGCTCCCGATGCTTTCAGTGCGGCAAACGTCTGTGCGCGACTTTCCGATTGTTGGCTATGGCGGTGTCTGGTTGAGCGTCGATGAAGGGCATATTACTACCATTGCCGTGGCGCCTGCCTATCGCGGGCGCGGGCTTGGGGAATTGTTGCTCAACGGGTTGATCGATCAGGCGCTCGACCTGAATGCCGATGTGCTGACGCTGGAGGTGCGCGTCAGCAACATTGTTGCGCAACAACTGTACCTGAAGTATGGCTTTCGTCCGGCGGGAACGCGCCCTCGCTATTATACCGATAATGGCGAGGACGCGCTGATTATGTGGACGGATCCGATCCGTAGCCAGGCATACCAGGAGCGACTACAGCAGCTCCGTGAGCAATTGTTTGCCCGATTGCGCGAGGAGGCGAATGAACCAGGTCCGTTGCGCAACAATCTGCGCCTCGGAACGGAGTAATACCAATGACGATTGACGATGCCGCATACTTGTCATTCCGAGCCCTTCGCTTCGCTCAGGGTAAACGCAGCGAGGAATCTGAGCAGATCGCGCAAGAACCCGCGCGCTGCTCGGGGTGACCATGCCGGAGGTTCACAGGTCATTGGTATAACACCCCTGGTTACACTTCCATCACGACCGGCAACACCATTGGACGGCGGCGGGTCTGTCCGTAGAGATAATCGCTAACCACATCTTTGATTTTACGATTGACGAAAGCGCTGTCGATTTCCGTCTTGCCTCCGCCATTGCGCCGGGACAATGCATCCCGCACAATGTTCTTGGTTGACTCGATCAGATCATCCGACTGCCGCATATAGACGAACCCGCGTGAGACAACATCCGGTCCCGCCACCAGTTCGCCGGTTGTTCGGTCGATGCTGACGACCACCATCAGAATTCCATCGCGCGCCAGGAGTTGGCGGTCGCGCACGACCACCTGCCCAACGTCACCAACCGTTGTTCCGTCCACATAGACGTACCCGACCGGAACTTTACCGGTCGTCCGGGCATAGTTGCGGCTGAACTCCATCACTACGCCATTTTCGGGAATAATGACATTCGAATTGGAGAACAACCCGCCCATACCGAGCGCGAGCTTTCGGTAGAGCATCATATGGCGATAATCGCCATGAAACGGCACAACAAATTCGGGTCGCAGAATGGCCAGCACCATTTTAAGTTCTTCCTGTGCAGCGTGACCCGAGACGTGCACGGCAAGCCCCGATGGATTGTCGCTATAGATAACTTCCGCCCCCAGGCGAAACAGATTGTTAATCACCCGATTGACCGACACCTCATTGCCGGGAATGGGAGTTGCCGACACCACAACCGTATCGCCCTCTTTGATCTTGACGTGTGGATAGTCACGGTTTGCCATGCGCGCCAGCGCCGACATCGGCTCGCCCTGGCTGCCGGTGCAGATGACCGCCACCTGGTCATCGGTCAGACCGGCCGCCTCTTGCGGACGGATCAGCGTTCCTTGTTGTGCGCGGAGATAGCCCAACTCGAGCGCAATGCGCGTGGTGTTCTCCATGCTCCGTCCGGCGACGATGACTTTGCGCCCATACGCTTCCGCCGAGTCGATGACCTGTTGCACGCGCGACACGTTCGACGCAAACGTTGCTACAATAATGCGACCGGGTGCGGTTGCGAAGATTGAGTCGAACGCTTCGCCGACGACCTGCTCACTTGGCGTATACCCTTTCGACTCAACGCGCACGCAGTCGGTAATCAGCAACAACGGCGACCGCCGCCCCAACTCCGACAGTTTGACCAGATCGGTCGGGCGTCCATCGACCGGCGTGTGATCGAATTTCCAGTCGGTCAGGTAAATAACCAGTCCGACCGGCGTATCGATGGCCAGTCCGACTGTATCGGGAATCGAATGGGCCACACTGAATGGCTCGATGGTGAATGAACCGATCGTAAACGGTTCGCCCGCCTGCATTTTCATCAGCCTGACCCGGTCGAGCAGACGATGCTCTTTGAGTTTCCCCGTCAGCATGCCCAGGGTCAGCGTTGTGCCATAGATCGGAGGGAAATCGAGTTCGGGTACAAGATACGGTATAGCGCCAATGTGGTCTTCGTGGCCGTGGGTCAGCACAATGGCTTTGATCTTGTCCTTCTGGTCACGCAAATAGGTGATATCCGGCAGCACCAGATCAACGCCGAGCATATCGGCTTCCGGGAACATCACCCCACAATCGAGCACCAGAATCTCGTCATTTTGTTCCAACACCCACATATTGCGGCCCACTTCACCGGCGCCGCCCAGAGGAATTGCGCGTAATCTGTTTTTGGCCATAGACACATATGAGGCGATAACTCTGTCGTTGTTCTCGCCTCGCTCCTTTCCTTTCCGACTGCTTTACAAACAGCCTTACGACAATCGACTAGTATTACCCAGACTGAAGCCTTCAGCCTGTCATGCCCATGATAATGCTGGCTGCGCATCGTTCAAGCCAGCGCGCATGCGAATTTCGTGCAACAGATCATCGCGGTCTTCAAGACCGCCATAGATAATGAACCGCCGGGCGCCGCACGCCTGCCGATGCAGCCAGCGCACCAGCGGATTGCGGATCTGGCTCGATAGATCGTCACTCAATGCCACTTCATCAAAAGGCTCGTCTGCATCATCATCGCGGCGGTGAACGCCAATGACACTGTTCCAGGGGCAGGTCAGCGCAACGCCAAACGATGTGAAGCGCAACCCGGCGTCTGTCGGCGTATACTGGGCGCCCAACTCCTCGAGGATACTCCACGCGGCCAGTGGCGTCGCCACCAGCAACACCACCATGAGCAGTGCGGGGATGATCTGCCCGGGAGACAGCCCGCGATCCAGATTTTCGCGCAGCGCCGGAACGAAGCCGGTAGAGGGATCGCTCCCGGTCGCAATCGAGATGCGTAGGGTCCAAAGGGCGAACACCCAAATGATCAATGCGCCAATCAGTAGCACAATAGCGCTGCGTCGTGCAGACGGAGAGAGCCGATAGGTCTTCATAGGCGGTCAGAACAACGACAATTGTTGCACTTCGGGTTCATCCGGCTTATCGGGAACGACAGCGGCAGCCGCCTGAGCGCTCTTTGTCTCCGCCTGCGCAATGAATTCCGGCAATCTGCGAAAATCGTCTTCGATCAATGCCCGATACTGCGGTTGATGGAGTGCCGCAGCAGGATGCATCATCGGAATGATCATCCGACCCTCGATCCAGCGCGGTTGACCGTGGATGCGGGAGATTTTTTCGCCGGGAAACCAGCGCGCCATCGAGAAACGACCGAGGGTGACGATGACCAGCGGGTTCAGCGCTGCAATCTGCCGCTCGAGAAACTGACTACACGCGGCGATTTCATCCGGCAGCGGATCACGGTTATCAGGTGGCCGATGTTTGATGACATTGGCGATGAATACCTCGCTGCGCCGCAAACCGGCAAGCCCCAGCAACTCCTCGAGAAATTGCCCGGCAGCGCCAACAAACGGCCGTCCCTGTCGATCTTCGTGAAAGCCGGGCGCCTCGCCAATGAACATCACTTTTGCGTCTGCCGGTCCTTCGCCTGGAACGGCTCTCATCGCCGATTGATGCAGCCGGCACGCCGTGCATGCGCGCACTTCATCGGCAATTTGCTGAAGCATGTTGGCTGCGCTCAATGCTGCATTCCCCGATATTTATCGTTGTGAACTCTCTCTGCTTATTATACCATCTTCGCCGGGCAATGCAGAGTCGGGCGTTGGTTCTCTTGGTGGTCCGCTCTTGTGATTCGACCCGGCTGCGTGATGCGTCGTCGGAACTGAGGAGGGGTCGAGACCGTTCCAGAGCACGGGAGAAGGTTCTTGCCGGCGTCGATGCCGCCGGTGGCGCGCAGCATGCATTGCATAACGCTTCGATACGATGTATTGGAGTGCAACGAGAAGGAGGCTGGCAACCAGAAAGATTCCGAGAGCGATGCCCCACGATAAATTGGTGAACAGGCGCCGAAGCACAAGGGTTTCGACCGCGATGGCGACCCCGACTACGAAGGCTGTTTTCAGAACGCCGTCCATCCGTGTTGGTTTTTTACCCTCCATAGCAAGAGTTCTGCGCTTCGCTTGCTCAGCGCCTGCCTGCCTCATAGGGGCGGTGTCGGCGTGAGCGGGCGCTCAGGTGCGACGCTCCTCTTCAGGGCGCACTTCACGCCCCTGATCGAGCGTGTAATTTCCTGTATCCAGATGGGTCGGCTTGGCTGCCTGCTGCACGATGATACCTAGTTTCAACGCTACAATGAACCCGGAGACGCCAACCACGGCGAGCACCAGGATCAGGCATAGAACTGTTGCGAGTATTTCGCCCATTGTGTCCCCTCTCAGTGTTTTGAACGATAGATGCCTGAGCAATGATACCATCCCGCTCGTTCTATAACATACGCAGCAGGTGACGCCGTGTTTCAACTTCTGTAAGTAATAATCGCGCGGATGAGCGTCGGGATACGGTCTGTGCCAGAATGCACAACCGGGTCATCTCAAACGATAGTCGTTATCCTGTTGGTGCGCATTGTGAGCGTGGTACACTGTGGGAGAGTTATACCAATGACCTGTGAACATCCGGTCACCCCGAGCAGCGCGAGGGGTCGTGCGCGACCCACTCAGATTCCTCGCTGCGTTTACCCTGAGCGAAGCGAAGGGCTCGGAATGACCAGCATGCGGCATCGTCAATCGTCATTGGTATTATGTCGGGCAGCATGGATTGTCGTGCTGGCGCCCGGCAAAAAGGTGCGACATTGTGATGGTTCGTCGTGTGGAAATCGTTGTGCCGTCGTTGCTGCGCGAGCGACTGGCGCAGGGGCATCCATGGGTCTACCGCGACCATGTTTCTCCCCATGTGCGTCTGCCGTCCGGCGCCTGGGTTATCGTTCGTTGCGGCGCCTGGCGCGGGTATGCGCTGTGGGATGCGGAAGGTCCGATTGCGTTGCGCATCTTCTCGACGCGCACCGTCCCCGACATCGCCTGGCTACGTGAGCGTCTGACTGCTGCGTGGAATCTGCGGGCGCCGCTGCGTGCGGCAGGCATCACGGCGTATCGCTGGGTTTTTGGCGAAGGAGATGGAGTGCCCGGCATTGTCGTGGATCGCTATAACGATATTGCTGTCCTCCAGGCGTCTTCCGCCGGTACGCTGACCCTCATCGAAGACGTGGCGACTGCCATTCTCAAGGTCGATCCGACGGTGCGCCGTGTGGCGCTGCGTATGGCAACGGAGTCGCGTTCAGCAATAGATGAAGGCGACGAAGGCGATGGTGACGCGCGGCTACGATCACTGTACGGTGAGTCGCCGCCGCGCGAGATTGTGGTGGTCGAGCACGGGATCCGTTTTGCCGTTGCGCTTCACACGGCGCAGAAAACCGGGTTGTTCCTCGATCAGCGCGAGAATCGGCGTTTTGTCGAAGGACTCGCTGCCGGGCGCACGGTGCTGAATTGCTTCGCCTATACTGGCGGGTTTTCGCTCTATGCCCTGCGCGGCGGTGCGCGGCAGGTCGTTAGCGTCGATGTTGGCAAGGGTCTGGCATCGGCGACGGCGCGCAATCTGGCGCTTAACCGTCTCGACGATGGACGCCATCGCTTCGAAACTGCCGATTGTTTCGAGTTGCTGGAGCAGTATGCCGCAGCCGGTCAACGCTTCGATCTGGTCATTCTCGACCCTCCCAGTTTTGCGCGGCGCAAAGAGAGCCGATATGCCGCACAGCGCGCGTATGTGCGACTTAATGCGCTGGGCATGCGCTGCGTGAAACCTGGAGGTCTGTTGGCGACTGCGAGTTGCACCACACAGGTGGGACCAGAGGCGTTCCGTGAGGCGCTGGCATCCGCAGGCGCTCTTGCCGAGCGGCGGCTGCGGATTATCCACGAAGCCGGTCAACCGCTCGATCATCCGGTTCCGGCACATTTTCCCGAAGGGCGGTATTTGAAGTTCGTGGTTGGGCGGGTGGAGGAAGCAGTGTAATACCAATGACCGGTGACCATCCGGCATGGTCACCCCGAGCAGAACGAGGGTTCTTGCGCGACCTGCTCAGATTCCTCGCTGAGTTTACCCTGAGCGAAGCGAAGGGCTCGGAATGACACGCATGCGGCATCGTCAATCGTCATTGGTATAAGAGGGAAGGTTACACGTCGCATGTGGGACGGTGGCAGGTTGCACGTGAGAAAGCGATGGATTTGTTCATTCGCTGGTTCACTCTCCCATTGGTTGATGCGCTGGCGTATTCGCGTATTCGTCAGCGTTTCCCTGATCCTCATTGCTGCAATGCTTCTCTATGCGTGCGGTTCAGCAACTCGTGAAGGAGGCGGAATGATAACGTTCACACTCGTGAGTTCGTCGTTTTGCGAAGGCGGCGTCATCCCGCGCGATCATACGTGTGACGGCGCCGACCGCCCGCCGCCGTTGCGCTGGGAAGGCGCGCCGCCAACCGCCAGTTATGTGCTGATTATGGACGATCCAGACGCACCTGTTGGCACGTTTACGCACTGGGTTCTGTACGACATCCCCGGCGACCGCACAGAACTGGCGGAGGGGGAACAGACGGTTGGGTTGGCAGGAAGCAACGATTTCGGCAGGCGCGGCTATGGCGGACCATGCCCGCCGCGTGGCAGGGGCGCACACCGCTACTTCTTCCGTCTCTCGGCGCTCGACATTTCATCGCTGAACCTGCCCCCCGGCGCCGTCCGGCGCGATGTCGAATCTGCCATGCGCGGTCATGTATTGGCGACTGCCACATTGATGGGGCGGTATGAGCGCAGGTGAGATCATCGTTACTGCACCGATCGCAGCGTCACCCGGCGTGTGGCATAAGCGATCAATCCGATGCCGATCAGAATCAGCAGCGCCAGACCGATCAACTTGGCGTAGGGGCTAATGTCGGTGATGCCGAGCAACCCAAAGCCTGCGCTCAGCCCCCAGTAAAGCGCCAGAATCTGGCGTGGCGACATGCCGCCGTCCAGCAGGCGATGATGCAGGTGATCACGTCCGCCACGCATCGGTTGTTTGCCGCTGACCGTGCGTGCCACGATCAGCCATGCGACATCGAGGATCGGCACACCCAGCACCAGGAGCACCGTCGCCAGTTTCGCCCCGCCGATGATCGCGCTGACGCCAAGGATGAAACCGAGAAACTCTGCACCGCTGTCACCCATGAAAATCCGTGCCGGGGGAAGGTTGAAGATCAGAAATCCGGCGCATGTCCCGGCGAGCGCGAGTGGCAGCAGCGCAATCGTTGTTTGCGGCGGGTCGAGCCTGAGTGCATGAAGCGCCAGCATAAACGCCGCGATCAGCGACACGCCAGCCGCCAGACCATCAAGACCGTCCGACCAGTTGATGGTATTGGCCATCCAGCCAAGCCAGAAGACCGTTGCCAGGATTGCCAGCCATGGGCTGACATCCCACAGGCTGACCTGCCCGACGAACGGCGCGTTGAAGGCGGTCAGCAGAATGCCGCGCGCTTCGGTGAGCAACCCCAGTGTGTCGGGGTAGCGCCGCTGGTCCCAGAGGTACGGACCGACTGCAATGAGTGCTGCGCCAATCTGTGCCGCAAACTTGGGGAACCATGGAAGCTCGACCACATCATCGAGCCACATGACCAGAAAAATGAGCGTTCCGCCGGTCAGGAGCAACCCGATGCGCAACACCTCGAACTCCGAGCGGCGCAGCGCCGGGTCGAGTGCGCTAAAGATGAATGTGGCAAGGATCGCTGTTACGAAGCCAACATACATGGCGATGCCGCCCACATTTGCAGTAGGGTGCGGATGGGTGCGGCGACCGCCGGGCTGCTGCATCCATCCGCGTCGTTCGCAGAGGCGAATCACCGGAGGAACCGTCAGCGCGGTCACGATGAAGGCGATCATAAAGGCGCTCAGCAGCGCCACAATGGTCAGCAGTGACATGAAGCCTCACGATTCGGCGCCTTGATACGGCATGTGAAACAGTATTCCCCTCTCCTCCGCGCAGGCAGGCGTCGCGTTCCAGACTCCTTCGCTCTCCGTAGCCCGCAGCCTCAACTGCCGGACGGATGCATATTCGCATTACCCTGTGCCGAACAGCCGGTCGCCGGCATCTCCCAAACCAGGAACAATGTACCCGCGATCATTCAGATGGTCATCAAGCGCCGCCAGATGGATCGGCACATTGGGATGCGCCTCATGCAATGCCCGCACCCCTTCGGGCGCGGCGATCAATCCCAAGAACTTGATCCGGCTCGCGCCCCACTCTTTCAGGATACTCACGGCTGCGACCGCCGAACCGCCGGTGGCGAGCATCGGATCGAGCACCAGGCAGAGGTCCACGTCCACTTCCGGCGGTAGTTTGTTGTAGTATGTGACCGGCTGGAGCGTCGCGTGATCACGGTAGAGACCGAGGTGCCAGACATGCGCAGTAGGAATGAGATCCAGGATAGGATCGACCATTCCCAATCCGGCGCGCAGAATCGGCACCAGACCGATGCGCTCGGCGATCTGATGACCATGGTAAGGCGCGAGCGGCGTATCGATGGCGCGTTCCTGGAGTGGCAGGTCGAGCGTGGCTTCGTACAGCAGGAATTGAGAGAGTTCGCTCACCAGTTCGCGAAACTTCTTCGGCTCCGTCGTCGCACGGCGCAGCAGCGTCAGTTTATGATGGACGAGCGGGTGCTGAGAGATGAATACCTGTTTCATGGCGCCTCCCGTTGCCGTGTTGCCGTTCACGCTTTTCGTGGAATCGCGGGTGTGTTGCCTGTCAGTGATAAGAGGTACGCGGTCGACGCACGGACGAGTTGTGTGCCTTCGGCAGAGCGGTGTTTATCTTCGAATGTTGTCGTGAAGCGGCATTGCCGCCGCACCACACCACCTGGATCGGGAGCGCCACGCTGCCGTAGGCTCTGCGGAGCCACCACTACGCAGGTTCTATCAGTGATGAGTGGCGAGTGACAGGCGTCGAATTGCCTGCGCCCGCTCACACTTCGCTCAGGTGCGCGGGCGTCTTGCTCGCCTGCCGGATTCTTTTGTTTGAGAATGTTCTCCATACTCACGTTCTGAGCGACCGGCGCATGCTTCGATCCAACAGGTATGTTGCCATTCTGTCCCATCGGCATGGTGATACCACTCCGTGCAGGTTAAATGCGCGCTGAGTTTTCCCCGTAGCGATGACGCCCGCCGTATAATACCATGTGATTGATATACGCATAAGAGACGTATCGTCCGATGAACATTCTACGACAATTATTCCGTCTGCGACTGCCGATCTGGTTAGTGACGCCGTTGCTGGCGTTTGTGCTGACGCTGGGAATCGGCGGCGGCTATCTGCTGGCGTTGCGTGTGACTACTCCCTGCCCGCTCCAGGCGCAAGAGTGCGCCGCGTTGACGAATTTCTGGCGTGTGTGGCAACTGGCGCGCGACCATTTTGTTGACCCGGCTGCGATTGATCCGCAGCGCATGAGCGACGGTGCGATCAATGGCATGCTCGATAGCCTGGGAGACCAGGGTCACACGCGCTACCTGAATGCAGACGAAGCCCGACGGGAGCGTGAGGCGCTTTCCGGCAGATTCGAGGGCATTGGCGCCTATATCGACGTGCGCGACGGGCAGCCGCGAATTGTCGCTCCTATCGAGGGATCGCCAGCCGAACGCGCCGGGTTGCGCCCCGACGACCTGATTCTGCGCGTCGATGGATACGATGTGCGGGGGGTGACCGTGGAAGAACTGCGCAACCGGGTGCGTGGTCCAAAGGGGACGCAGGTGGTATTGACCATTCAGCGCGCCGGTGTGGCAGCGCCGTTCGACGTGACGATTACGCGCGAGGAGGTGAATGTTCCCAGTGTCACCTGGCGCATGCTGCCCGACCGTATTGCGCTGATCAAGATCAATCGTTTCGCCGAGCGCACCGGAGCGGAGTTGCAACAGGCGCTGCTGGAGGTTCGGGCGCAGAAGGCGCAGGCGATCATTCTCGATCTGCGCAACAACCCCGGTGGTCTGGTGACGCAACTGGTCGCTGCGGCCAGTCAGTTTATGCCAGAAGGGAGCACGGTGCTCATCGAACAGGACCGTGACGGCGCCCAACGGCCATACACAACCACCGAAGGCGGACTGGCGCTCGATATTCCGCTGGTTGTGCTGGTGAACAACAACAGCGCCAGCGCCGCCGAGATCCTGGCAGGCGCGTTGCAAGAGAACGGACGCGCGCGCGTGATCGGGCAGGCGACGTTTGGCACGGCAACGGTTCTGCGTCCGTTTGATCTGGAAGGCGGCGCACAGGTGCGTCTGGGCGCCTCACAGTGGCTGACGCCGAAGGGCAGGGTGGTGCGCGGTGTGGGCATTCAGCCCGATGAATTGATCGCGCTGGCGCCAGGGGTTGCGCCACTCACCCCGACTGAAGCGGCAACTCTCACCCCGGAGGAATTGCAGCGCAGTCAGGATATTCAGTTGTTGCGCGGGCTTGAAGTAGTGCGCGAGGCGCTGGCGCAAAAAACGTCGTAACGTTCCGTTCTTTTGGTTCGGTATCGCATCGGAAACGAGATAAGAGGAGCATTCGTGTGTTTTGTATCCAACTCCGTGCAGTCTGCCTGCTGCTGGCGCTGCTCCTGATGATGAGCGCTTGCGCCGGGTCGCCCGCCACCGTCCCCACAACCATAGCGCCGACCGTTGCACCCGCAGCCGCACCAACCGCCGCGACACCGCCGACTGCCGCACCTGCGCCGACGGCGCCGCCTGCTGCCACAGAGATGCCGACGTCGGCAAATGCCGTCCTTCCCGCGCCGCTCTACGTTCTTGATACCGGGCAGATTGTGCGTATCGAGCGTGACGGTGTCACACGCAAACAGATCACGAATGAGGCGCCGCCTGCGCCGGATGCGCTGGCAATCGTCCAGTTCGATGTGTCGCCGGTGGATGGAACGCTGGTGTACCTTGTTCAGGGAATCGGTACGCCGCCTGTACTGGTGCGCACCGACGCCGACGGCGGCAATCGTGCGACGCTGCTTGATAGCATGCCCGTCGCTGCGCCCGTGATTGCGCCGAATGGCGCGACGATGGCGTTGCGCGTTTTCGAGGATTATGAACGTCCAGGCACGTACACGCCAGGTCTCTATCTGATGCCGGTCGCTGGCGGCGAGCCACGCCTGATCCTGGCGGATAAACCGGCGACCGATCCCTCTATCGAAGGAGGCGATGGGCGTGGCTTCGAGGCGGTTGCGTGGTCGCCGGATGGCACGAAACTGCTGGTGCACGCCTTCTCGCTCTCCGTCGAACTCTGTGAACTGGCGATCGTCGATGTGGCAAGCGGCGGCATCGTCTATCTGGCGGCGCCTGAGCCGAATCTGGTTGCAGCCTGCACCGCCGCTGCATGGACGCTCGATAGCAAGGCGGTCTACTTCAGCGTCGCCAATCCGGGGAAGGGGTTCAACGAGCCGGGCATCTGGCGCGGCGATGCGATGAGTGGTGCAGCGACCTCTGTGCCTATCGAACCGTCAGATGCCCTGCTGCATATGCCGTTTTTCGCCATCGACCGGTTGTATGCGTTTGTGTCGTCGGCGCCTGGCGAGAACCCGGTCTCCTCACCTGCCGCCGATCCGGCGGAACTGATGGCGCTCTCATATACCATGAGCAGCGTGCCGTTGACCGGCGGGGCATTCGCAGCGTTACGCAGCGATGCCCATCAACTATACCAGGCGTTGTGGGCATCGGACGGCTCAGGCGCCGTCATCTTTGAGAGCAGCGATCCGTCCGCAGTTCGCCTGCTCTGGCTGCCCACCGATGGCTCGCCCGGCGTTGAGTTGTACAAGGGAACAGACCTGTACTCCGTGCGTTGGGGCAAGCGTAGCCAGAAGCATTAGAGTGCCTGACGTTGTTCCAGCGCATAAGCGATACCCTGCTGCAAACTGTGGAGCGCAATCATCTCGTGCATTTCCGCGCCGATATGCACGAGCGTCTGCGCGATTTCGGCGCTGATCCCGCTGAGCACGACGCGCGCGCCGAGCATGCGCGCCGCCTGCGCCGCGCGGACGAGCGCCCCGGCGACCTGCGTATCAACGACACGAACGCCGGTAATGTCGAGGATGGCAATATCGGCGCTGTGTGCGGCGATGCCTTCCAGGAGCGTTTCCATGATCTGCTGGGCGCGTCGGCTGTCGATAGAGCCGATGATCGGCATAACGACCACCCCCTCGGCGATTGGCATCAGTGGCGTGCTCAGTTCGCGCAATGCCGCCTGTTGCGCTTCGATGATCTGTTGTTGCATAGCGCGTTCGCGGATGGCTTCCTCGGCGCGCCGCCGCATCGTGATGTTGGTAAATGCAACCATGCCATAGACGATTCGTCCCTCAACATCACGGATCGGCGCGCCGTGGATTTCGATGAGCACTCGACCATCGGGGCGTTCGATCTCCATATCATCGACGGATGATGCTTCACCGTGCAGCGCGCGTACCAGCGGCATGCGCTCGGTAGGATAGGGTTGATCGGTTCCGGCGACGAAGGCGCGGTAGATTTCGGCAAGCTGATCGGTCGTGGCTTCCGGCATGATGCCCTTGCCCAGCAACTCAATGGCGCTGCGATTGGCATAGAAGGGGCGTCCATCAGGTTCGACGACGAAGACGCCGACCGGCAGCGCATCAAGGAAGCGCAACAAACGCTGCTCGCTTTCGCGCAGCGTGGCTTCGACCCGCTTGCTTTCACTGATGTCGCGCAGAACAGTCGAGAAGTGTGTCACCTCGCCCGATGCATTCTTGTGCGCGATAATGACCTGCGCTACCGGAATCTCTCGCCCTTGCGCGTCGAACACGGCGGTTTCGCCGCTCCAGCGCCCTTCGCGCGCTGCGTGGGGCAGGGCTTCGTTGAGGATCAGATCCGCAGCCCAGTCGGGATGGAATTGTGGAATACGATGGTCGCTTCGTGGCGTATCGTCCGGTGTACCGAACAACTGCCGCCCCGCTTGATTTGTGTACACAACCCGCCCTTCTGCATCAGCAGTGCTGATAACGTCCGGCGTGTTTTCGATAATTGCGCGCAGGCGTTCGATTGCTTCATCGTCCTGCCGTCGTTGCTCCAATATCATTTCGAGTTCGGCAACGCGCCGGCGCAGGCGTTCGATTTCAGCGGTTGGTTCCTCGATAGATGACATACAGAATACTCCTGATCTGATGTTGGTCTCCGCTCCGCCAGAACGGCGCGGCTCAATGCAGCCAGTGTAAACGGTTTTTGGAAAAATGCAACGCGCGTCGGCGCACAGTTCAGGTTATCTATGGGAATGTTGCGGCTGTTCGCGTGTTGCACGCCATCTATGGCGCGCCGGCAGCGCTGCGGACATCGAGCGCAAACAGACGGATGCTGATCGGCGCGCCAGCGCGCGCCGGGTCAGGATCAGCGGGCGCCTGCAAGGTCAGCACATGGTCGCCGGGCGGAAGCAGCACGTAGATTGCGCGCGCTGGCGCGCGCCCGGAAGGAACGGTGACTGTTCCCAGCGCCATATTGTTGAGCGTGTACCAGAGTGGTCGCGTCTCATAGTACGCCTCCATCCAGAAAGTCAGGCGCACCAACGCCGCGCCGACGAGGGGATTGAACAGCCGCACTTCGGCGCGCTCGCCCATCCAGCGCCAGCGAACGCCGGTTGCCGGTTCGCGTTCAAGCGGTTGCCACCCGTCGCCCAGAAACGCCACCGGCACGACCCGCCAGGCTTGCGGTACAGCGTAAACTTCCAGCGTCTCATCAACGAAGACTGGCGTCTCGATCCCCAACTCAGCGAGGAGCGGGCGGAGGCGCGCAAAATACTCGTCTTTATTGCTTTGCAAGTCCATGGTGATGTAGCGAATGCGGTACGCCGCCAGCGCTCGCCGGGCAGATTCGGGCCATCCAGGCGATACGACGTCCTGTCTTTCGACTTCACCAAACTGTATCTCACGGACACCAGGGGTATACTTCGGAAATACGTATGCAGGCGGACGGGCGACATACCCGCCGATGATGGGCCATCCATGACCTATCTGTGCCGTCAGGTTCTCGCTACGGTTGACGTTAAGATAGAGCGGCAACGCTATGATTGCTCCGTCGGGAGGCGGCAATGTGGCGTAGAATGGATGGATGCGGCGCGCGACGATGGTGTGGGTCCCGGCGTATCCGTCAATACCAGCAACCGGTACGATCAATGCAAGCGCCATACTCCACATATGGATTGGCGAGGGGTGTTGTATGAGATGTTGTTGCAACACGGTAAAGCCGTATGCCGCAAGGATCGAGAGGCTCAGACTGACCATTACCATCATATGGTTCGGTCGCTGCCCTGAGCGAATGACGGGCATATCCTGGATGAGAGTATACGGCAGTGGAAGACCGGTGTGCCAGCCTGCGATCTTCAACTCCGGTCCAAGGGCGACAATGAAGCATGCCAGCGCCAGCAGCGACCAGCGCCACGTGGCACGCCACGCAGTAGTAGCGCCCAACAGTCCGAGTCCGAGCGCGATCCACCCCAGCGACACATTCCAGATCACCGCGTTGGGATAGATCTGGTTACGCCAGGCGCGCACCGCCGGACCCCACACAGGATGGACCGGATTGGGCAGAAATGCATCTATTAAATCGGCAGAGCGCTCACGCTGTATCGAGCGCATATCCCACAGCATCTCGTCCGCTCCGGTTGTCACCAGACTATACAACGCCGGTGCAATCGCCATCACCAAAATGACTAAGGGGGCTACTCCCCACATCGCCTGCTGTAAGCCGCGCTGCAACTGATGCATGCGCTCTGCATTGCGGGTGGCGCCGTATGCCCAGATACCGGCAGCGCACGCCGTGAAGAGCACGGCGAATAGCCCGTAATACCAGCTGCCCAGGCTGACCCAGACGAGCAGAGCGCCAGCCGCCAGCGCCCGACGCCATGATGGACGGTCGAGCAGCGCCAAGAGGGCATAGGCATAGCACGGAAGCCAGTGAATGGCAGCCACTTCCAGGTTGCCATCAATCACCTTTTCCATGTGATAGGGCGAACAGATAAAGGTGGCGCCCGCCACCAGCGCTGCCGCTGCATTGCCGGTCACGCGCCGCGCTAGCAGAAAGGTTGCATATCCGCCAACGGTAAAACTGGTGAGCACAATCCAGTTGACCGCAGCGACCGGTCCCAGCGTAAGCGTCACCGGCAGCGCCAGCACTCCCTGGCTGAACCCAAGCGGCTGCCAAAAGAGGTCGACGCCATCGGGGTAGAAGAGGAGCGGCGAAAAGAAAGGGTTGCGCAGCGAGGTCAGCGCCTGCGCCGTCCACCATAGACTCCAGGCGTTTTGATAAGCATCGACGCCGTCAACAGCGCCGATGACGCCATTTGTCAGGTTTAGCAGTAAGGGCCACGTCAGGAGAATGCCAAGCAGGGTATAGAGCGCCAGGGCAATTAGGTGTGGGAATACAGCAACTCTTGGTGTGTGTTGCGTAATGGAAGCCATAGTAAGCCTGCAAGGGTCTGAGTGCTACAGAAGCGTTGCATAGTCACGGTTCTTCACGACGCTTGCGCAGCGCCAGCATAACGTAGAGTGGATCGGAGCGATCAAATCGTTCTTCGAGCGGGTGGATCAGCCACGCCAGCAACAGATCTTTCAACACAATCCGCCGCCAGAACCTGGTCAGGCGCGTCTCGTGGTACCGTCCGTTAAGGATGCTGCGCCCAAATGCGCGACGTTCAACGACCTCGGCATTCGCCGGCTCAATATAGGTCTGGCGGATGTCATCGTCGGTATAGAAACGGAAAAACGATCCGGGTTTCCCTTCCTGAACGAAGGCGTTGCGCGCCACCTGTTTGAACGGGCGAATTCCGGCGAAGAACGAGGTCCGCTCGCTGCCCGTAAACGGCAGCGTCAGCGCGACGATGCCGCCCGGCGCCAACACCCGCCCGATCTCACGCCCCACAGCCGCATCATCGGGAATGTGCTCGAGCGACGAAATGGCGCTGATGGACGGTACCGAACCGCTGCGAAACGGTAGTCGGGTCGCATCGGCGACGATTGGCAGCAACTCGCCGTCGCCGGGGCGCGCCGTCGCGCGGCGCTTGTCGCGTTGCCAGCGCACACGGCGATGTTCAATCTCGACGATCACGACATTCACGCCTTCTTTCGCCAGCATGTGCGGGAATGACGAGGTGCCGGAACCGATGTCCACCACCGTGTCGCCCCGCGCAATGCCGAGCGCGCGGGTTGCCCAGGGGTATTCGATCAGTCGCCAGAGGCTGAAATCATTGACTGTTTCCCACAGAATGCGCAGACCATTGAGCGCAACTTCGTATAGCACGCAGCGCCACGCCGGAAGCGAGACCGGTTTGGGGCGCGCCGGCGCCTGCTCGACTGTAGTTTCGGCAGTGACCATACCAGCCATTCCTTTCATAGAGCGCTCCAGTATAGCATACCTTGATTGCTAGTCCATGTTCGTACAGGCCAAGGCAATGATCGCGGCCAGCACTTTCAACTCGAAGCCAGTATTCGTGCGTGCGTACAGGCGTTCCATGCCCATTTTTTCACACTGACGGTTGACGGTTTCAATCGTATGCCGATAGTCACCCAACTCGATGGCATCCACAAACCAGGCATGTGGCTGCATCTTTTCCCGTCGTACTGGGATGCGCCGTACGCCCGTGTCTGCCAGCATGCTGGTCTCATCCGCGGCGCTGGTATCGGCTTTATCACCGAACAAGCGCGCGCCGGGCGGCAACACCACGGCCAATTCGTGCACGGGCGTCACATCATGGAATGCTGCCGGCAGCAACTGAAAGCTGACGGGTATACCGCTTGGCGTGCACATCAGATGCAAGCGCCAGCCGAAGAACTTCTCTTTCTTCGCAGCGCACTCGCCACAGGAGGCACGTCCGCAGACCTTGCGACAGCGCCGCGCCCGCACGCGTCGACAGACGGGCAGTGGCAGGCTCTCGATCACAAACACCTCGCCACGCCGCAGGATGGCACCCAACGTCGTGGCAATGAAGCTCAGCCAGTCTGCCAGCTTGTGCAGCCGACGGTTGAAGCGCGTGACATCAATGGGTCCCGACAGGGAGCGGGTTTGGCGCACGATGCACACGGCGCGCTCGTGATGATTCTGAAAGTCCTTGGCCGCAACGACCGCGATCAGGATGACCTCCGAATCAGGAACCTGGGCGCGCACATCACGGTGATGGCCCAGGCGCTCCATCAGTGTGTCGATCAGCACGAAAGCAGCTATAATCCAGTTGGCGTCCATCGGTCGCTCCTTGGCTATCATCTGGGTCTGGCAACCGCGATTGTGCCAAGCCTGCCGATGGGCGTCAACGAGCAATCAAGGTATGCATATGATGATACAATCATGGCAACCGCGCAGGCAGCGTCGCCAACCTGTGTCTGCCGTGAGGAATCGACGATGGCCAGATTTGAGCTTTCCTTCACTCCAACGTTCTATTACGAATCGCTCGACCTGCCGCGCCACGTGAGCAAGACCATCACCAGAAAGTTGGAAACCATCGCCGACGATCCCTATTCAGCGCGCGGCGATGCGAAGAAACTCAAAGGGTACGACAATGTCTACCGCGTGCGGGTTGGCGACTATCGCATCTGCTATTGCATCGGCAAAGGGTGGGTCAAACTGCTGAGCGTGCGCAAGCGTGATGAGCGCACATATGAAGATGACCTGCCTGATATTGCTCCGCCGGCATTGCCGCCTGATCCTGTCACGCTGACCCCCAGGGCGCATGGCGCTGTCGAGGAGCAGTTTGTGCTCAGCAAACCGCCGATGGATGCTGCACTGTTATCCAGCGCGCTGCCGCCGAGTCGTCCGCTCCCATTTCCAATAACGGAAGATATGCTGGAACGCTGGCGGATACCCGCACAGTACCGCACTATCACGCTCACCGCGCGCACCGAGGACGATCTGCTCAATCTGCCGATCCCTGAACGTCACCTCACGCTCCTGCTCGACAATCTGTTCCCCCGATCGCTCGATGCGATTGCTGCACAGCCCGAATTCGTGCTTTCAACGCCAGTCGATATCGAACGATTTGCAGAAGAGGACCTGACCGGCTTTCTGCTGCGCCTCACGCCCGATCAGGAACGATTGGTGAACCAGGATCGCCGCGGACCTATCCTCGTCCGTGGCGGACCGGGAACCGGCAAATCCACGCTGGCGCTCTACCGTGTGCAGCGCTTGCTCGAACAGGGCGTCACGTCGGTGCTCTTCACCACCTACACGAATGCGCTGGTTGCCTATTCGGAGCAACTGCTGACAAGACTGCTGGGCGCATCACCCGACACTCGGGGGGTCAAAGTGACGACGGTAGATAGCCTGGCATTTCACTACTTCGCCAGGGGGTGGGGATCGCCCAGGCTTGCTACCGAAGGGCAGGCGACCGCGCTGCTCATGGATGCGCTCGCCAATGCCGATATTCCTGCCGCCGACGCCCATGAGCGTCGCGCAGCGCTGGAACGACTCGGCGCCGAATATCTGCTCCAGGAATTTCTGCACGTCATCGAAGCGCGAAATATCAACAGCCTGGAAGAATACCTCGCCGTCGAGCGCCACGGACGGCGAATGCCGCTCAAACCGGCGCTCCGTGAGGCGCTCTGGGCAATCTATGTATCCTGGCGCGACCTGATGCGCGTCAAAGGGTTGGTGTTGAACGAACAGGTGCGACGCGGCGCAATGGAGTTCGCCGCCACGCTGTCGCCCAAGCCCTATCAGGCGCTGGTGATCGACGAAGCGCAGGACCTGTCGCCGGCGGCGCTGCGCTTTTTGTTGAACCTGGTGGAAACGCCGGAGCATGTATACCTGACGGCTGACGCATCACAGTCGATCTACCAGTGCGGTTTTAGCTGGAAGCAGGTACACCGGACGCTCGCCATGGCCGGTCGAACGATCCTGTTGAAACAAAATTTCCGCAACACCGCACAAATCCTGGCAGCCTGCGCCGGCATTCTGGCAGGCAGCAGCGCCGGCGAGGAAGAGAGCGTCCGGCAAATTCCATCAGCGCATCACGGCGATCCGCCACTCCTCCGACTGGTGAACAACGACTCGGATGAATCTGAAGCGATCCGTGATTTCTTCCTCGAAGCGGCGCGGCGTTACCGCCTGCCCACTCATAGCGGCGCCGTGCTGTGCACCAGCAGGCGCGCAGGGGAGGACATCGCCCTCCGCCTGACGCGGTTGGGCATGCCCGCCGCATTTCAGTCGAGCAAAGATGTTGACATCACGACGCCGAAGGTCAAGGTGCTGACGCTCCATTCCGCCAAAGGGCTGGAGTTCCCATTCGTGGCAGTCGTGGGGCTGGACGAAGGACGGTTCCCACGCATCAGCGCAGACCTGCCAGTCGAAGAAGCGCAAATGCAGGAGGACGAGCAACGACGTCTCTTCTTTGTTGGCTGCTCACGCGCCATGCGCGCGCTCCTCGTCTGCGGATCGCAGGCAACGCCGTCACCATTTCTGACGCCACTGCAACCGCCGGTTTGGCGGAGGGAGGTTTGATCGTGATGGTGATTGCTGAAAACGATGCGGCAGAAGGCTGAGGATAAACAAAGCGTCAGGACGTGGCAAACACCCTTTGTTCCTGAAAAGTGCCACACTTGAGAATCATCTCCCTCGCCAATACCCCCTCCAGCGTCCCGACGGCGCCGGGGAGCAGCGGGATGGCGCCGGCGCCGCCGGGGTAGCGTTCAGCAACGCCTGTGCCGGGATAGAGGATGAACGCGGCAGCAACAGCGGGAGCGCCGGCAACGCCGATGGCGCCGGCATACGCATACGCCTCTGCCAGAGCGTCAGCGGGAACGCCGCGCCCATCGGCATCGAGGCGATATTTGGCGTCCAGCACAATGACTCCTGGCGGATGATCGGGCCGAACCATTTCGATGGCAATGTCGGGGATGCGCGTGTGGCAATCGAGTGAGACGAGCGTTTCATCATTGCGACTACCCGGCGCCGGACGATACCACGGCTGGTAGCGCAGTCGCAGCGTCCAACCACTCCACGTGGCAACCAACAGTGGCTCATCACGCCGAAAATTGAAGGACCAGGCATCGGCATCGTCCGAAGGAGGAAGCAGCAGCGAGCAGGAATGCGCCTCGATGCCCAGGTTCAGCAGCGCCTGAACGACCTGCAACACACACCAGCGTTCGTACAGGAGTGGAAGATCAACAACCGGCAGATCGAACGGCGCACCGGGATCGACAACCACCCCCTGATGCAGCGCCCGCCACATCCGATACACCTGACGGTACGCGGGATCACGCCGGATCAACGGCGTGACCGCCGGGGCATGGCGCAGCGCCGTCACTTGCTCGAAGAATGGCGCACCCAGCAGACCGGCGATCCGTTGGGCGCACTGATCGCAGCGCGCGGCAATGGCGCGGGCGCGCGCGGCGCGGGAGGAAGCCGGTGCAGCGGCATCGAGACGGGCGACTTCGCGCTGCGCCCGATCTGCGCACCGCCGCGCGCGCCCGCGTAGAAGTTCCAGGGTACGTTTCAGCAGACGATGTTCCGCCGTGTCATGCGTGTCGCGGCTGAGATCCTGCACAATGGTGCGCGGCAACGCGCCGCCTTCCGGTCGCAGCAGCCGCTGCACCTGCGGCGCCGCATCCGACGGCGCCGCTTCCACGTCGCCCTGCACCGCGCGTTGCACTGCTGCCACCGATAGTTCGCGCGCCTGTCCAAGCGGCACATGCTCTTCCTCACGCCGCAGAAGACTGCGGGGATGCGCCAGAATGCGCCGGACCGTCTGCTCGAACGGCTCGAATGACGAACCAAACAATACCGTTGCGTCGTCGAACCACAGACGCGGCAGGTCACTGCGCCCCGCCAGGCGCGCATCGCGGGCAGCGCCTGCCAGGGATCGCACCAGTGGAGGAGCGACGCGCTCGACATCCTCAAGGATCGCCACATATCGTTCGCTGTCGATTTTGCGTGGTGCTACCGATAGTCGCCATTGCCATTCGCCAAACGCCTCGCCGTTGATGTGTACCGTCAGACGCAGCGTGTGCGTGCCTACGCTGGCGCCAGGATTCCATACCCAGCGCCAGCGCGCATCACCAGGGCGGAGGAATGGCGTCAGCGCCATCCCATCGACGGTCAACACAAGCGCCGCTTCCCCCGGCGGAAGGCAGACGAATTCGACCGGCTGCTGCTCGGTCACGACCGGCAGAGCGCTATCTTCAGCCAGCGACAGTTCAATGTCCAGCGAGAAGGTCATGGACCAGGCCACCCCTCATCGAGCCAGCGCCGCAACACATCACGCGCAGCGCGCGCAGCATTCGCGCGATGGCTGATCTGATTCTTGCGCTCCGGCGGAAGCTCCGCCAGTGTCGCATCTTCGTCGAGAACGTAAAAGATCGGATCGTACCCGAAACCGTAGTGACCTTTCGGCTCGAACTCGATCACACCGGGGAGGACCCCCTCGACAAACTCGATCGGACCGCCGGGCAGCGCCAGGGCAATGACGCAGACGAAGCGCGCCAAACGCGCGTGGAAAGGCACATGTTCGAGTTTACGCAGCAAGAAGGCGTTGCGTTCGGCATCGGTCGCTTCAGGACCGGCATAACGCGCCGAGCGGACGCCGGGTTCGCCGCCGAGCGCCGCCACTTCCAGCCCAGAGTCGTCGGCAAGGGTCGGCAACCCGCTGCGTTGCGCGTAGTATTCCGCCTTAATGCGCGCATTCTCGGCAAAGGTTGCGCCCGTCTCTTCGACATCATCCTGAATGCCAAGGTCCGCCAGTGTGCAGAGATCAAGCGGCAGATCAGCGAAGATCGCTGCATACTCCCGCAATTTGCCGGGATTGGTTGTGGCTATCAGCAAACGAGGCATAGCAATTCCTGCTTCCGGTTGTTCTGCTGGCAGAGTAGCCGCAAGCCGCCGATATGTCAAGCGTTTGACGTATGGCAAACGCTCTACTAGAATGGCGAGGAGCGTTTGCCAGCATGAGGATTCGTGAAGAATGGAACAGATTGCTGAGATCGAACTGACACGCGCGCGCGGCGGCGCCATGCTCATTGAACTGTTGCGCGCCATGCGCCCAAAAGAATGGATCAAGAACACGTTCGTGTTCGCTGCGATTGTGTTTTCCCAGCAGCGACTGTGGATGCACGTGGATGCTGTACTGACCGTAACTCTCGCATTCGCGCTTTTTTGCATGGTTGCCAGTGCAATCTACCTGCTCAACGATCTGGTCGATATGGAAAAAGACCGGGCGCATCCGAAGAAACGCAACCGTCCGCTGGCATCGGGGCGGCTCAGCCCACGCATCGCGGCATTGACCGCAGTGGCGCTGGTCGTTGTCGCGCTGCCGCTCAGCGTGGCGCTCGATCTGAGTTATGCACCGCCTGGCGATAGCACAACCTGGTTTGGCTACAATTATGACTTCCCGGCTGCTTTGTTTACCTATGCGATCATCCAGGGAGTGGCATATTCCTACTACTTTAAGCATGTCGTGATTATGGATATTTTCACCATTGCCGCAGGTTTTGTGCTCCGCGCCGTAGCGGGAGCAATGGTCATCGACATTGCCATTACGCCCTGGTTGCTCATCTGCATGGGATTGCTCGCCCTCTTCCTGGGTCTGGCAAAGCGTCGCGCCGAGCTGGTGCTGCTGGAGAACGGCGCCGGCGCGCACCGACGTATTCTCGATGAGTATTCGCTGCCGCTCCTCGACCAGATGATGTCGATCGTCACTGCCGCCACAATCATCGCGTATACGCTGTTTACGTCAACTGCCGAAACATTGCCGCACGAACCGTTCCCGGTGATGATGATCACGGTGCCGTTCGTCGTCTACGCTATCTTTCGCTACCTCTATCTGATCTACAAACAGGATGGCGGCGGCAGCCCTGCCGATCTCGTGTTGAGAGACATGCCGCTTGCCTCATGCATTGTGCTGTGGGGACTGACCTCGGTGGCGATCCTGGCGGCGTTTGCGTCGTGACTGAACATCAGGCAAGAGGCGAGAGGTGAGAGGCGAGAGGCGAGAGGCGAGAGGCGAGAGGCGAGAGGCGAGAGGCGAGAAGCGAGAGGCGAGAAGCGAGAGGCGAGAGGCGAGAGGCGAGAGGCGAGAGGCGAGAGGCGAGAGGCGAGAGGCGAGAGGCGAGAGGCGAGAGGCGAGAGGCGAGAGGCGAGAAGCGAGAGGCGAGAAGCGAGAGGCGAGAGGCGAGAAGCGAGAGGCGAGAAGCGAGAGGCGAGAGGCGAGAAGCGAGAGGCGAGAGGCGAGAGGCAAGGAGTGAGGGGTAAGAAGCGGTTTGAGCCAGGCGGGTACACTCCGTGACCTCTGTGTCTCTGTGGTTGTAGAATGCTCTGGGCGGTTTGAGCCAGGCGGGTACACTCCGTGACCTCTGTGTCTCTGTGGTTGTAGAATGCTCTGGGCGGTTTGAGCCAGGCGGGTACACTCCGTGACCTCTGTGTCTCTGTGGTTGTAGAATGCTCTGGGCGGTTTGAGCCAGGCGGGTACACTCTGTGACGTCTGTGTCTCTGTGGTTGTAGAATGCTCTGGATGGTTTGAGCCAGGCGGGTCACTCTGTGACCTCTGTGTCTCTGTGGTTGTAGAATGCTCTGGGCGAGAATGTGATCACATTCATCAAGTGGGGCGGTTCCGTCATTACCGATAAAACGCAGCAAGAGCGTGCAGACGCCGGGACCATTCGCCGTCTGGCGGGCGAACTGCGGCAGGCGCTGGATGCAGCGCCGGATATGCGGATCATCGTCGGGCACGGCAGCGGTTCATTCGGTCACGTCTACGCGCAGCGATATGGCATCCACCGTGGTCTGGCGCCCAATGCCGACTGGATGGGATTTGCGCTGACATCTGCTGCGGCGCTGCGACTGAATCGGATCGTGGTCGATGAACTGCTGGCGGCTGGCGTTCCGGCGCTGGCGCTTCAACCTTCGACCACACTGGCAGCGCGCGGCGGGCAACTGACACGTTGGAACACCGACGCCCTCGAACGCGCCCTTCACCATCGACTTGTCCCCGTCATCCACGGCGATGTCGCATTCGATGACATCCAGGGCAGCGCCATCATCTCGACCGAGCAACTGCTGGCGCACCTGGCAGCGCTGCCCGCGCTTCAACCCACCCGCATCGTCCTGGTTGGCGAGTCTGGCGTTTATACCGCCGATCCGCGCAACAACCCGAACGCTGAACGGATTGCGCGGATTGATCACCACAACGTTGCCGATGTCCTAGCAGGAACCGGCGCCTCGCACGGCGTCGATGTGACCGGCGGCATGCGCAGCAAAGTCGAACTGATGTGGCGACTGGTGCAGGCAATTCCGTCACTCCAGGTCTATTTCATCGGTCCGACGCCAGGGTTGTTGCATCGCGCCCTGCTTGGGGATGCGACGGTCGAGGGGACGGTGATGGTTGCAGGTTGAAGGCGGGAAGGTGTCACGTTGAACGTTGAAGGTGGAACGTATTCAACCCTTGAGGTCTGCGTTGTGGATAAGGTTCCCACTGTTGATTGTCGTTGGAGGAACGATTCTGGTCCTCTTCCAAAAACGCCGCGCGACCTCAAGGTCTGGAGGAAAGTCGTTGCACGATTGCCATCAAATCGCATACCTCACAACCCATATTTCAGGGTAAGATACTGGTGAGACGATCTGCAACCGCATTTCGCTTTTCGCGTACATGGCAACGAATGACATCTACGTCCTCGCCACAGGAGACAACCCATGCCACTGCTCGACATTGTTGAATTCGTCGATCCTACGGGCAAAACGCTGGTTGCGCGCGTTCCGCCGGACGGCAATGGCGAATTGCGTCTCGGTTCTCAGTGCATTGTGCGCGAAGGGCAGCTCGCTTTCTTTGCGCGTGACGGGCGTTTCCTCGATATGCTCATTCCGGGGCGGCACACGTTGACGAGCAACAACATTCCGCTGCTGATCGACTTCATCAAACTGCCGTTCGGCAGCAAAAGCCCATTCCGCGCCGATGTCTACTTCGTCAGCCTGCACCAGCACACCGATCTGAAATGGGGAACGCCGCAACCAATCCCGATGCGCGATGCGCAGTTCGGCATGGTGCGGTTGCGGGCGTTTGGCACATTTATCATCCAGGTAGCCGAACCCCGCCGCTTGCTCACTGCCGTGGTCGGCACCCGCGGTCGCCTGACAGTCCAGGATGTCGAGGAGCAACTGCGCAGTTCGATTATTGCGCGCGTTGCTGATGTCATTGCCGAGCGCATGCGTGAGCGTCAACTCTCGGTGCTCGACCTTGCGACCGAGTATGATGAACTCTCGGAAATGGCGCACGAAGTGTTGAAGGACGACTTTGCCGCGCTTGGCTTGCAGTTGACGCGCTTCTACATCAACACCATCAGCGTGCCCGAAGAACTCGAGCGGCGGCTCGATCAGGTCGGCGGCGTGGCAGCGTTTGGCGGATTGGGCGACTACACGCGCTTCAAGGCGGCTGAAGCGCTACACGATGCCGCGCGCACCGGAGGCGACAGCACCGTCGGCGCAGGCATCGGGCTGGGTGCGGGAATGAACCTTGGGGCGCTCATGGGTCAGGTTCTTCAGCAGCAGACGCCGACACAATCGCCGCCACAGCCAGCGCCGATAACGGCGACATCCTCACAGGCGGCAACGAAGACATGCCCGCGCTGTAACACGGCTATGCCTGCGAACGCCAGGTTTTGCAGCGAGTGCGGCGCGTCGCTCCTACCGGCGACATGCCCGCAATGTGGACATGCAGTGACGACTGGGGCGAAGTTCTGCATCGAATGCGGTGCGGCGCTGAAATAACCGGATCACGCATCCGGCTCAAGGTAGAAACTGAGCGGATAGCCCGCTTCACGCGCCGCGTGGTGCGCCTCATAAACGCGGCGCTGCGCTTCCTCGTAGGGAAGCGTCACAACGTGCGCCCGTCCGTTGTGGTGCGCTTCAAGCATGATAGCAACTGATTGCTCGAATCCCAACTCGAAGATCGTCAGCAACACCAAAACCACAAAGTCCATCGGCGTGACATCGTCGTTTTCGATGATGACACGGTATGGGCGTTCAAGTTCTTCTTCGGTGACCACGACATATTCAGTCGTTGGGATGGTTGTCGTGAGCGGAACCGAAACTTCAGCAGACATGGCGCCACAACTCACGTGCTTCAAGTACGGTCAACGGACAGGGTTCGAGCAGAGCACCCTTTTCAAAGTTTTATCATACCATACAGATGCACGATCCGCAGGGGACATTCCCGATCTGTAGCATTTCTTACCAGGTTTGATGCATTTGCCCTGATCACTGCGTCGGGTCTCGATCTTCTCACACAAATTACGATTGAAGATGCCGCATGCTTGTCATTCCGAGCGCAGCGACTGGTCATTCCGAGCGCAGCGACTGGTCATTCCGAGCGCAGCGACTGGTCATTCCGAGCGCAGCGACTGGTCATTCCGAGCGCAGCGAGGAATCGAAGCGGGTCACACAAGACCCCTCGCGCTGATCGGGGTGACCATGCCGGATGGTCACAGGTCATTGGTATCACGCCTCATCCTTCAACCGGTCGTCGCTGCCGAAGAGCAGACCCTGGCCAACCCATCCCACCAGCGGCAGACCGGCGGCGCGGCGCATCGTTTCGCGGTACCAGGCGTCGTGCTCGGCTGGCGTGCGAAAGACCGGGCAATAGTTGCGTGAACTCCATAAACGCAGGAACTCGTAACGTTCGAGAGTGCGGTTGCCTGGATAGCACTCTGGAATACCATCGCCATCCCGATCAATATCGTTGGTCGTCAGATCAAAGCGTCTCAATTCGGGCCATTGCGCGTCCACCAGGTAGTACTCTTCCCGCAATGCGCCGGAGGCGTCACGGTATGGCAGACTGTACCCCACAAGGACCGTCGCGTGTTGTCCCCACAGGCGCAATCTTCCTATCTGAAGCGCCGGGTACATATCGACGATCACCGGCGCCCCGCGATCGATGAGTCCACGCAACACTCGTTCGGCGTTGGTATGCGATAAATTGCCAAAGTGAGCGCCGTAGCCGCGTCGCCGCAGTTGCAGCGCCTTGAGAGGCGGCAGGGTCCCGCCAAGCGCTGGCTGGAAGAACAGACCCGCCTCGCGGATGAACTCGTCCTTCGTAAAACGTGGTTCGCCATGCAACAGGTTGAGTGCATTGGCAAGCGAGGTGAAACTGCACTCGTTGAACCCCTGCCCGACAACGGGCCAGGCGGCAGGGTCGGCAGTCGCCACGACGCTGCGAACGTAGGGAGGGAATGAAGACATGAGTGTACCTCCTCGTATCGTTAGGAGTCATACGACTGTCGATTCTCTCACCTCTTGCTCATCGCCTCTTGCCTCTGTCGATCCTCTCACCTCTCACCTCTCGCCCATCGCCTCTTGCCTCCATCGATCCTCTCGCCTCTTGCCTCTCGCCTCTTGCCTCTATCAATCCTCTCACCGCTTGCCTCTCCATAAATGCGAGATAAATCTCGCGCTACGCCATTGTCGGGCGCCTCTCGCCTCTTGCCTCATGCCTCTGTCGATCCGCTCACCTCTCGCCCATCGCCTCTTGCCTCCATTGATCCTCTCGCCTCTTGCCTCTCGCCTCTTGCCTCTATCAATCCTCTTGCCTCTTGCCTCTCCACAAATGCGAGATAAATCTCGCGCTACGCCATTGTCGGGCGCCTCTCGCCTCTTGCCTCATGCCTCTGTCGATCCGCTCACCTCTCGCCCATCGCCTCTTGCCTCTATCAATCCTCTCACCGCTTGCCTCTCCATAAATGCGAGATAAATCTCGCGCTACGCCATTGTCGGGCGCCTCTCGCCTCTTGCCTCATGCCTCTGTCGATCCGCTCACCTCTCGCCCATCGCCTCTTGCCTCTGTCGATCCTCTCGCCTCTTGTCTCTCGCCTCTTGCCTCTATCAATCCTCTCACCGCTTGCCTCTCCACAAATGCGAGATAAATCTCGCGCTACGCCATTGTCAGGCGCCTCTCGCCTCTTGCCTCTATCAATCCTCTCACCGCTTGCCTCTCCACAAATGCGAGATAAATCTCGCGCTACGCCATTGTCGGGCGCCTCTCGCCTCTTGCCTCTATCAATCCTCTCACCGCTTGCCTCTCCACAAATGCGAGATAAATCTCGCGCTACGCCATTGTCGGGCGCCTCTCGCCTCTTGCCTCTATCAATCCTCTCACCTCTTGCCTCTCCATAAATGCGAGATAAATCTCGCGCTACGCCATTGTCGGGCGCCTCTCGCCTCTTGCCTCTGTCGATTCTTTCACCGCTTGCCCATCGCCTCTTGCCTCTGTCGATCCTCTCACCTCTTGCCCATCGCCTCTTGCCTCTGTCGATCCGCTCACCGCTTGCCTCTCCATAAATGCGAGATACATCTCGCGCTACGCCATTGTCGGGCGCCTCTTGCCTCATGCCTCTGTCGATCCGCTCACCGCTTGCCTCTCCATAAATGCGAGATACATCTCGCGCTACGCCATTGTCGGGCGCCTCTCGCCTCTTGCCTCTTGCCTCTGTCGATCCTCTCACCTCTTGCCTCTCCATAAATGCGAGATAAATCTCGCGCTACGCCATTGTCGGGCGCCTCTCGCCTCTTGCCTCTGTCGATCCTCTCGCCTCTTGTCTCTCGCCTCTTGCCTCTATCAATCCTCTCACCGCTTGCCTCTCCACAAATGCGAGATAAATCTCGCGCTACGCCATTGTCGGGCGCCTCTCGCCTCTTGCCTCTGTCGATCCTCTCGCCTCTTGCCTCTCGCCTCTTGCCTCTATCAATCCTCTCACCGCTCGTCTCTCCACAAATGCGAGATAAATCTCGCGCTACGCCATTGTCGGGCGCCTCTCGCCTCTTGCCTCATGCCTCTGTCGATCCTCTCACCTCTTGCCTCTCGCCTTCTGCCTCTACTACCACCGTTCGCACCTTGCGCCGCCATACGCGCCACAACGCCCCGATCTCCGGCGGCCCGGTGAAGATGTACGCCAGCCATACCGCCCAGAGCGCAGGCCAGACATACACGAGCAGGAAAGCGATGCCAACCGCTGCCCATCCAAGGACGCCGGAAATGATCATTGGCGTGCGAGTGTCGCCAATGCCGCGCAGCGCGCCGCCAATGACAAATGTGCCAGCCCAGAGCGGCTGCGCCAGCGCGACGACCTGCACCGCCGCAGCGCCAATGGCAACCAACTGCGGGTCGTTGCTGAATATGCCGACCATGTGCGGCGCGAACAGGATGAACGACGCCCCCAACCCGCCCATCCAGAGGATCGCCCAGCGCATCGCCACATTCGTCACAGCGCGCGCTTCATCGCTGCGCCCGGCGCCGACTGCCTGCCCGACGAGCGCCGTTGTCGCCAGGCTGAAGCCGATCCCCGGCATGAACGAGAGTGAGAGAACGTTGAGCGCAACACGATGAGCCGCAAGCGCTACCGTGCCAAGCCCGACAACAATTGGCGTCAGCGCCGCAAACGAGGTAATGATGATAATCTCTTCTAGCGCCGCAGGCGCGCCAAGCCAGAGCACCTCGCGCGCCGTTCCCCAGCGCAGTCGCCAGGTTCCGGCTCCGCCGACGCGCAACCGGGGGCTGATCCGCAGCAAGATCGCCAGGAAGAGCGCCGCGCCTGCAACGCGCGCGATCAGCGTGCCCCACGCGCTGCCCGCCACCCCAAGCGCTGGCATGCCCAGGTGACCGTAGATCAATACCCAGGACGCGACCAGATTCAGCACATTTGCCAGCGCCGTAATCACCATCGGCGTGCGGCTGTCGCCAGCGCCGCGCAGCACACTCCCGCCGATCAGCATCAACGCCAGCACCGGAATGCCGGCTGCGCTGATCGTCAGGTACTCGGCGGCAACTGCTGTAGCATCCGGCGCCATGCCATACCATGCCACCACCGGTTCTGCGAAGATCAGCCCGACAAGCGTGATCGGCAGCGATAGCGCAATGCCCCAGATCAGCGCCTGACCGGCGACATGACTCGCCCGCGCGCCATTGTTTGCGCCAATCGCCTGCGCCACCAGCACCGACGCGCCGACCGACAGCGAACTGAGCGCCGCCATGACGATAAAGAGTACATTGAGCGCCGCGCCAACGCCTGCCAGCGCCACAACGCCGATCCCGGCGACCAGAATAGTGTCGGCAATGCCAAGCGCGGTATGGAGGAGGTTTTCACCAATGGCCGGCAGTGCCAGACCCATCACCCGGCGACGCAGCGATGGTCGATCAATAGTCTCGTTACGCGCTTCCGTCGATGGTGCGGCGGGCGCAATCGTTTCAGCGGTTGATGGAACGATATCTGGGATGGTCACACACTTCTCCAGAGGATAAGAGCGAACAACCAAACGGCGCCCTCTGTGTCCTTCTGCGCCTCTGCGGTGATGACTTCAAGGGTCGGATGGATGATCCCGCAGGATTCAAAATGCAATCCTACGGACGTCCACAAAGGGACACCCCTCCATATGCCTGCGTTCGACGTGTAACGTTCAACGATTTTCTCGCCTGCCCCTTTGCCGCGCGCACCTCGCGCCCTTTGCCCGGCATATCCCCCGGCAGGCGCCCACATGGAGACGCCTCTACTCTCCGGCGGGATCCATCAGGGGCGCCTCTACTTCTACGCCATCGTCTGCCGGAAGGATGCTGCGCGACGCCCCATCTCATCGCGCAGAGCATGGTGGTCGCGCTCAATGTAGCGCAACGCGCCAAGATAGAACATAAAGCAGAGCGCCCAGGCAGTGACGCAGATCCACGTAATGGCGGTTTGCAGGTTGTACATATCTGCAATAATGCCCGCCAGAAGCGGCGCCAGCGCCGCACCGCTGTTCTCGATGAAATATTCGACCGCCTGAGCCGTACTGCGCACCTCCGGCACCGTCACATCATACACCGTAGCAATGACATTGGGTGATGAAAGCGGCATGAAGAGCGCCGTCAGGCACATGAGCACGAAGAACGTCGTGCGCGCTTCGACCGGCGTTTGCATCGCCAGATACAGGAAAATCGCTCCCATGAGCACGCCAATGCTCGACACGATGATCCGTCCGCGCGTGGTGCGTTTGAATGCCCAGTCACCCAATACCCCACCGATGAAACTGCCGCTCGCCAGAATCAGGATGACGGGCGCAACGGTCAGCAAAATGCTGCTTTCGTCGTAGCCGCGCTCACGCGCCAGGTAGGTGAAGAACCAGTAAGTGATGACATTCCACGGGAAGACGCCGGCAAATCCCTGGAGAAAGACGAACCACATCGTGCGTTTCCCCAGCACGGCGCGCATCTCCGCCCACGAGAAACGGAAGCGCGCCATCTCGGTCATTCCCTCGAACTCTGGTTCCGCTTTGCCGCGCGGCATTTCGCGGACGCCCAACAAAATGACGAGCGCGACCACAATTCCCAACCCGCCAGTGAAAAAAAATATGGTGCGCCATCCGATCTGCGGCGCCAGCATCAACGCCAACACCATGCCGATCAGGTAGCCGATTGGCTGCGCCAGCTGCAACAGCCCATACACTTTGCCGCGCAGGTTGGGACCGAAATAATCGGCAACCAGCGCGTACATGCCGGGGTACGACGAGTCATCAATGCCGGTCGAGGCGCGCGCTGCCAGGAACGTCGGGTAAGTACGCGCGATTGCACTCAACCAGGTCGTCGCGCCCCAGATGAACGATGCCAGCGCCAGCAACCGCGCGCGGGCAAACCGGTCGTACAGGTAGCCCCAGATGGGATAGAGGATTGATGCCACCACCAGCGCGCCGGTCGTCACCGCCCCCATCTGAGTCATGGTGATGCCGAATTCATCCATAATCGCGGGGGTCAGCGGTCCGATCAGCAGTTTATCCGCCTGGTGCAGCAGCATGAAGCAAAAAAAGACTGCAATCACGAACCAGCGGTAGCCTGAACGGGGAGTGTGCATCATAGCAATCTCGGACATCAAAACGGCGAAACCTGTCTTGCAGACATTATATCAGGCAAGTTCGACGCGGCTGCGCCCCGCTCGACCATCGCCTGGAGAGGGAACGTATCAGATGCACCCACCCGATACAGCAGTTTACGGGCGGACCGAACCCCCGCGCGAACACCGGCACACCCACCTCGGAACGACCACGCGCGCGGCTTCGGTCTCCCCGCTCCCGCGTGCAGGAGCGGGGCAGGTTGTATAAACTCGTTACAGCCGCGCGCAGATCGGACTCCCCGCTCCCGCGTGCAGGAGCGGGGCAGGGGGTGAGGGGAAAACGGCGCATCCCAACGCCATGCATGCCCGCCAGGCTCATGCGCGCGGTTCACCCCTAAACCCGATACAGCAGGAAATGGATCCGACCGTTACCGATTTAGAGCCGGGGATAGAGAGAGATCATGTCGTCTGCGGCGACGAGCATGGTGAGGCACGCGACGACCGTGCAACCGTCGTGCGATATGCAGCGGAGGAACGGGCGCCACTGAAAGCGCAAACGCGACAGGAAGCCGGGTAGCGGAAAGCGGAGCGCGCCCACCACACAACAAGCGAGCGCGCCGCTCCATCCTGCGGACGCATCAATGGCGCGCCCCTACCTTCCGCCTTCAACCTCTCGCGCCTGGCTCCGCTCCTTGCTTCCCGCCTCGCCCTTCTCAATGCCCATCGTGCTCCGCCTTCACCTCGCTGAGCGTTGCCAGTTCCTTGTAATGCTGCCAGCGCGCACGCACCGACGCCTCCGCCTTATGCAGCAGATCCTCCGCGCGATGCGGGTCGCTCTGCATCAGCATGCGATAGCGTGTCTCGTTGTAGACAAACTTCTCAAGCGGCAGCGTCGGGTCTTTCGAGTCGATAATCAACGGATTCTTCCCTTCGGCTGCCAGCATCGGGTTGTAGCGGTACAGCGGCCAGTAACCGGTCTGAACCGCCAGTTTCTGCTGCTCGAGACCTTTGCGCATATCGATGCCGTGGGCGATGCAGTGCGAGTACGCAATGATCAGGGATGGTCCTTCATACGCTTCCGCCTCCATGAAAGCGCGCAGCGTCTGCACATCATCGGCGCCCATCGCCACCCGTGCCACGTAGATGTTGCCGTATGCCATCGCAATGAGACCAAGGTCCTTCTTCGGCGCCGATTTACCTTTGGCGGCAAACTTAGCGACTGCGCCGATCGGCGTCGCTTTCGACGCCTGCCCGCCGGTGTTCGAGTACACCTCAGTGTCGAGCACCAATACATTGACGTTGTACCCCGATGCCAGCACATGGTCGAGCCCGCCATAGCCAATGTCGTATGCCCAACCATCGCCGCCGACGATCCAGACGCTCTTTCGGACCAGGACATCCGCCAGGCTGAGAAGTTCGTGCTCGCGCTCGACCACATCCGGGAACTGACTGCGGTCGAGCGTGTGCAGGCGCTGCTTGAGCAACTCAACGCGCTCGCGCTGCGCCGCGATCCCCGCCTCGGTGCTCTGGTCGGCGTTCAACAGCGCGTCTACCAGGTCCTGCCCGACGACCGGCGCGAACAGCGGCAGCAGTTCACGCACGTGCGCAATCTGCTGGTCGAGCGCCAGACGCATGCCAAGCCCGAACTCGGCATTATCCTCGAAGAGTGAGTTGCTCCACGCAGGACCACGCCCCTCAGCATTCTTCGTGTACGGCGTCGTCGGCAGGTTGCCGCCGTAGATCGATGAACAACCGGTTGCATTGGCAATCAACAGGCGATCGCCGAACAGTTGGGTCAACAGTTTGATGTACGGTGTCTCGCCGCACCCCGCACATGCGCCGGAGAACTCGAACAGTGGCAGGAGCAACTGTGAGTTCTTGATCGAACCCGGATGCATGGCAGTGCGTGGAATATCGGGGATAGTCAGGAAGAACTCCCAATTGCGCACTTCACGCTCACGCACCTCGACCAGCGGCTTCATATTGATCGCCTTGCGCCCTACCTGCCGCTTATCCTTTGCCGGACAGACTTCGACGCACAAACCGCAACCGGTGCAATCTTCGGGAGAAATCGCCAGCGTGTACTTGTATCCGGGGAACTCCTTGAATCTCGCCTCACTGCTGAGGAAGGTTTCGGGCGCACCTTCGAGCAGCGCCGGTTCGTACACTTTGGTGCGAATGACGGCATGCGGGCAAACATATGCACACTTGCCACACTGAATGCAAATATCCGGCTCCCAGATCGGCACCTCCAGCGCAATCGTGCGCTTCTCCCAGGCTGCCGTGCCGGTGGGGAAGGTCCCATCGACCGGCAGTTTGCTCACCGGCAGTGAGTCGCCTTCGTAGGCAATCATCGGACCAAGCACCTCTTTGACGAAGTCGGGCGCATGGTCGGGCACCGGCGGTCGGCGCGTCTTCGGTGAGCGGAACCCGGCGAACTTCTCAACATCGACTTCGTACAGGCGTGCAAGGGCGGCATCGACTGCGCGATAGTTCTGCTGCACCACTGCCTCGCCGCGCTTACCATACGTCTTCTTGATGCTGCGCTTGATCTCCGCAATAGCATCCTCACGCGGCAAAACCCCGGAGATCGCAAAGAACGCCGTCTGCATCACGGTATTCACCCGGCGCCCCATGCCGCTCTCTTTCGCCACCCGGTCACCGTCGATCACGTAGAACTTCAGTTGTTTGCGCACAATATCGTCCTGCACTTCACGCGGCAGATGATACCAGACCTCGTCCGGTCCATACATGCTGTTGAGCAGGAAGACCGCGCCCGGCTCCGCCGCCTTGAGCACATCAATGCGCTCCAGGAACGAGAACTGATGGCAGGCGACAAAGTTCGCTCGATCAACCAGATAGGGCGCATGGATGGGTTCGGGACCGAAGCGCAGATGTGAGACGGTCATCGAACCGGATTTCTTCGAGTCGTAGACGAAGTATCCCTGCGCGTAGTTATTGGTTTCTTCGCCGATGATCTTGATCGAGTTCTTGTTGGCGCCGACCGTGCCATCCGCGCCAAGACCGTAGAACAGGCAGCGCACCGTGCGCGGCGACTCGATTGAGAACGAAGGATCGTAATCCAGGCTGGTGTATCCCACATCATCGACAATGCCCACAGTGAAATGGTTCTTCGGTTGATCCTTCGCCAGTTCGTCGAAGACTGCCTTCGCCATCGCGGGAGTGAATTCTTTCGACGACAAACCGTACCGACCGCCGATCACCGGCAGATGGCGTCCACTCTCCGCCATTGCCGTCACCACATCGAGATAGAGCGGCTCACCGCTGCTCCCAGGCTCCTTCGTGCGGTCGAGCACTGCGATGCGCTGCACTGTCGTCGGCAATGCCGCCACGAAGTGCGCCACCGAAAACGGGCGATAGAGGCGCACCGTCACCACGCCGACCTTCTCGCCGCGCTCTGCCAGAAACTTTGCCGTCTCGCGCGCTGTTTCTGCGCCAGACCCCATGATCACGATCACGCGCTCGGCGTCCGACGCGCCGGTGTAATCGAACAGATGATAGGCACGCCCCGTCAACTGCGTGAACTTTTCCATCGTCTCCTGGACGATGCCGGGTGTGGCGGCGTAGAAGGGGTTGACCGTCTCGCGCGCCTGGAAGTAGACATCGGGGTTCTGCGCCGTACCGCGGATAACCGGACGATCAGGGCTGAGCGCTCGCAAGCGATGCGCTTCGATCAACGAGGGATCGATCATCGCATGCAGGTCGTCATCCGTCAGTTGCTCGATCTTATTGATCTCGTGCGACGTGCGAAAGCCATCGAAGAAGTGAAGGAACGGCACCCGCGCCCTCAGCGTCGCGGCATGCGCCACCAGCGCCAGGTCGTGCGCTTCCTGCACCGACGACGATGCCAGCAGCGCCCAACCGGTCTGCCGCACTGCCATCACATCCTGATGATCGCCGAAGATCGACAGCGCGTGCGCCGCAATTGAGCGCGCCGCAATATGAAAGACCGTCGGCGTCAGTTCCCCGGCGATCTTATACATATTTGGAATCATCAACAACAACCCCTGCGATGCGGTGAACGTCGTTGTCAGCGCGCCGCGCTGCAACGCCCCATGGCATGCACCGGCCGCGCCGCCTTCCGACTGCATCTCAATGACTAGCGGCGTCGTGCCCCACAGATTGGGCTTTCCGGCGGCAGCCCAGGCATCCGCCAGTTCGCCCATGGGCGTTGAGGGTGTGATGGGATAGATCGCAATGACTTCGCTCAAGCGGTACGCAATGCTGGCGGCAGCCTCATTGCCTTCCAGCGTGACCCAACTCCGTTTCATGATAACCTCCTCACAAGCCAGAGAGCGCACCAAAGAAGCGGCCTGGCGGATGCTGTCACGTCAGCCGACTCTGGCAAGAGTATGGCAAAAGGGAGCACATTGCTGTGTAGCACGCTTGACAGTATACGCCGCGATAGAAAGCCAGGGGGTGAAGAACACGCAACAGAGAGTGACGCTTCCTCGCCATAGTTCGTGGAGATTGACACAGGAAACGCAACCAGACAGATATATTCGTTGTGGAATATTCACCGTATGTAGCGACGTTCCGCCCCATTGCCGGAGCAACCCGTGATACGATCTGAAACAGAATCCAGGTGATATGCATCTGGAATATGCGCTTATGTGGGGGGGAATGCGCAGGTCACTGCTCTGGGTGAGTCCTTACGTGTCTCCGCAATTAACGTCACTGCGGCGGAACGGGAGCGAACGATGTCCGCCAACCAGAAGACAGGGCGGTGTCGCCTTGCAGGAGTTCTCACAATGAGGTGAGCGATGGAGCGCTATGAACAAGGGCTCATTTCTCCTGGACAGATCGATTCGTTGTTGAAGCTGCGACTCGTTCTGTTATTCGCCGAATATCCCTGGCTGCGGATGAGCAGCGCTACCGCACAGCAGCGGTTGCGCGAAAGCCCCTGGGCAATCGCCGAGGCGCTCGACGAACTGGCACATGCCGGTCTGTTGAGCAAAACAGAATATGGCGGTCAGCCGATGTATCGGTTAACCGCCACGCCAGAGCATCGACTGCGCCTCGAACGACTCGCCCGCAGTTTCGACGACCCGCAGCGCCGTGATGAACTGTACGACCTGGTGCGCACTGCCAGTGAGGAGCGGCGCTACCGCGAAATCGTGATGCCGCACACTGGCGCACTCACCGCGTCCGAGTTCGACGCATTCGTGGTCTGATGAGTCACCAGACGGCCATCACGCGCGTTGGTCCGCCAGAGCCTGCCGCAATTTTCGGCGCGCCGACGAAGAGCGTCGCGCCGCTCGGCGGAATCGCTTCCAGATTCGCCAGGTTCTCCAATCCCCACCGGTTCGTCGGCAGGATCGTGTAGTGGACGGCAAACGTCGTCGATGGACCATGATCGAGGCTCAACGTATCCACCCCGATACCGGAGATGCGCCGTTCGGTCAGCAGAAAGTCGATCGCCTCCTTGCCAAACCCGGGGAAGTGCATCACGCCGCTGCCGTCGGTATTGCGGAACGCCTCGACCGAACCGGCTCGCGCGCCCCAACCGCTTGCCATCAGCACGGCGGCATTGTCGGGGATGCGCCCATAACGTCGCTCCCATGCGCGAATATCGTCCGGCGTCACGACAGAGTCGGGATCGCGACGCACTTTTTCGGTAATATTGATGACCACCGCCGGAACGACCAGATTTTCTACCGGCAACTGATCGACAAATAACCCGTTCGGCGCAAAATGCACCGGCGCGTCCATGTGGGTTCCTGAGTGCTCCCAGTAGGTCAAAATACTCCCATAGTAGCCATCTTTATCGTGCGAGACCGCCTGCTGAATGCGGAACGGCGCCGCTCCGGGAAAAAGCGGAAACTGTGTGCCGAGCACATGAGTCAGGTCGAGCACATTCCGAAACGTCGTTCGGCGCACCGTCGCCGCTTGCGCCGAACCGATCGGCAGCGCGGCGGCAGCGGCTGCGCCAAGCCCGAATTTGAGCAGGTTGCGTCGGCTGATTTCAGGAGACCGCATGCTGGCGAGCGTTTCCGGGGGACACATTCTCAACCTCCTGATCGTGTCGTGATGCGAGTCCAGACGATGCCTGCGCGCACAGGGCGTGCTCCAAAGACCCGCAGGCGGAATCTGGAGTCCTGGAGAGCGACCTTGTGTCGGAAGGCGCAAAGAAGAGTACGGTAAAGTGTAGTATAATCGGATAGGTGAAAGGCGTCAATCGCGCGACGCGCCTATGATGGCAGAGAAGGATCGTCGGTATCTGCTGGCAGCAGGCATGGCAGTGAGTGTGCTCATGTGCCTGATGCTCGCTGTTGCCATCCAAAGCGCCCGCTCCCCTGAGATACGCACCCACAAAGACGCCATCGCATACGCGCTGCGGCAGCAGGGTGTCTCGTATCGGGAGATCACTTTCTCACAAACGTGGGAGGAAAGCGTCAACCTGCGCGTTTTCAATGCCGCCGTGCAGGTGCGGCTCGCCGATGGACGCACCTTCCACGGGTGGATAGGGTGTGAGCAGGGCGACCGGGTCTGCTTCCTGGTGCTGCGCGGCGCCGGCATCAATGGCGCGCGTTTGCCCGACATTCACTACCGCCGTCGCCCGGCATGGCAACGCTGGATCGATCAGGTGATCGCCTGGTTCAGTGAACAGTGGACAAGTAGCGGTTATTCCTCAAAAATGCCAGCCACTGGCAACTGCCATCCCGGCACGACCTCATCGCCATTTAGCGTGTCGTTCTCATGAAGAATGGTATAGACAGATGCCTGATACCCCGTGACCGTGCGCCTTCGGGGATTGACGACAACGACCAGGCGCGTCCCGGTATCAAGCCAGTCGGTCACCTTTTCATCCACGTCGGCATAGAGGTCGTGTGGTGACACCACCTCCACCACGAGATCGGCGCACCGGGCCAGTATCCAGTGACATCCCGCGCATCGAGCGTCCGTTCACGGCGAATGAATGCGACATCGGCTGCACGCGCGGTGTCGGGGTTTTCATGCAGAAGAAATCCCGTCTTCGCAGCACACACTGTTCCCAACCTGTGCGTGCGGACAAACTGATCAAGCAGCGTGGCAACGTTCATCACCAGGCGTCCGTGTTGATATCCGGCAGGCGACACACGGCGCAGTTCTCCCAGGAGGAGTTCGTACCGGAACCCATCGGTGGGAATGCGGAGCAACTCATCCGCTGTTACCAGGCGCCGGGTCACAGATATTGCCAGACCTTGCTCCTCTCGAGCGGGCAATTGCCAAAACCGGCGCACGAAGTATAGCACAGCGCGGCACAGCGATCAGGCTGCGCACAGGTGCTCATCGTGCAACAATGGATGCTGGTCAGACATAATACGAATGCGCGGTCATTCGTACAACACTGCCGGGGCGCTGCGGGCTAAAGCCCTCGCTGAGGACGCGGTTCGACAGTGCTCACCGCACGTGAAAGCCCCGCTGGGGCTGCTATACCGGGGCGAAGTCTGCGTCCACAACACGCCTGCCAGTGTGCGTTGACCGTTGCGTCTCGCCCAACGAACGCGCGAACATCTTGCCAGACTGACCGCAAGTTAGTATAAACCGCAGCATTCCCTGTCGGCTTACGCCTGTTCCGCCATCATAATACCAATGACGATTGAAGATGCCGCATGCGTGTCATTCCGAGCGCAGCGCGGAATCTGAGCGGGTCGCGCAAGACCCCTCGCGCTGCTCGAGGTGACCATGCCGGATGGTCACAGGTCATTGGTATAACGCAGGCTACCGCTGCACCAGCGGCAACATCACACGCGTCCCCGCCGTCATCCGCAGCGGCGTGAGCGGGTCGCCCAGCAGCGCATAGGTGAATATCGTTTCCTGACAACAGGCGCTTCCGGTGAAGAGGTCACGGAACCCGGCGCTGGTCAACGCGCCAAGCGGCACGGCGCGTTCAATCCCCACATCTGGCGCGGGTGACCAGAGGGCGCGGAAGAATCCCCGTTGCAGTTTGTCGTGCCCGTAGGACACGCCCAGCCCCGTCGGTCCCCAGACTGCCACAGCGCCGCCCTTCTCGTGCAGCAGCAGCGCCTCATCAACAGTCATGCCCACGTATGAGGGCCACTGAAAGGCGCTGCTCAGGCAGGTGAGCGCCAGTACCACTGGCAGGCGCTCGCCATTGGTCAGCGCCGCGACATCATTTCGATGGAGTAGCCAGTTCTCCGGCGCGCTCAACTCCGTCACCGCCCACTGCTGTTGATGCGCGTGCCCGATGTAGACCACCGCCGCCGCGCCGTTGTCGAACTGTGTCCGCGTAGCAGTCCGCGCTGCGGCAGCGGTTGGAAACGCTCCCGCACCGTTGCCAAAAAACACCCGACCGATCTGGACGCCTACCGGGTGCAGCGCAATGCTCGCTTCCGCCTGAGCCACAAAATCGCCGCTGGTGTCCGCATCATCCGCCAGGTAGAGCGCGCGGCTGCGCCATGCGCCGCCGGATGGAGACGTTTCGTACCTGATGATCTTGGCCACCAGCAACTGCACTTCAGCAACGCTCTTTGCCGGCAGCCGCCCAAGCCAGACATCCGGCAGCCGGTCATCGGTCGGTCGCTCGCCGTCCAGTTGCGCGTAACACGTTTCGCAGGCGGTTTCGCCCAGCCACGGATCGACCATCGCCAGATATGGCGGGATCAGGTTGACATTCTTCGCACCACGGTCGGTATAGTCGAACGGATCAGAACTCCCGTCGCCAACCAGCGTCACTGCCTGGGGACGCGCAAATTGCAGAAAGGCGCGGATCGCATCAGGATCGACCTGACCGTCACTCCATCCGTCGTAGAGGTGCTGCACATCCACAACCGCCACGCTGTACCCCTGCGCGCGCCGCAGGTCCACGAGCGGCGTCAGCGCAGCATGGAACGGCGCGGGAGCGATGTACAGCACACTGGCATCGGTTGGCAGCGTTGGCGGCGTGAACGGCTCGACCGTCGGCGTGTGTCGTGTGCCGACGCCGGTCAGCAGATACAATTTCCCCGGCGCACTATCCTCGAATGCGGAACCGGCGGGCATCTGTAACCGCGTCGGCATCACAGGATCGGTAATATCGTAGAGATCGAACCCGGAAGGCGCACCAGTCAACCAGTAGGCGCGCTGATCCGGCGCGCCCTGAAAGACAGCGCCTTTCCCGCCGAACTGCAACTGCACCGGTCGCATCCATTCGACCGTATCCACGGCCACCTGTGCATACCCGACGACAGCGGTCAGCGTCAGGCGCACTTGCGTCGTGGCAGCAGGGCTACCGGCTACACTGAGCGTCAGGAGTGCATCTCCGCTGCCGCTCCACTCAACCGGCGATCCGCTGCTCGACTCGATGGCGGCGGTCAGGCGACGCGCACCATCCGATTGCGCGTGGACCGCAACCGTCAGCGTCACCGTTCCAGTTGCGGTTGGAAGGGTCGTCGTGAGCGGAACGGACAGCATCGCCTGGTCATCCGCCGGTTGTCCCGCCTCAGCGCGCAGCAGCTTCGCAAACCAGTGATCGCCATCACTGCCAGGGCGCCGCGAGTCGTAGTAGGCCGTTCCGCGCACAACACCCCGTTCCAGCGCAGTGGATGGCGCTTCGCCCGATGGCGCACTCACCGCGCGGGACGCAATGCGCAATCGCGATCCTGCTTCGAGCGTGATCCAATACGTATCGCTGCGGTTCCAGCGGTTACCCGGCGGCGGCGCATAAAAGCGTAGTTCGTCGTCTGGGTCGCCCCAGACGCCATTACCGCTCGCGTCGCGCAGTTCGAGCGGGATTTCCACCCCGGCGCGGGTCAGTTTGAGGCGCTCCGGCGCTCCGGCGATCGCCGAACTCAGAGAACTGACGGGGATGACCTGCACACCTGCACGGTCCACCCGCACCCGCAGCGCCGGAGGCGCCGGAAACGCTGGCGGACGCCCAGAAGCGGGCTCTCCTGCTGCAAGTGATGATGCAGCGACGGGAACAGGTGAGTCACTCAGCGGCGCCGCGCCCTCGACCAGCGCTTCGAGCGTGCGCACCGCGCGCGCCTGCCCCTCGCGCAGATAGACCGGACTGAGTGCCAGCACAGCCAGACGCTCACCGCGCTGACGCGCCTCGCGCAGCACAAATACCGGCGCACCTGGCGGATCGTCGAAGTCGCCCGTCCACGGCGTATCATCGAGCGCCAGCAGGCGAGGCGCGATAGTCGCATCACCGGTGAGGCGCAACGCGACCAGAACCGGTTCGACATGCAGAGACGGATCGGACGCCGGAGGACGCCAGATGATCCGCGTTCCGCTCGTTGTCGCCTGGACAACCAGCGTTTCGTCACCACCACGAACAACGGCAATCGCACCGGCAGCGGCAGAAGCCGCCGCACCGCACACACTACCGATGACCAGTGCAAGAACGAGGGCAAAACGTGTCATCATCAACAATCCGGGCAGCACAAGCACCGACTCTTCTGCTACGTTGATTCTCTTCCGGTTATGCCGTGCGCCTGCGCGCCAGCAAGCCGCCAACCATCGCCATCAGCGCCAGCAAGAGCACAATCAGCGGCGCGCCACCGGCGGCAGGCGCACCGGTGGTGGGTAACGTGGCGGGAACCGGCGCCGTCGGCGTTGGCGTCAATGTCGGTGTTGCAGTCGAGACCACCATTTCGGTCGGCGTCGCTGTTTGCTGTTGCTCCTGCACCGGCGTCTCCGGCGGCGTGGTCGGCGGCGGCGTCTCTGGCGGCGTGGTCGGCGGCGGCGTGGTCGGCGGCGTGGTCGGCGGCGGCGTCTCTGGCGGCGTGGTCGGCGGCGGCGTGGTCGGCGGCGTGGTCGGCGGCGGCGTGGTCGGCGGCGTGGTCGGCGGCGGCGTCTCTGTTGGCAGCGGTGTGTCGGTCGGCAGGGGCGTGTCGGTCGGGCGCGCTTCGACTGTTTCGGTCAACGCCAGCACCGGCGCCTGCGGAACGCCGCGTGGTGCAGCCGCTTCCATGACACGCGCAAAGCCTGCCAGCAACCCGGCTGCGACCATGCCAGCGCAGATTGCAATCACCAATCGAGGCATGCAAGGCGCTCCTTATCTCTGTAGTACGCGATTACGGCTATAGTAGCAGAGATGCGCCCGTTTTTCAAGCATCGCTGCGACCTGCTTACACCGCCTCACCGAGTTTCACCGCTTCGAAAATCCGCATGCGACGCAGCAGCAGCACAATGGCGACAATCGTCGCCGCCAGCAGCCCGCCGGAAATACCGTACACCAGCACAATCCGCTCCCAGTCGATCTGCACCACGAACGGCGGCGTATCCGGGTAGACGCCGGTGCGTACCTGCAAAAACGGGATGAACAAGCGACTCGTCAGAATGCCGACGGCAGTGCCGAGCAACGCACCAAACCCAACCACCAGCGTCTGCTCGAACACCAGCAGGGCGCTCAACTGCCGGGTGCTCAGCCCAATTGCGCGCAGAACCCCCAACTCCACCAGCCGTCGCTGGAACGAGAGCAGGGTATAGGCAACGAACCCGATCACCGTGACCACCGTCGTCGCCAGAAAACCCACCGAGAGCAAGCCGAACAAACCCTGGCGCTCCGGTCGGCGCAGATCGAGTTCGAGCAACGTTTGCGGCGTCGAGCGGATCATACGCAACCCATACCCGATTCCTGCCGCTGCTACGCTTTGCAGGTTTGCGCCAGGCGCCAGCGATAACCAGACCTCATACGGATACTGGCCACCCTGTGAGTCGAAACTGTAATCCAGATTTCCGATCACGAATGGCAAACCCTGATCGTAGAGCGTTGGAAAGTACTTGAGCGTCCCTACGACCGTAAAGGTGATATTCTGCGTTTGCCCGCGATCATTCATCGCCAATGCGAAGCGATCGCCGATCCGCAACCCCCGCTCCCGCGCAAATGTTTCCGACACCAGGGCTGCGTCGGGGTAGTCCGCCAGACGGTTCATCAACGCGCCGAGCGACTCACCGGCATAGTCAGGGCGCCAGGCATCCGCCAGCACCGCCGCCAGCGTCGTCCGGTCGACGCCGTAGAAGATGCCGCCGGTCGCAGGCGTATTTCCTACAATGATATCCGCTTTGCTCGGAGCGACCCGCGTGGCGCCGGTCACCCCTGGGATGGTCAGATACTCTTCCATCGGCACGAACATATATGCGGTGCTTGGCGTCGTATCTGCTTCTCCCGTCGTACCCAGCGTTCCGCCGCTCAGATCGAGGCTGGTTTCCGCCGGTGCAATCTCGCGATCGCCGGCAATATTCGCCGAGGTGATCGCCGCACCGGGGTATGCCAGGCGCACATCCGCCGCTCCCCGGTAGTATGCCCGTTCTTCGCTATGACGATCCAGCGTGAGCGCCATCGATGATGTGAATGTCGCCAGCGCCAGCGTCAGCGCAACCAGGAGCACCGGTCCGCCATACGTTCCCGGCGTGCGCGACAGAAAGCGCAGCGCCGTCACCAGCGCCACCCCTGGCGCCCGCCCTGCGCTCCATGCCAGCAAGCGCAGCAGCAACGGCAGGAAGCGCATACCGACGAGCGTACCGGCAAAGACCATCAGCGCCGGCGCAAGGAGCAGGAGCGGATTGCGAAATGGATCATCCGCGCCGACGGTCACGCCAGGCACGCCGATCATACCACTCAACCGTAACTGTTGATAACCATAGACCGCCGGTATCAGCAGAAGAATATCGAGATAGAGCCGTTGCCAGAGGGGCGGGCGCGTGGCGCGCGCCCGTTCGCTCTTGTACGAAATGATCGTGCGCCCGGCGGCGCTCAACGCAGGCAAAAGCACTGCCGGCAGCGCCAGCAGGATCGTCGCCAGCGCGTGCCATGGGCTGGCGGGGAGTAACGTCGGCGGGGGAATATCGAGCGGCGCGAATCTGAGAAACGAGACCGTCCAGGCAATCAACTGCGCCAGCAACCATCCCAGCGGCAGACCGGCCACCCATGCGGCAGCGCCGAGCAGCAACACTTCGCCGAGCGCCAGCCCCAGCACCTGCCAGCGCGAACTACCGCGGCTGCGCAGCACCGCCATTTCCTGTTGCTGGCGCGCAACGGTCATTTCGGTGACCTGCACTGCAAAATACCCGATCACCACCAGCAGCGGCACGGCAAACAGCGCCAGCGTGACCGTCAAGACCCGCACCTGATCACGATGCCGCTCCAGCGCATCCATCGGCGAGCGAACCAGTTCGGCGCCGGGGAGACGCTGCTGAATATCGGCAGTCGCCATCGCAATCCGTTCTCGCAACCGCTCGACATCGCTACTGCGCACACTGCTGCCATCGATTGCGGTGTACCACGCCGTCAGGGTGACGAAGCGCGCATCGGGAACATCGACGAGCCGGACGAAACTCTCTTCCGGCACAAGAAACACATCACTATACGTCGATGGCGGCTGAAACCAGTAACTCGCGTCGGCATCCGCCGGTCGCCAAATGCCGGCAATCCGCACCGGGGCCTCGATACGCGCTCCGCGACCGGTCGATTGCACCAGATACACATCATCGACCAGCAGCGTATTCTTCGACGCCGTCGTTTCCGACACCAGCACGTCGAGCAGTCCATCGCCGGTGAACGGTCGCGGCAGATCGCCATCGACAATCTGAATGTGCCGTTCGACGCCGCTGAGAAACCCTATACGGGCGAAGAGCACTTCTCTACCGGCGCCATCGGGAAAACCGACGCGCAGTTTTTCCGTGGCGGCGAAGCGAACGCTCGGTGGCGCCGGCAGGTCGATCCCCGCAGCCGGCAGGTGCCCCGCCAGTTGATCCGCAAGCAGATATTGCTGCCAGGAAATCGAGGGGTCGGATGCGCCGCCGTAACGGTAGACCATTGCGAAGGGCGGCAGCGGATCGGCGATGGCTCGTTCGGTGAGCGCCGCCAACAGAATGCGATACCCCGACGCCTCGGCATAGACCGGAATGCAGACCACCATGCCAACCGCCAGCGTCATGCCGGACCAGACCGCCAGCGCCAGCCCCAGATGGCTCAGCAAACGTCGCCAGATAACGGAGGGAAACGCCAGAGCAAGAGTCAGTTGACGAATCATTGGAGCGCCTGTTCATTCCTGCGCCGCGCGAAGCGTGTGCCGCGCGGCGCGGAAGCGGTCGTGAGCGCCGGCAAGCGTGGTCGGAACCAGATCGTAGCGCTCACGGAGTGCTTCGAGATAATCGAGGATGGCTTCCAGGGTTCGACTATGTTTATCATCGTCATTATCGTATGCCGGGCGATTATCGGACGTAAAGCAGAGCGCACAGAACGACGCCGCATCCTCGATCATCCGCTCGATTGCCCGGTCGATCACCGGTTGGTGCAGCGCCTCGAAGGTTCCAGCATCGATCCGCAACTCATACGGCAGATTGGTAATGTGCCGCTGATCCGGATCGGTTGTCACCGGCACGTCGAGCAACGGCAACTCGCCGGAGCGCTCACGGTTGGCGCTATCGACGTAGCGCGGATGGTGCGAAACGTGCTCCCAATCCACGCCGATGCGAGGAAGGACAAAGCCGGGCTGCGCAATCGACCCCTGACGAAAACCGAGTTCATAGAGCAAGCGATAGGTATCGTCGCTTGCCGAATGCTTGCAAGGGCGAAATGAGCGCGGGCGAACGCCAATGGCGTCGGCAAAGCGTTCAGCAGACTCATCGATCAAGCGGCGCTGCGCTTCCGGCGACAGCGTACCCAGGAAGTTGCGATACGATCCGCTCTCCGCCTGCAACGGATTGACATACAATCCGAGTTCGGCGCCGCGTTCGGCGAGTTCTTCCAGCAGCGGTGTGTGCTCGACGGCGCACTGCGGCGCCAGAAAGAGCGTCGGCGGATACCCTGCGCGAAGCAAGCGATTGGCATACCCTTCGATGGCGCGCGCACTCTGCTCCCAGGTGCGTGGTCCTTCCTTCGCAGTGCGGATCGCAATGCTCTCACAATCCAGCGTGAAGAGCACGTGAATCGTCAAACGGGTCGTCATTGGCGCACGCTTCTTTGATCCGGCTTCTCAATGCTATAGAGCACTCTGACCTGATCGCCGGGCATTATAGCACACGCCTTGACCAAGCGCCGGGGCGCGCCCGGCGCTCCTCTCAGGGTAGAGTTTCCAGAATTGAGGTGCGTTTTCCGTGTCTCGAAGTGTTTTGCTTCTTCACCCGCCCTGGATGACCGTCATTCACACCACAAATGTATATGTTCAAAACCGACAATCAGCATGCATTGGTTATCGAATGTTAACGATCACGCCTCAAAAATGTATTGCCAATGTGGGCAATCAATGGTATATTTTCTCCAAACTTCGCTGATGGAACCCAACAGTGGCGTTGAGCGTCCTGGCTCTCGTACACACCATTATCACGCTCAATCCCTGCGACGCCACAATGTCGTGATCCTCAATGATGCTTCTTTGCAGTGATGCGCCAACCTGCCTGAGCAACGTTCGCCAAGCGGGCTGAGTTTTGGGATGCGCCTTCAATTGGGAAGAGGGATGCGGTTGCACTGGCACTGCAATTGCAATCCTGGCGCTCCTGCTGCCCGACATCCAGCCGATCGGCTCAGGTAACAGGCGATCCCCACGCCGCTGGCACCGGCGGGGGATCGATGCAGCGGCGGCGTGAGCGCCGATGCGGTGGCATTATAGCATATGTCCCCTTCCCGCTCATGCTGCCGGACCAGTACTTTGTGCGCCCTGGATTGTCGCCAGGATTGCGCAGTGGCGGCGTGAGCGCCTGTGAACCTTCTCTCGACACCTGTTCCTTCGCCGCCACTCGCCCAGCAAAGTCCTCGTTCGCGCCCACGTAACCGTCCGGTTTGCGCTCACGCGCACGATGCTGCGCGTGTTCGATGGAAAGGAGCAAAACCATGCGGCAGGTCGCTTTTTACGGCAAGGGCGGAATCGGCAAGTCCACCACACAGCAGAACACTGCTGCCGCACTCGCGTCGATGGGGTATCGGTTGATGGTCGTCGGGTGCGACCCCAAGGCAGATTGCACCCGCCTGCTGCTGCGCGGCGTGCGCCAGCCATCGGTGCTCGATACCCTGCGCGATGTCGGTCCTGAAAGCGTCCAACTTGAAAAGGTGGTCGTTCAGGGGTACGGCGGCGTCAAATGTGTCGAATCGGGCGGACCTGAACCCGGCGTTGGCTGCGGTGGGCGCGGGGTGATTACCGCCATTCAAACCCTCGAAACTCTGGGCGCGTATAAGGACGACCTTGATTATGTCTTCTACGATGTCCTTGGCGACGTCGTGTGCGGCGGGTTTGCGATGCCGATCCGCGAAGGGTATGCCGAAGAGATCTACATCGTCTGTTCCGGCGAGTACATGGCGCTCTTCGCGGCCAACAACATTTGCAAAGGCATTAAGAAGTTCGCCGAACGCGGCTATGCCCGCCTCGGCGGACTCGTCTGCAATTCGCGCCTGGTCGAAAATGAACAGGCGCTGGTCAAGGAGTTCGCGCGTCGTCTCAACACGAAGATGATCCACTTCATCCCGCGCAGCAAAGACGTCCAGCGCGCCGAGATCAACAAGAAAACCGTCATCGACTACGATCCCGATCTGCCGCAGGCGCAAGAGTACCGCGAACTGGCGCGCAAGATCGATGAGAACGACGAGTTTACCATCCCAACTCCTATCACCCAGGAAGAACTCGAAGATTTGATGCGCGAGTACGGCATTGTCGATTAGCGGCGCGCCAGCGTCATGGAGGCTTCAATGGACGCTTCATCCGCCGGATCGTGCCAGGGCGTCTGTTTTCCCAAGGTTGATCTGAGCACGCATCCGTGTTATAGCCGGGCAGCGCATTTCCGCTTCGGACGCATCCACGTGCCGGTGGCGCCCCGTTGCAACATCCAGTGCAACTATTGCATTCGCAAATACGCATGCCCAAACGAAAATCGTCCCGGCGTCACCATGCGGGTCATGTCGCCCGACGAGGCGCTCCACACCGTCCGCCACGCCATCGCCCACGACCTGCGCCTCCGCGTCCTTGGCGTGGCCGGTCCAGGCGATGCGCTGGCAAATCAGGCGACGCTCACTACGTTCGAGCGCGCGCGCGCTGAGTTTCCGCACCTGATCCGCTGCCTCTCGACCAACGGCTTGCTGCTGCCGGATCAGATCGACGCCATCGAGCGGGCCGGGATCACCACGCTGACGATCACGATCAATGCGGTCGATCCGGCAATTGGCAAGCAGATATACGCCCATGTGCGCTATCGGGGCAAAACCTACCGCGGGCGCGAGGCAAGCACACTGCTCCTGCACAATCAGTTGATCGGACTGCGCGAAGCGGCACTGCGCGGTATAGTGGTTAAGGTGAACTCAGTGCTCATTCCCGGTATCAACGATCATCACCTGATCGACGTCGCGTGCGTCGTCAAAGATCACGGCGCCTCCATCATGAACATCATCCCGCTCATACCCCTGGCGAAGTTTGCGCACCTGCCGGAACCCTCACCCGAACTGCTCAACCGGGTGCGCGACGAGTGCGCGACCGTCATCGAACAGTTTCGCCACTGCCAGCGATGCCGCGCCGATGCCATCGGCGTTCCCGGCGAGGAGGGGTGCGGTACGGGCGAACGAGTCTGTATTCCCAGATTTTTGGCACAGCGGAAGGAGCACACCCATGCAGTTCAAGTGCAATCAGACCCTGCCTGAGCGAGCGATCCATATCGCGCTCAAAGGACCGGACGGGAAGTGCCAGCGCGGTGATGGAACCGGCTGCTTCATCGCCAACAATGTTGCAACCACCCCCGGTGATATGACCGAGCGTGGTTGCACCTACGCCGGCTGTCGCGGCGTCGTCGGCGGGCCGGTAAAGGATGCTATTCAACTGACGCACGGACCGATCGGGTGCGCATTCTTTTCGTGGGGCTACCGTCCGCACCTCGCCGACAGCGATTTTCACATGAAATACACCTTCGTCTCCGACATGAACGAAACAAACATCGTCTTCGGCGGCGAGAAGAAATTGCTGCAATCGATCATCGAAGCCAGCGCCGAATTTCCCGACGCAAAGGCGGTGTTTGTCTACAACACCTGCTCCACGGCACTGATCGGCGACGACGGGCGTGATGTCGCCAAACAAGCGGAAGCGATCATCGGCAAGCCAGTCGTGTTCTTCGAGTGCGAGGGGTTTCGCGGTGTCAGCCAGTCGATGGGACACCACGTTGGCAACGAAACGATCTTTCGCCAACTGGTCGGTTCGATCGAGCCGGAGGGTGATTTCAGCCGTTCGATCAATATCATCGGCGACTACAACATCAAGAATGACATCCGCACCTTCGAGTATCTCTTCGAGGCGCTCGGCTTGCAGATCATCGCTCGTTTTACCGGGAATGTCTCGGTGGATGACCTGAAGATCATGCACAAGGCGGCGCTCAACATCGTGCATTGCCAGCGTTCAGCCACGTACATCGCCGATATGATGAAGGAGAAGTATGGCACACCGTCTATCAACGTCACCCTTTGGGGCATCAGGAATATGGCGCAGGCGTTGCGCGCCGCCGCCGCATTCTTTGGGCTTGAAACGCGCGCCGAAGAGGTGATTGCCCACGAAGTCACCCGCATTCAACCCTATATCGACGCATACCGCCAGCGATTGCATGGAAAGCGCGTCTTCATCTATCAGGGAGGCCCGCGCGTCTGGCACTGGATCGAACTCCTGCGCGAATTGGGCATGGAGACCGAAACGGCAGCCACAACCTTCGGGCATACTGACGACTACGAGAAGATTTTCAATCAGATCCCAGAAGGCGCGCTGGTGATCGACAACCCCAACGTTCCCGAAATCGAAGAAATTCTGAACCGACGTCGCCCCGACCTGTTCATCTCGGGCAACAAGGAGCGGTACCTGGCGTATAAACTCGGCGTGCCATTCGTCAATGGGCATACTTACGATACCGGACCCTATGCCGGCTTCGTAGGCATGGTCAACTTTGCGCGCGACATCGATAAAGCGCTGCATGCGCCGGTCTGGAACATCCTGCATCAGCGCGCCCGCCCCGCGCCCGCTACGCATCACGCAGCGCACGGTTTTGAGGAGGTGGAGTCATGACCAGTTGTCTCACCATGCAGGATCGCGCTGTCGCCATTAACCCGACCCGTTCCTGCGCGCCAATCGGGGCAATGCTCGCCAATTACGGCATTCACGGCGCCATTACCATCAACCACGGCTCACAGGGATGCGCCACCTACCCGCGACATCAGATGGCGCGCCACTTCCGCGAACCGGTCGAAGTCGCCACCACCTCGCTCACCGAAAAGACGACGGTCTATGGCGGCAAACAAAACCTGCTCGCGGCGCTCAAGAATATCTGGGAACGATTCCATCCGACGATGATTATGGTCTGTTCGACCTGTCTCTCCGAGACGATCGGCGACGACATTCCCGGAATCATCGACGAGTTTCTGGACAAGCGCCCGGAGGTCACCATCCCGATCCTGTCGGTCAAAACCCCCTCGTACATCGGCAACCACACGACTGGCTTCGACAATTTTCTCAAGGAGATCGCGCTCAATCTGCCGGATCGCCGCAAGAAGAAAGGCGAGACCAACGGCAAGATCAACATTATTCCCGGCTGGGTCAATCCCGGCGACATCCGCGAACTAAAGCACATGCTGCGTGAAATGGGGCTGCACGGGTTGTGGATCACCGATTACTCGGAAACCCTCGACGGCGGCTACTACCATCCGCGCCCCCACTTCCCGCGCGGAGGCACGACTGTTGAGGAACTGCGCAACTCCTCGAAGTCGCTGGCGACTATCGCGCTCCAGCGCCACATCGGTGGTGAAGCAGCGCACATTTATGAGCGACGCTACAACGTCCCCGCTCACGTGCTGACTATGCCCATCGGCTTGAGGAACACCGATGCCTTTGTCAACACACTGGTTGAGATCACCGACCACACGATCCCCGAATCGCTAGGGGTCGAACGGGCGCGCCTGCTCGATGCACTGGTTGATACGCATATGTACACGACAGGATTGCGTGTTGCGCTCTACGGCGATCCCGATATGCTTGAGGGGCTAGTCGGGCTGATCGCCGAAATGGGCATGATCCCGGCACACATCCTGACCGCCGCCGACAACCGCTCCTGGGGAGAACGGATGGTCGAACTGACAGAGGAACTGGAGGTCGAGAGCGAGATCATTCTCAAGGGTGATCTCCACGAACTGCACAAGCGGATCAAGCAACGACCGGTCGATCTGCTGATGGGACACTCGAAAGGCAAATTTATCGCCGAAGCGGAAAACATCCCGCTGGTGCGAGTTGGTTTCCCGGTCGAAGATCGCTTTGGCTACCATCGTCGATCTATCGTTGGCTACAACGGCGCGACTGCACTGGTCGATGAGATCACAAATATGATCTTCGAGCGCCGTGCAACGGCGATTGTGAGCAACACCCTGCTCGAAACCGGCCTCGAAAGACCAACAGACATTCCGATCACGCTACGCAATGGCGCCGCACACCATCCGTAGGGGGGTCCGTCTCAGCCAACCTGTACGGGAGGGTCTGAGACCCGCCCCAACGAACGGGAGGGTCTGCGACCCGCCCCAACGAACGGGAGGGTCTGAGACCCGCCCCAACGAACGGGAGGGTCTGCGACCCGCCCCAACGAACGGGAGGGTCTGCGACCCGCCCCAACGAACGGGAGGGTCTGCGACCCGCCCCAACGAACGGGAGGGTCTGCGACCCGCCCCAACGAACGGGAGGGTCTGCGACCCGCCCCAACGAACGGGAGGGTCTGCGACCCGCCCCAACGAACAGGAGGGTCTGCGACCCGCCCCAACGGGCGGGTCGCAGACCCGCCCCGCCGATGGATCAACGAGGGAAAGGAGCCTTGCAATGGACGACGTTCATGGCTGGGACGAAACGGTGGTCAACCCTGACCATCTACCCGTCCACATAAGCGGAGACTATCTTCTCATCGAGCACACTATGCACGCACGGTCCGTTTACCGTCGCGCGTCCGATGATCGAGCGCTGCACCCGCATGTCAGTTGTGTTGTGTACGACGGGGCAACCTATGCGCTCGCGTGGATCGAGGAGGAAGGGTAAGACGAACGTGCCGTCGGTGATAAATGTGGTATCTTTTGTTTGGATGCAATGATCGGCGGTTGACATCCACAACGGATTTCCTACACCTCAGCATTGCATCTTTGAACGTGAGTTAGCATCAGACGTTTCATAGGACGGTTTGTCGCACAGGCAGGATGTTTGACGCCCGCCGTTGTATGATATAATGATAGGAACCCTGCTCAAGAAGCGAACTTGAGGAAAGGGTAAAGGCTATTGCATAACCTTATATGGTTCTACGCCGCTATGACCCCCTCTCTTGATCTTGAAAACCAGGTCTATATTGACAGGCTGTGTCGTTTACTGGAAGAGGATCTTGATTTTCACGATCAGGACAGCGGATACGCATCACACAACATCCACTCTTTTCCAGCCAAGTTTCCGCCGCAGTTACCCCGGAAGTTCATTCAAGCGCTGACCCTTCCTGGTGAAACGGTTCTAGACCCAATGATGGGTTCGGGCACCACCGTGCTCGAGGCATTTCTGCTAGGTAGACGAGGCATTGGCTTCGATATCGACCCTCTGGCTGTTATGTTGGCAAAAGCGAAGGTTTCGCCCATCAGTCATCATGATGCCGTAATATGGAGCAGAGAAATCATTAGCAATGCAAGAGAGTCGTTTTTCTCCCAAAAAAGAGTACTATATAATGAAATAGATCGGATGTGGGACGAAGAAACGAGAGAATTTGTTGATTACTGGTTTTCTCGAGAAGTTCAACTCGCTCTAACAGCTCTTGTCGTCGAAATAAATAGAATCAACGATGAAAATCTAAGGAATTTCTTTAACGTCATCCTCTCGTCAATTATCATCACAAAATCTGGCGGTGTTTCACTTGCGCTCGATCTTGCTCATACTCGACCACATAGGGTTGACAGAGCTATTGATTGGAATGGTTGTCCCTTAGAGATGGACACCTCAAAAAGAAGTGAAAGAAGAAAGTTATCTAAGAAAATCCGCTCCCCTTTCGAAGAGTTTGAAAAGAAGTGCATGCAGAGCCTGAAGAACATGTCCGAGAATGGTTTGAATAGTGACCAGTTGAGCATGAGATGCCTTCCAAACTGGGAAAACGCGAGAATGCAGCCTGATATATCAATGTGTAATGCAAAAAGTTTACTGCTCAATGACGAGTGTGTTGACATTATCATCACATCTCCTCCTTATGCTTCTCACGCGATTGATTATATGCGCGCTCATAAGTTTTCACTCGTGTGGCTTGGCTATGCTATACGAGAACTCAGCGAAAGAAGGAAAAGATACATAGGTGGAGATGCCTTAGAAGGGCATGGCTTTGAAAGTCTTCCAGGTTACACCTCAAGCATTATTGATAGCCTAGCCCGAAGAGATCCTCGCAAGAGCCTGGTGCTTCGCAGGTACTACTCTGAAATGAAAGCCATCTTGCGAGAGATGTTTCGTGTCTTAAAAAAAGGACGGGTTGCTATCGTCGTCGTGGGTGAATCGAAACTGAGAGGTCAAGATGTGGAAATCGATGTTTGCCTGAGCGAAATCGGAGAGTCGCTCGGATTTTTTGTTCCTAGGATTGGTGTACGCCGTCTGGATAGGAATCGCCGAATGATGCCTGTCGGAAATCAAGTTGACATGAAGTCTCAAATACAACGACGAATGCACAAAGAGTTTGTTATTGGTTTCTATAAACCACCTATCGACTAAGAATCCGATGAAGATTTCTGAACTACGCAGCAAATACCATAAGCAAATATGTGAAAAGATTGTTTGGCTTAAGAACGATAAAGGAGGCCAATACCCTAGTTTTGCCGACTCAAGCAGTCAAACAAGCAGAAATGTTGCCATAGGAGTACATAAAAGAATAAATTGTGGTAATCATAGTCCATCTGCAATTTCAGAACAGGAGGTTGGCAGAAGATTCGAAGAAATCACAAGGTCATTCATTAAGGAGACCTTAAGTTTGATCAACCATTTGAGACCAGCTGAATGGATTTATTCTACGCATCCTATTACTGAATTCGATCAGTACGCGCATCTTGCCAAATTAGAACGAATATCTAAAGATAATAAGGAACTAGCATCTATAGTGGGCGTGGACTATATTATAAAGCCTGATATTGTTATCGGAATACATCCTGCATCATATCAAGAAATTAACCGCCATGAACCAATTCTTGACCCCGAAGATAAGGTAGTGCAATATTCACCTCTTCTACAACGAGGACAGAGTTCGAGACCCACTCTGCATGCGAGCATTTCCTGCAAGTGGACAATTAGAAGTGACAGAAGTCAGAACACACGCACAGAAGCATTGAACCTGATCAGAAATCGAAAGGGTCATACCCCTCATATCGCAGCAGTCACTGCCGAACCCCTTCCGACACGTATTGCATCGCTTGCGCTAGGTACAGGTGATCTGGATTGCGTCTACCATATCGCTTTGCCGGAATTGGAGGAATCGATTGCAGAACTGAAGAACGAAGATCAGGGGGATATGCTAAGGACGCTAATTCAAGGCAAGCGCCTGCGTGATATAAGCGATTTGCCGTTTGACTTAGTAATATAGGTCTTCTAAATCCTTCTCCAAAGCAATCCCTCTTCTAGCTCCGGGCATTTATGCACCACGAACTACTGGCTCACAAAAAACAGGTCGCTCTTGGCGGTATCGTGCCAAATCTGCTCCGCGCGCCGAAGGCGATGCCGTACCTCGATGTGCTGCGGGGCCTCCTTCAGGTGCGCCGGGTGATGGCGGATAAACAGATCCACGTATTCGGCATCGGCGGCACCGCGACCCTGCATCTGGCGGCGCTGTTCCAGATCGACTCGGTCGACTCGTCAGGATGGCGCAATCGCGCTGCGCGCGGCATCGTCCAGCTTCCAGGACGCGGGGATCGAGTCGTGGCGCGCATGGGCAGCTGGCGCGGTCGTGAGCCTGATGCCGCCGAGTGGCGGATGCTCGAACAATGCCGGTGCCCGGCGTGCCAGCGGTTTGGCATCGCCGGTTTGACCGCCAACGGCATTGACGGCTTCTGCCATCGCGCAACCCACAACCTGTGGGTGCTGCTCCAGGAAGCCAGAGCAATCGACGAACACCTGAAAGATGGCACGTACCGACACTGGCATCAGGCGCACATCGAGAACTCTATCTACAGCAGACTGCTGCATACGGCGATGGCTTTGATCGAAGTTCAGAGGTGGCATCCAGATGGTAGCACATAATAGCCTCAAGAGCGATGATCAGGATGAGCGGATGGATGATTGAGCGTATCGGACGAAGCAGGAGCATCGGTGATGCCAGAGGACGAATCTTCTGGGAATTGAGCCACATCAGGCGCTCCGCTCGCAGGAGCGGCACATAGCGGCGACGCCTCGGCTGGAGCGAGGGTCTCACCGGAAGACGGAGCAGCGTTGAACGGCTCGCCTGACGAACGTACAGACGCACCCGTCATATTCATAGACGAGACAGCGCTGCCAGACGCCTCGCTTCCCGGAGCAGCGGACGGCATCGGGACCGCTGTCGCAGAGGTCGTATCCGGCGGCGCGGTCAGAGGCGCCGATTCCTCCGCCTGCTCGCTATGCTGCTGGACGCCAAACCCACTGGCAGCCAGCGAGCAAATGATCCCCATCGCCTCCAATACGCGCAGTTCGATGTACGAGCGCGCAAAATAGATCGCTGCAAGCAAAAAGGCAATTCCCACCATGCCCAGTACGAAGAAGATAGAAACATCATCTTCAACGATGACGCCTACTCCTAACATATTTATAAACTCCTGAAACTGTCTGAACCATGAGCGGATTTCTTCCTGCGAGAATAGTAACGCCAGAATGCCAGAAAGACCCAGAGCGCCCACACCCAGCGAAAAAGCCTGCAACCTTCCATTGATACTGTCGAATTTCCAGCGGACAATGGTCTCAATCTGCTGCCAATCATGCGCCTTCAGGTTGGTACATACCTTTTTTTCCGCAACGACGCGAGCAGCGCGTTGAACCATGGCGATATACCCCGGAATAAGGGCACTATCTCCCCCTTTGCTGACCGATGAGAGCAGCATGAACAGAATATGCGGTATACCCCCACTGACCGTCCACATCAAACCGAACAGTAGCATCCAGAAGGCCAAAGAAATAGTACACCAATATACATACACTATCAACTCAGAACGAATATCTACGCTTCTCGTAAGTAAAGATACCAGCCGGGGCAAAGCAGGAAAAACAAAAACACTATAGAGTAATAACAAGCCAGGTCTGGCTTTCCGAAAAACCACCCTACTAATAAGTGAAATAGTGAGAGACCACACTCCAAAACCCAGAACTATAAAAAAATATAAAAAATGCCCGAATCTATTTCTCTACCCGTTAGTATCCTTGTTATCGAAATAATAATACGCCGACCCGGATCGAGGAACCAGGCAATAAACACACACGACAACACCAGGAAGAAATGCCATCGTATCGATGTCGCCGGTTGACGCAGTTTTTCCTCCCCTTCACGACGCATCTCCTCAAAAGACTTGTTCACACAGTTGTACAGTGTCTCGAAGGATTCGAAGATTTCGCTATTGAGACGCTGCATGCCGCTTCCCTCCGGTTCATCAGACCGAAAATCCAGAGACGATCGGACAGGATTGCTCCTCAATCTATCCTAACGCAGCCCTGCCGGTTCAGGTTACACTTCATGCATCATCGAAGATTAAGACAATCACTCGGGCTTCTAGATACTGCGGGCTGAAGCCCTCGCTGAGTTCGTGAACGCCCCTGCGGGGCTTCCATGTCCTGAGCAAGGGCTTTAGCCCGCAGCTCACAGAATGAGCGATTCGGCAGAGCGGCGCAGCGGGCTGAAGCCCTTGCTGAGTTCGTGAACGCCCCTGCGGGGCTTCCAGGTCCTGAGCGAGGGCGTTAGCCCGCAGCTCACAGAATGAGCGATTCGGCAGAGCGGCGCAGCGGGCTGAAGCCCTTGCTGAGTTCGTGAACGCCCCTGCGGGGCTTCCAGGTCCTGAGCGAGGGCGTTAGCCCGCAGCTCACAGAATGAGCGATTCGGCAGAGCGGCGCAGCGGGCTGAAGCCCGCGCTGAGTTCGTGAACGCCCCTGCGGGGCTTCCAGGTCCTGAGCGAGGGCGTTAGCCCGCAGCTCACAGAATGAGCGATTCGGCAGAGCGGCGCAGCGGGCTGAAGCCCTTGCTGAGTTCGTGAACGCCCCTGCGGGGCTTCCAGGTCCTGAGCGAGGGCTTTAGCCCGTAGCTCAGAAAACGTGCGGCTCAACAGCACGGGTCGAGCTGAAGCCCCGACTGAGATCACCCAAGCCCCTGCGGGGCTTCCATGTCCTGCGCAAGGGCGTTAGCCCGCAGCTCACAGAATGAGCGATTCGGCAGAGCGGCGCAGCGGGCTGAAGCCCTTGCTGAGTTCGTGAACGCCCCTGCGGGGCTTCCAGGTCCTGAGCGAGGGCTTTAGCCCGTAGCTCAGAAAACGTGCGGCTCAACAGCACGGGTCGAGCTGAAGCCCCGACTGAGATCACCCAAGCCCCTGCGGGGCTTCCATGTCCTGAGCAAGGGCGTTAGCCCGCAGCTCACAGAATGAGCGATTCGGCAGAGCGGCGCAGCGGGCTGAAGCCCTTGCTGAGTTCGTGAACGCCCCTGCGGGGCTTCCAGGTCCTGAGCGAGGGCGTTAGCCCGCAGCTCACAGAATGAGCGATTCGGCAGAGCGGCGCAGCGGGCTGAAGCCCTTGCTGAGTTCGTGAACGCCCCTGCGGGGCTTCCAGGTCCTGCGCAAGGGCGTTAGCCCGTAGCTCACAGAATGAGCGATTCGGCAGAGCGGCACTGCGGGCTGAAGCCCTTGCTGAGTTCGTGAAAGCCCCTGCGGGGCTTCCAGGTCCTGAGCGAGGGCGTTAGCCCGCAGCTCACAGAATGAGCGATTCGGCAGAGCGGCGCAGCGGGCTGAAGCCCTTGCTGAGTTCGTGAACGCCCCTGCGGGGCTTCCAGGTCCTGCGCAAGGGCGTTAGCCCGCAGCTCACAGAATGAGCGATTCGGCAGAGCGGCGCAGCGGGCTGAAGCCCTTGCTGAGTTCGTGAACGCCCCTGCGGGGCTTCCAGGTCCTGAGCGAGGGCTTTAGCCCGTAGCTCAGAAAACGTGCGGCTCAACAGCACGGGTCGAGCTGAAGCCCCGACTGAGATCACCCAAGCCCCTGCGGGGCTTCTCTGTCCTGCGCAAGGGCGTTAGCCCGCAGCTCACAGAATGAGCGATTCGGCAGAGCGGCGCAGCGGGCTGAAGCCCTTGCTGAGTTCGTGAACGCCCCTGCGGGGCTTCCAGGTCCTGAGCGAGGGCTTTAGCCCGTAGCTCAGAAAACGTGCGGCTCAACAGCACGGGTCGAGCTGAAGCCCCGACTGAGATCACCCAAGCCCCTGCGGGGCTTCCATGTCCTGCGCAAGGGCGTTAGCCCGCAGCTCACAGAATGAGCGATTCGGCAGAGCGGCACTGCGGGCTGAAGCCCGCGCTGAGTTCGTGAACGCCCCTGCGGGGCTTCTCTGTCCTGCGCAAGGGCGTTAGCCCGCAGCTCACAGAATGAGCGATTCGGCAGAGCGGCGCAGCGGGCTGAAGCCCTTGCTGAGTTCGTGAACGCCCCTGCGGGGCTTCCATGTCCTGCGCAAGGGCGTTAGCCCGCAGCTCACAGAATGAGCGATTCGGCAGAGCGGCACTGCGGGCTGAAGCCCTTGCTGAGTTCGTGAACGCCCCTGCGGGGCTTCCAGGTCCTGAGCGAGGGCGTTAGCCCGCAGCTCACAGAATGAGCGATTCGGCAGAGCGGCGCAGCGGGCTGAAGCCCTTGCTGAGTTCGTGAACGCCCCTGCGGGGCTTCTCTGTCCTGCGCAAGGGCGTTAGCCCGCAGCTCACAGAACGCGCAATCTGGCAGCCTGGGTTTACCGGATTCAACTCTTAATCTTCATTAGGCCGTCGATCATAGCATGTGCGGCGCAGCGGCACGGGTGTACCGGATCACTTAATCCTCATCAACCCGTAGATCAAAGATCGTGCGACCTGGCGGCACAGGCTTCCCGGATTATTTGTTCATAAACCGCGCCTCAGGGCGCGTGCGCGCCGGGCATCGGCGCAGACCGACGCCTCCCCAACCACGAGGCAGGTGGCGGCTGGAGAACCACAGGCGCGAATTCATTCGCCAGATTGTTTAAACACAATCGCCCGATGAGATAGTCATCGGGCGGTTTCTGGTACCCCCAGCGGGATTCGAACCCGCGATCTTCACCTTGAAAGGGTGACGTCCTGGGCCGCTAGACTATGGGGGCGTTCCCCACTTGCATTATATCAGCAATCCGAACACCAGGCAAACCCTCTTCATCCACGAAGGTCACGAAGAGACACGAAGATCAAAAACCAGCACGCCTCGCTTCGTGTCCCTTCGTGTCCTTTGTGGACACCCTCCAACAGTCCTACGCATCCAGTTTCTTCGTCTCCCCGGTGGCCGGCGCTTCGAGCGGCACGTGTTCAACCGGCGGGTTCGCTTCGTCCCCCTGACCGGTCTGTGCAGCAGCGGCGCGCTCGGTTTCGAGTTTCTCGACCAGTTTGTGCAACTGAGCGTTGATCTGCTCCAGACCGTTCACCAACGCCTCCTGCACGTCGTGGAACACCTGGCTCTCACGAGCGCGTTCGAGCGCCTGACGACCACGGTCCTCAACCTGCTGGAAGCGCGGATCGCTCTGGATTTTCTCTGCCGTCTGACGCACGGCGGCCGCCAGATCCTGCACGCTCTTTGCGACCGTCGCCTGCATCTGCTTCGCGCGCTCACTCTCGATGAACGCGCGGAACAACGCCTCCAATTGCTGCCCCATCTCACGCAGTTCGGTTGTCAGGTCCGGCGTTTCTTTTTGCGGCTCTGGCTGACCGGTATTTGGCATCTGCTCGCTCATATCGTCCCTCCTTCGCGCTACGAACCGAATCATACAGGGGCGCTCATTCCATTCAGACGCATACGCGCATTATCTCGCGCTGCGCCCCGCGCCCCTGGGTCTTCGTCGATATGACGAACCGCCGCCGCCTGAAGTTGCACCGCATTACCGCGCAACCGGCATTCGCATAAGCAGATAGTCGTAGGCGCTGAGCGCCGCGCGCGCTCCATCGCCGATGGCGATCAGCACCTGTTCACCAAACGCCGTCGTCACATCGCCGGCGGCGAAAACACCCGGAACCGTCGTCGCCATGCGCTCATCGACCCAGATGAAGCCGTCCTGATCGGTGCGCACCAGGTGCTGCACGATCTCACTGCACGGGCGCAACCCCAGATCGACGAACGCCGCATCGACGGCGATCCGACGCTGTTCTCCCGCGCGCGAGACAACAATCTCCTCGACATTCATCGGGCCGACGACTTCATCGACGGTGTACCCTGCCAGGATTTCCACATTCGGGCGCTGGCTGACGGCATGCATCATCGGCAGTGAGACATCGTGCAGTTCAGGGACGATCAGGTAGACCTTTTCGGCCGTGCGCGCCAGTTCGGCCACCCCGCGCAGCGCCCGATGCGTCGCCCCCACGACCGCCGCCGTCTTCCCCGCCAGCAGGTGCGCATGGGTGGTGACCGAGTAGCCCAGCCCCTGACCGAGCAACTCCTGGGCGCCCGGCGCTTTGAGGCGCACCGGCGTCGCGCCGGTGGCAACAATCACGGCAAGCGCATCGAGAGCGCCGTGGTTGCGCGTCTCGACGCGAAACCCCTGGTCTGCGCGATGCACCGCCGTGACGGTATCACGGATCGCGCGATCCGACTGCATGGCGATCTTGCGCTCGAAGATACGGACTGCTTCTTCGCCCGCCAGATATTCGACCTCCTCCTGCCCAACCAGGCTCTGCCGCCAACCGGCTTTGCCGCCCAACGATTCATAGATCATCACGAAATCGATCTGCTTGCCCAGCGCATACATCCCGGCAGAAAGCGCCGCTGCACCGCCGCCGATGATAATAAGTTCCCGCATGACGCCCTCCCTGTCACGCCAGACGCTGCGTGCATCTGTTACCATCCGCTCATCGTTGAGTTTCCGGCAGTAGTATACCAGACTCTATCGACTCGACAGAGGGTTTGACAGACGCTCGTTCGTGTGCTATACTTCTCTACCGCTGTGCAGAAAACGCACAGATATTTTATTGTCTGCGTTCTGGACCCAAACTAAGGCGTAGCTGTCGCTGCGACCAGTGAAGGGTAACATTATTTTTTTGCAAAGCGACTGATCAACCGTGGCAGACGCGCGCGCGTCGCGCACAATGGGGAGGACAGGAGCAGCATGCCGACAATCAACCAGTTGGTTCGAAAGCCGCGCAAGCGGGTCACAAAGAAAGTCAAGGCGCCAGCGTTACGATTCAGCCTGAATGTGTTGAAGGGCAAACTGACGCGCGGCAAAGGGTCGCCGTTCAAACGCGGCGTCTGCACGCAAGTCAGGACGATGACGCCCAAAAAGCCCAACTCGGCGCTGCGCAAGATCGCGCGCGTCCGGCTTTCGAATGGCATGGAAGTCACGGCCTACATCCCAGGCGAAGGGCACAACCTGCAAGAACACTCTGTGGTATTGATCCGTGGCGGGCGCGTGAAGGACTTGCCCGGCGTGCGCTACCACATCGTGCGCGGCACGCTCGACGCGCAGGGGGTTGCGAACCGGAAGCAGGGTCGTTCGAAGTACGGTACGAAGAAAGCCAGTGCGGTTCCGGCAAAGAAGAAGTAAGGGTTCACGATGCAGCACGGCGGCTGTCGCTGGCTGCAACTGTGTGATGAGGTAGCCTATGCCCCGTCGAGGCACGATTGAACGGCGTATCCCACCGCCAGACCCACGCTACAACAGCGTGCTGGTGCAGCAGTTTATTAATAAAGTTATGCAGCGCGGCAAAAAGAGCATCGCCGAGAAGATCGTCTATCAGGCGTTCGACTTGGCGGCTGAGCGCTTGAAGAAGCCCGCGATGGAAATCTTCGAGACTGCCATACGCAACGCCGGTCCGGTGATCGAAGTTAAGCCGCGGCGCGTTGGCGGCGCCACGTATCAGGTGCCGGTCGAGGTCAAGAGCGACCGTCGGCAGTCGCTGGCGATGCGCTGGCTGCTCATGTCGGCGCGTGCGCGTTCGGGCAAACCGATGTATGAGCGCCTGGCTGCTGAGTTGATCGATGCGTACAACAATACAGGCGCAACGATCAAACGGAAAGAGGATGTGCAGCGCATGGCGGAAGCCAATCGCGCCTTTTCACACTACGGACGGTTCTGAAACGGTCTCACGATGGCGGTGAGCGCCATACGGTCTCCGGCGACCAGGTGCGGATTGATCAGGACATATAGCGCAGAAGAGGGGGAGAGTATCTCATGCCTCGTGAAGTGCCATTAGAGCGGATACGAAATATTGGTATCATTGCCCATATCGATGCGGGGAAGACGACGACGACCGAACGCATTCTGTTCTATACCGGTCGAACGTACAAACTTGGCGAGGTGCATGAAGGCACCGCAGTGATGGACTGGATGGAACAGGAGCGTGAGCGCGGCATTACGATCACCGCTGCTGCCACTACTGCTGAGTGGACGGTCGAAGGAACGCCGTATCGCATCAATATCATCGACACACCTGGTCACGTCGACTTTACGGCGGAGGTCGAGCGGTCGCTGCGCGTGCTCGATGGCGGCGTGGTGGTGTTCGATGCCGTCGCCGGGGTCGAGCCGCAATCGGAGACGGTGTGGCGGCAGGCGGATAAGTACCACGTGCCGCGGATCTGCTTCGTCAACAAGATGGACCGGATCGGCGCCAACTTTATGCGCACGGTGGACATGATTCGAGAGCGCCTTGGCGCAAAACCGGTGCCGGTTCAGTTCCCGATTGGCGCAGAGGATCGCTTTCGCGGCATCGTAGACTTGATCACCAACAAGGCGGTCATCTACGTCGATGATCAGGGCAAACGCGAGGAACTGGAGGCGATCCCGGCAGATGTCGCCGACGAGGTGGAACGCCTGCGCAATGAGATGATCGAAGCAATCGCTGAAACCGATGATGAGTTGACGCTCCTCTATCTCGAGGGCGAAGAACTCAGCGTCGAAGAACTGCGCCGGGCATTGCGCAAGGCGACGATCCAGGGCAAACTGGTGCCGGTGCTGTGTGGCGCTGCCCTGCGCAACAAAGGGGTGCAGCGCCTGCTCGATGCGGTTGTCTACTATTTGCCGTCGCCGGTCGATATTCCGCCGGTGCGCGGGACGCGCCCAGGTCAGATTGCCGGCGACGATGGCGTTGAGATGATCACGCGCCCGACATCGGAAGACGCGCCGTTTACCGGTCTGGTGTTCAAGATCGTCTCCGACCCGTTCGTCGGGAAACTTGCGTACTTCCGGGTCTATTCCGGCAAGTTGGAGACCGGCTCCTACGTGCTCAATTCGACGCGCAATCAGCGTGAACGTATCGGGCGCCTGCTCCAAATGCATGCCAACCATCGCGAGGAGATCAAGGAGGTCTACGCCGGCGATATCGCTGCGATGGTCGGACCCAAGCAAAGCTATACCGGCGATACGATCTGCGACCCGAATGATCCGATTGTGCTGGAAAGCATCCGTTTCCCGGAGCCGGTCATTCAACTGGCGATCGAACCCAAGACAAAGGCCGATCAGGATAAACTGGCGGTCGCGCTCGGCAAACTGGCGGAGGAAGACCCGACATTCCGTGTCTTCACCGACCCGGAGACCGGACAGACGATCATCGCCGGCATGGGTGAGCTTCACCTTGAGGTGATTGTCGACCGCATGCGCCGCGAGTATAAGGTCGAAGCCAACCAGGGCAAGCCGCAGGTGGCGTATCGCGAGTCGATCACGGTTCCGGCGGATGTGGACAGTAAGTTCGTGCGGCAGAGCGGCGGCAAAGGTCAGTATGGCCACGTTAAGTTGCAGGTCGAACCGCTCGAACGAGGGAAGGGGTTCGAGTTCGTCAACGGTATCGTCGGCGGCGTCATCCCACGCGAGTATATCCCGGCGGTCGAGGCAGGCGTCAAGGAAGCGATGGCAAGCGGCGTGATCGCCGGCTACCCGGTCGTCGATATCAAAGTCACGCTCTACGATGGCTCGTACCACGAGGTTGACTCATCAGAAATGGCATTCAAGATCGCCGCCTCGATGGGGCTGAAGGAAGCGGTGCGTAAAGGACGTCCGATCCTGCTCGAACCGGTAATGAAGGTCGAAATTGTGACGCCGGAAGATTTTCTCGGCGCCGTTCTTGGCGATATCAACTCGCGCCGCGGTCACGTCGAGGGCATGGAGGCGCGCGGCAATGCGCAGGTTATTCGGGCATACGTCCCGCTGGCGTCCATGTTCGGCTATACGACCGACCTGCGATCGGCAACGCAGGGGCGCGCTACGTCGTCGATGGAGTTCGCTTATTACCAACCGCTGCCGGATGCTCTGGCAAAGGAGATCATCGAAAAACGGCGCGGCTAGTCCGTCCTGTCGTTCAGGGTATCGATTTGTAAGCACTCTGCAAGGAGTAGTCACACCCATGGCAAAGCAGAAGTTTGAGCGCACCAAGCCACACGTCAACGTCGGCACCATCGGCCACGTGGACCACGGCAAAACGACGCTGACCGCCGCGATCACCAAGGTGCTCGCCCTGCAAGGCGCGGCGCAGTTCGTCTCCTACGACCAGATCGATAACGCGCCTGAAGAGCGCGCGCGCGGCATCACCATCGCCATTCGCCACGTCGAGTATCAGACCGCCAAGCGCCACTATGCGCACGTCGATTGTCCGGGGCACGCCGACTATATCAAGAATATGATCACCGGCGCGGCCCAGATGGACGGCGCCATCCTGGTCGTCTCGGCGCCGGACGGTCCGATGCCGCAGACGCGCGAGCACGTGCTGCTGGCGCGCCAGGTGCAGGTGCCGGCGATGGTCGTGTTCCTCAATAAGGTCGATATGATGGACGATGAGGAACTGCTCGAACTCGTCGAACTCGAACTGCGCGAATTGCTCAGCAATCACGGCTTCCCCGGCGACGAGATTCCGATTATTCGCGGCAGCGCGCTCGCGGCGCTGTCGAGCACGTCGACCGACATCAACGCGCCGGAGTATCAGTGCATTCTCGACCTGATGAATGCGGTGGACGAGTACATCCCGACGCCGGTGCGCGAAGTCGATAAGCCGTTCCTGATGCCGATTGAAGATGTGTTCGGCATCAAGGGGCGCGGGACGGTGGTGACGGGGCGAATCGAGCGCGGCAAGGTGAAGATGGGGGATACGGTCGAGATTGTCGGGATGAGCCACGAGGCGCCGAAGAAGACGGTGGTGACCGGGGTGGAGATGTTCCAGAAGACGCTCGACGAAGGGATCGCGGGGGATAACGTGGGGGTGCTGCTGCGCGGCATCGAGCGGACGGAAGTGGAGCGCGGGCAGGTGCTGGCGGCGCCGGGGTCGATCAAGCCGCACGCGAAGTTCAAAGCGAATGTGTATGTGCTGAAGAAGGAGGAAGGGGGGCGGCATACGCCGTTCTTTCCGGGGTACCGACCGCAGTTCTACATTCGGACGACGGACGTGACGGGGGCGATCAGCCTGCCGGCGGGGGTGGAGATGGTGATGCCGGGCGATAACATCGAGATGCTGGTGGAGTTGATCGTGCCGGTGGCGATTGAGGAAGGGTTGCGCTTCGCCATCCGCGAAGGCGGACGCACCGTCGGCGCTGGCGTCGTCTCGGCGATTGTCGATTAGTTCCGGGTTTCGGGTTCCGGGTTCTGCGCGATGGGTGGCGTCACCCGCCAGCCAGGAACCCAAACCCTGACCCCTACCCCCTAAACGAGGCGCATATGGCGAAACAAAAGGTTCGCATCCGACTCAAGGCATACGACCATAAGATTCTCGATCAATCGGCGCGACAGATCGTTGAGGCTGCGGAACGCACCGGGGCGCTGGTTGCAGGTCCGGTGCCGTTGCCGACCAAAATCGAAAAGTATAGCGTCATTCGTTCGCCATTTATTGACAAAGACTCGCAGGAACAGTTTGAGATTCGCACTCATAAGCGCTTGATCGATGTGCTCGATCCAAGCCAGCAGACGATCAATGCGTTGATGAAACTCAATCTGCCGGCGGGTGTCGATATCGAGATCAAGCTGTAATTCTGAGGAAAAGCAGCCGCTGCGGTGGATGAGCACACGCATGCTGCGGAGGTGCAATTGTGATCGAAGGATTGCTTGGGCGCAAGATCGGCATGACCCAGGTTTTCGACCCAACCGGTCAGGTCATTCCGGTGACCATTATTGAAGTGGGTCCCTGCGTCGTCACGCAAATCCGCACAAAAGAGCGGGATGGGTACGAAGCCGTCCAGATCGGGTACCAGGAGGTTCGGGCGAAAAGCCTGACAAAACCTGAGCAGGGGCATCTGCGCGGCGCGGGGAAGCTGTTGCGCCACCTGCGCGAGTTCCGTACCGACAATATTGCCGATCATAAGGTCGGTGATGTATTGACCGTCGAGATGTTCGCGCCAGGTCAGCGGGTCGACGTCATTGGCACGTCAAAAGGTCGCGGGTTCCAGGGTGTGGTGAAACGCCATGGCTTCGGCGGCGGTCCACGCACGCATGGTCAGAGCGACCGCCTGCGCGCGCCGGGTTCGATCGGCGCCGGCACCGATCCGGGTCACCTGTGGAAGAATACGCGGATGGCCGGGCGGATGGGCAATCAACGGGTGACCGTGCAAAACCTGACCGTTGTCGATGTCGTTCCAGAGCGCAATCTGCTGCTCGTGCGCGGCTCGGTCCCGGGCGCCAACAACGGATTGGTGATGGTTCGCCGGGCAATTAAGGGCTCGTAGGAGCGCTGGCTCTGATCGCATCCGCACAGCGCAGATACTTTGAGGAAGTGTCATGGAAGCCAAGTTGTACAACCAGTCCGGCGAGGAAGTCGGCGTTATCCAGATATCGGATTATGTGTTCGGGATTGAGCCGAATGTGCCGGTGATGCACCAGGCGATGGAACGTCAACGCGCCAATGCGCGTCTCGGCACACACAATACGCTCGGTCGCGGCGAAGTTGAGGGAAGCACGCGCAAACTCTACCGCCAGAAAGGCACCGGTCGCGCGCGCCAGGGGTCGATTCGCGCGCCGCACCGCAAAGGCGGCGGCATTGCGCATGGTCCCCACCCGCGCTCTTATACGAAGGACATGCCGCGCAAGATGCGACGCCTGGCAGTCCGCTCGGCGCTTTCGGCACGGCACCGCGACGGCGCAATTCTCTTTCTGGATCGATTGACGTTCGAGCAGCCGCGCACCAAAGATATGATTGCGGTGCTCAATGCGCTGAATCTGACCGGCAAGACGCTGATCGTCTTGGACCGGAAGGATGAGCATGTGCGTCGCTCGGCGAATAATCTGCCGAACGTCAAAACCCTTTTGGCGCATTACCTGAATGTCATCGACCTGCTCACTCACGACCATGTGGTCATGTTGAAAGCCGCCGTCGATGTCGCTCAGGGGTATCTCGACAAGCCAGCACACGCTGTTGCGGCGGACGTCAGCGAGGAGGGGGCGTGATGAATGCGCATCAGATCATCATACGACCGCTGATCACGGAGAAGAATACCAACCTGATGCGGTTCAACAAGTATTCGTTTGAGGTTGATCGCAACGCCACCAAACAACAGATCAAACGCGCGATCGAAGAGATTTTCAGCGTGCGTGTCACTGCCGTTCATACCATGAATGTGCGCGGGAAACTGCGCCGCCGGGGACGGCAGTACGGCTATACGCCCGATTGGAAAAAGGCGATCGTCACCCTGGCTGAAGGTGATCGCATCGACCTGTTTGAGGGAGCCTGATCGATGCCTGTGAGAAAATACAAACCAACCTCGGCAGGTCGCCGCAATATGTCGGTCTCGACCTTTGAGGAGATTACCAAGAAGGAGCCGGAGCGATCATTGCTCGAGCCGCTGCGGAAGAAAGCCGGGCGCAATGTCTATGGGCGCATTACGGTGCGTCATCGCGGCGGCGGTCATAAGCGCCATTATCGCAAGATCGACTTCAAGCGCGATAAGGTCGGTATTCCGGCAAAAGTGGCGGCGATTGAGTACGATCCGAACCGATCTGCGCGTATCGCGCTGCTTCATTATGTCGATGGCGAGAAACGCTACATCCTCGCGCCGCTCGGCTTGAACGTCGGCGATACGGTCATGAGCGGGCCTGCCGCCGATATCCGCGTCGGCAACGCCTTGCCGCTGCGCCAGATACCGCTTGGGACGCAGGTGCACAACATCGAGCTCGAAAAAGGACGCGGCGGCGTGATGGTGCGGAGCGCCGGGGCAGCGGCTCAGTTGATGGCGAAAGAAGGGAACTACGCCACACTGCGTATGCCATCGGGCGAGGTGCGCCGGGTGTTCATCGAGTGTATGGCGACGATTGGGCAGGTTGGCAATCTGGATCACCAGAATGTGCGCCTGGGGAAAGCGGGGCGGAAACGCTGGCTTGGGCGGCGCCCCGAAGTGCGTGGCGCGGCAATGAACCCGCGTGACCATCCCCATGGCGGCGGTGAAGGGCGCGCACCGCGTGGTATGCCGACCCCGAAAACTAAATGGGGGAAACCGGCGCGTGGCGTGAAGACCCGCCATAACCCGCGGACCGATGCCTTCATCATCCGCCGTCGAACGCGGTAACCATGAGTGTAAAGGGTAAAGCGTATGTCGCGTTCTTCTAAAAAAGGTCCATATGTCGATGTGCGGCTGCTCGGTCGTATTGAGGAACTGAACCGGGCGAATGAAAAGCGAGTGCTGCGCACATGGTCGCGCGACTCGACGATCTTCCCGCAGATGGTCGGGCACACCATCGCCGTCCACGATGGACGGCGCCACGTGCCGGTGTATATCACCGAAAATATGGTCGGGCACAAACTGGGCGAATTCGCCCCAACCCGGCTGTTCCGCGGTCATGGCGGCAAGAAGGTGGATAAGCGCGGCAAAATGAAGTGACGGGCGCGCAATCGAGGCAGCAGAGGTTTGACATGCAGGCAAAAGCAGTAACCAAATATGTCCGCATCTCGCCAACCAAGGTGCGCCCGGTAATGGACCTGGTGCGCGGCAAGCCGGTTGATCGGGCGCTGGCGATCCTGCGCTATTTGCCGCACAAAGCGGCGCGCGAAATCGCTCGCACGATTGAGTCGGCGCGAGCAAATGCCACCAATAACTACGATATGGCGCCCGATGCACTGGTGGTGAAGTATATCTTCGCTGATGAGGGTCCGGCATTCAAGCGCATTATGCCACGCGCCCGCGGTCGCGCCGATCGTATTCGGAAGCGGACGACCCATATTACGGTGATTGTCGATGACGGTGAGGAGATGTAGGCAGGCGGCGTGACCATACCGCCGCGCTTAAGAGAGCGAGGATCTATGGGACGGAAAGTGCACCCGATCGGCTTCCGCCTTGGATATATCAAGGACTGGCAGTCGAAGTGGTTCGCAGAGCGCAACTACACTGAACTGCTCCACGAAGACGTCATGCTGCGCAAAATCATTGCGAAAGAGCTTGAGAATGCGGGTGTGGCGCGGATCGATATCGAGCGCTCGGCGAATAAGGTCGAGGTGACGGTTCATACCGCCAAGCCGGGTATCGTCATCGGCAAGCGTGGCGCGAAAGTCGATGAACTGCGGGAAGAACTCGCACGACGGACCGGCAAGAAGGTCAAACTCAATATTCAGGAAATCCATCAACCGGAACTCGAGGCGCAACTGGTCGCCGAAAGCATTGCTGAGCAGATTAATAAGCGCGTATCGTACAAGCGCGCCATGAAACAGGCAGTGCAGCGCGCCATGCGCCTGGGGGCGCAAGGGGTCAAGATCAAGTGCTCAGGGCGTCTGGCCGGCGCGGAAATGGCACGCATCGCCTGGGAACGCGATGGACGGGTGCCGCTCCATACGCTGCGCGCCGATATCGACTATGCACAGGTGCATGCGCATACGACATATGGCCGTATCGGCGTCAAGGTGTGGATCTATAAGGGCGATGTCTTCCCCGACCAGAAAGGGCAGTTGCAACCGACGCAACCGGTGGTCGCCGCGCGATCCAGCGCGGTTGAAGAGGAAGAAGATCGTCCACAAAGCAAAGGCGGGCGCGGCGGACGCGGCGGACGCGGCGGACGTGGCGGTGAACGCGCTGGACGGTCGCGTGGCTGAGAGGAGGTATCGTGATGTTGATGCCAAAGCGTGTCAAGTATCGGAAACAGCAGCGCGGCCACAATCGCGGGATGGCGCATCGCGGGAATACGGTCGCTTTTGGCGAGTATGGCTTGATGGCCATCGAAGCGACATGGATGACGAGCCGTCAGATCGAAGCGGCGCGGCGCGCTATCAGCCATCACGTCAAGCGCGGCGGCAAAATCTGGATTCGCATCTTTCCAGATAAGCCGGTGACCGCCAAGCCCGCTGAAACGCGCATGGGATCGGGGAAGGGCGCCGTTGATCACTATGTGGCTGTGATCAAACCGGGCCGCATCCTGTTCGAACTGGCCGGGGTGCGCCCCGAAATCGCGCACGAAGCGCTTGAACGCGCTGCGCAGAAATTGCCGATCAAATGCAAAATCGTGGCGCGTGAGGATCTGGAGGGCGCAGCATGAAAGCCGATGAGTTGCGCAAACTGGACAATGAACAACTGCGCGCAAAATTGAAAGACTGCTACGAAGAATTGTTTAACCTGCGCTTTCAGCAGGTGATGGGAAAACTGACGGCTACCGGTCGTCCGCGAATGGTTCGGCGCGATATTGCGCGAATCAAGACAATTCTGCGTGAGCGCGAATTGGGCATTGAGTCGTAGGAGATACATCGATGACTGAAGGACGGCGTCGGCAATTCAAAGTTGGGCGAGTCGTCAGCAATAAAATGCAAAAGACGGTTGTGGTGGCAGTTGATTATCTGAAACCACATCCGCTGTATCGGAAAATTGTTCGCCGCACCAGCAAGTTTCACGCCCACGATGAACAACAGTGCCAAATCGGCGATGTTGTACGCATCGGCGAGACTCGCCCGCTGAGTAAAACTAAACGCTGGGAAGTGGTCGAGATTATTAAGCGCAATGAGGAGGCCTGACGATGGTGCAGCAGGAAACGCGCCTGCGCGTCGCCGATAATACCGGCGCCAAAGAGATACTGTGCATCCGCGTGTTGGGCGGCTCGCATGTGCGCTACGGGCGCGTCGGCGATGTTATTGTCGCTTCGGTCAAGGAAGCGACTCCCGGCGGCGCGGTGAAGAAAGGCGAAGTGGTGCGCGCCGTCATCGTGCGCACTGCTAAGGAGTATGGTCGACCCGATGGCTCGCATATTCGGTTCGATGATAATGCGGCAGTGATCATCGGGAAAGACAATAATCCACGTGGTACGCGCATCTTTGGACCCGTCGCACGTGAGTTGCGTGAACGCGCGTTCATGAAGATCATCTCGCTGGCGCCGGAAGTGCTGTGATTGCTCCAGGAGAACGTGCCATGCATGTCAAAACCGGCGATGAGGTCCTGATCATTACCGGCAAGGATCGCGGGAAGCGCGGAAAAATCAAGGAATCGCGCCCCAAAGAGCAACGGGTGATCGTTGAGGGACTGAATATTGTCAAACGACACATGAAGCCGCGCGGTCCGACGCGCCCCGGCGGGATTATCGAGATGGAAGCGCCAATCCATGTGTCGAATGTGATGCTGATCTGCCCGAAGTGCGGTCGCGCGTCACGCACCGGGCATCGCTTTCTGGAAGAGACGGACCACAAGGGCCGCCCCAAAAAGGTGCGGTATTGCAAAGCCTGTGATGCCGTCATCGATGAGTGAACGGCTTAACCGGAGCGATTGTTGCGCTCCGGGTTCCTGAGGAGTAGGGAATGGTACCACGCCTCAAAGAAAAATATCAGACCGAAGTCGTGCCGGCGCTGATGCAGGAGTTTCAGTATCGCTCGGTGATGCAGGCGCCACGGTTGGAAAAGATCGTCCTGAATATCGGGCTTGGCGAGGCGATCCAGAACTCCAAGGCGCTCGATGCTGCAACGTCCGATCTTGCGGCAATCGCCGGTCAGAAACCGGTTATTACGCGCGCCAGGAAGTCGATTGCAGCATTCAAAGTGCGCCAGGGGATGCCAATCGGCGTGATGGTGACGTTGCGAGGTCCGCGCATGTGGTCGTTCTTCGACCGGTTGGTGAACCTGGTGCTGCCACGCCTGCGCGATTTTCGCGGCGTCAGTCGCCGTTCGTTCGATGGACGCGGCAATTACTCGCTCGGTCTGCGCGAGCAGATCGTGTTCCCGGAGATTGATTACGATAAAGTCGATAAACTCCGGGGACTCGAAGTGGTGATTGTGACCACGGCGCCCGACGACGAACAGGGCTATGCGCTGCTTAAGCGCCTTGGCATGCCGTTTCGCGATTAGTCCGGGCCAGGAACGTCCGCCGGAAGGACGTTGACCAGCCGGGAAGATTGATAAGGAGACCTGGTTTGGCACGAAAGGCATTAATGGTCAAAGCACAGCGGCCGCAAAAGTATACGGTGCGGGCCTATAACCGCTGTAAAATCTGCGGGCGTTCGCGTGCGTACATGCGCAAGTTCGGCATGTGCCGCATCTGCTTCCGCGAGCATGCACTGCGCGGGTTGATCCCCGGTGTCACAAAATCGAGCTGGTAGCAGGTGGAGCACAGATGAACATTGCCGTCAGTCCGGACATAAAGGAGGATCACAGTGAGTGTGAATGATCCGATTGCCGATATGCTGACCCGCATCCGGAATGCGTGCATGGCCCGCCACGCAACGGTGTCGATTCCGTCGTCGAAAATGAAACTGGCGATTGCGCAGATTCTCAAGCGCGAAGGTTTCATCCAAGACTTCACGGTGCAGGAAGGCAAACCGTACAGTACTATTGTCATTACTTTGAAGTATACCCCTGATCGACGACCGGTCATTACCGGGCTGAAGCGGGTGAGCAAGCCAGGGTTGCGCATCTACACCAAACGCGCTGATATTCCGCGGGTGCGCGGTGGGTTGGGGTTGAGCATTCTCTCGACACCTCGCGGTGTGATGGCGGGACATGAGGCCTGGCAACAGCGCGTCGGCGGTGAGGTTCTCTGTTACGTCTGGTGAGCAGCGCTGAGGAGGAGATCATGTCGCGTATTGGAAAAAAACCAATCCCGGTGCCACGCGGCGTCGAGGTGACGATTGCGGAAGGGAACGTGGTGACGGTCAAAGGACCAAAGGGAACGTTGATCCAGCGCCTGCCGCCGGAAATGATCATTACGCATGAAAATGGCGTCATTACGGTCGCGCGCCTTTCGGATCAGAAACAACACCGCGCCCTGCACGGGTTGACGCGCTCGCTCATTGCCAATATGGTAACCGGCGTTACAGAGGGGTATCAGCGAGTGCTGGAAATAACCGGCATTGGTTATCGTGCGGTGCGGGAAGGGAAGAACCTGATCCTTCAGGTGGGATTTTCCCATCCGATCCGTGTGACGCCACCCGAAGGCATCACCTTTGAGGTGATGGAGCGTCGGAGCGCCAATGAGCCGCAACAGGTGATCATTCGAGGTATCGATAAGCAGAAGGTTGGCGAGGAAGCCGCAAAATTGCGCGCGTTGCGACCACCAGAGCCGTATAAGGGGTACGGCATCAAATACCGCGAAGAGCGCGTGCGCCGCAAGGCGGGCAAGGCAGGCAAAGCGCGCTAACGCATTCTGTTGTCTTTTACGACTCAGCAAAGGCAGGGGATGGCAATCTCTGCCGCGAGGAGCCTATCACTATGGCACAACGAACACCACGAGAATTGCGCCTTCGACGCCACCGTCGCGTGCGCAAGAAAGTCAGCGGGACGCCTCAGCGCCCGCGGCTGTGCGTCTTTCGCAGTAATATGCATATCTATGCTCAGGTGATCGATGATACGGTCGGACGAACATTGGCGGCGGCTTCGACCGTTGAACCTGAACTGCGGGCATCGCTCGCCGGCAAGACGAAAACTGAACGAGCGAAAGTGGTCGGCGCCGCCATCGCAGAACGCGCCAGGGCGGTGGGCATTGAGTGCGTCGTGTTTGATCGCGGCGGCTTCAAGTATCACGGGCGCATCCAGGCGCTCGCCGATGCGGCGCGCGAAGGCGGCTTGAAGTTCTGACCATGTCGCTGGAAGGGATCAGCAACATTGTGCAGGTTGATGGCTACAGGCTCCAGCGCAGCCTTCGTCGCAACCTCTAGCCTTGATGGAGTGTGACAGTGATCAAGCGACGCATTCATACGGATGAACTTGAACTCGAAGAGCGCGTGGTGCAGATCAACCGCGTCTCGAAGGTGGTCAAGGGCGGGCGCCGCTTCAGTTTCAGCACCGTCGTCGTGGTTGGCGATGGGAAGGGGCACGTCGGCATCGGCATGGGGAAAGCCGCCGAGGTGCCGGAGGCGATCCGCAAGGGAGTGGAAGCAGCCAAAAAGAACCTGATCCGGGTGCCGCTTGCTGGCACGACCATTCCGCACGAGGTGCAGGAAGAGTTCGCCGCATCAAAGGTGCGCCTGCTCCCGGCTGCCCCCGGCGCCGGCGTGATCGCCGGTCGTGGTGTGCGCCCGGTGCTCGAGATGGCCGGCATCAAGGATGTGCTCTCGAAACGCTATGGCAGCAATAATCCGATCAACGTGGTGAAGGCGACGTTCAAAGCGCTCAGTTCGTTGACATCACTCGAAGAGCAGGCACGTATGCGCGGCATGACGCCAAGAGAACTGCACCTGCGGCGCATGCGTCGCGAGCCGGCGTCGCAGGAGGCTTAACTGATGTCCAAGTTGAAAATCACGTATCGCAAGAGTGCGATAGGATACAGTCACGACCAGAAAGCAACGATCCGATCGCTCGGATTGCGTCGGCTCAACAGCGTCGTCGTTCACGATGATACGCCGACGATCCGCGGTATGATTTTCAAGGTTCGCCACCTGGTCAGCGTTGAGGAACTGCCGGACCGCGACGCGCCGGCCGACCATCCAGGCGATGACATGAAACGTTAACGTGGGACGCACTCACGGCGCTAAACTCACTGCTGGCCCGCAGGCGTGATGGAGAAAGAGCGATCATGAAATTGCACGACTTGAAGCCCGCACTGGGCGCGCATCGCAAGCGGAAGCGCATCGGACGCGGCATTGGTTCCGGCAAGGGCAAAACCGGCGGGAAGGGCATGATGGGACAGAAGGCGCGCTCCGGTCCTAATCCATCCCCTTCCTTCGAGGGCGGGCAGATGCGCATTACCCGCAAAATGCCGAAACTGCGCGGTTTCAAAAACCGCTGGCGGATCGAGTATCAGATTATCAATACCGGTCAACTCAACAATGTGCCGGATGGCACCGAACTGACGATCAACGCAATGATCGAGCAGGGATGGGTTCAGCCGGCAAAGCCGGTCAAAATCCTTGGCGACGGTGAACTGGAGCGCAAACTGACGATCCATGCGCATAAGTTCAGCGCCAGTGCGCGCGCGCGCATCGAGGCGGCTGGCGGCGCTGCCATCGAAACGCCGTGGATCGTCGAACGGCGCAGCCGCAGCCGGGGACCAAATCCGCCCCGGCATCATCGCAAGGCGGAAGCGACGCCGGGGGCATGAGGCGATGGGTGGTCGCCGCACACCCTCGATGCAAGGAGAATCCTGAATGCTTGAATCGGTTGTCAACGCGCTCCGATTGCCCGATCTGCGGCAGCGCATCCTGTTCACGCTGGCAATGCTGCTGCTCTTTCGGCTGATTGCTCACATTCCTGTGCCGAACATCGATCCGATGGCGCTGGAAAGCCTGCGGCTCGCTTTGCAGGGCAATCAGCTCGCGCAGTTACTCAACATTTTCGCCGGCGGCGCATTGCAGAACCTGTCGGTTGCGGCGATGGGCGTCTATCCGTACATCACAGCGCAGATCATTCTGCAACTCCTGGTACCGCTCATTCCGGCGCTGGAAGAATTGCGGAAAGAGGGCGAACAGGGGCGCATGCGGTTGAACCGGATCACGTTCTACCTGACGATCCCGATGGCGCTGTTGCAAGCCTATGGGCAAACGTTGACGCTTGAACGCAGCCTCAGAACCGGTCAGGCGCTGTTTCAAACGCCGTTCGATATTGTCAATAATTTCTTCCCGACGTTCACAATCCTGATGAGTATGCTGGCAGGTACGATGCTGCTGGTGTGGCTTGGCGAGCAGATCCAGGAACGCGGGATCGGCAACGGCGTCTCGATGATTATTTTCGCAGGCATTGTAGCCGGTTTGCCGGGGTTGATCATTCAGGCATTCACCACCGTCGAACTGGGCGGGCTGGAACAGGCCATCGGCTTGATCGCCTTCCTGATCATCGCACTTGGAACGATCATCGGCATCGTGCTCATGCACGAGGGGCAGCGGCGCATCCCGGTGCAATACGCCAAGCGGGTGCGCGGCAATCGCGTGTATGGCGGGCAGAGCAGCCATATTCCGCTCAAGGTCAATATGGCAGGCATGATCCCGCTGATCTTCGCGCAGAGCATCATTATTTTTCCGGGCACAATCGCCTCCTACGGCTGCCCTGAACAAGTGGCGCCTCCCAACGCAAGCGTGCTGAAGCAGATCGCCTGCTTCACCTATCAGACGTTCAGCCCGCAGTATGGCGGCGGCACCCTGGTGTACTCGATCGCGCTCTTCGTGCTGGTTTATTTCTTCACCTACTTCTATACGAAGGTGATTTTCGACCAGCAGAATATCCCGGAGACGCTGCAACGCAACGGCGGATTCATTCCGGGTATTCGGCCCGGGAAACGCACTGAAGAGTATCTTGACCAGGTGGTGAGCCGAATCACACGAATTGGCGCACTCTTCCTGGGAACGGTCGCTATCTTGCCGTTCATCACCCAACAACTCACCGGTGTACCGATTGGTCTGGGAGCGACTGCATTGCTCATTGTCGTCGGCGTCGCGGTCGATACAATGCGGCAACTCGAAGCGCAACTGGTGATGCGGAACTACGAAGGGTTTATCAACCGTTGAGAGCGGGCGTTCGATGACGTGCAGAGGGTGATGCCATGGATATTATTCTGCTCGGAGCGCCTGGCGCCGGTAAAGGCACACAGGCGAAGTATCTCGAGGAGCACACCGGGATGGTGCACGTCGCCAGCGGCGACCTGTTCCGCGCGGCGCTTCGCCAGGGGACGGAACTCGGCATGCTGGCGAAATCGTATATGGACCGCGGTGAACTGGTGCCGGACGAGGTCGTGATCCGCATGATCATCGAGCGCATCAGTAAGCCCGATTGCATCCGGGGGGTCATTTTCGATGGGTTTCCGCGCACCCGCGAACAGGCGCGGGCGCTCGAAGCCGAACTCAACAAGCAAGGGCGCCGGATCGATGTCGTCCTGTATATTCGTGTGCCGGAAGATATGCTGCTGCGTCGTATCGCGGGACGACAGACTTGCAAAACCTGTGGCGCAACGTATAATATTTACTATTTCCCGTCCAAACATCCGAATATTTGTGATGATTGCGGCGGGAAACTGTATCAGCGCAGCGATGATACCATGGAAACGGCGCGTCACCGGCTCGAAGTCTATTTCGCACAAACGATGCCCCTGATTGAGTACTATCGCGATCAGGGGTTGCTGGTGGAAATCGATGGACGGCGTGAGATCTCACAGGTTACACGCAGCATGATTGAAGCGCTCACCATGTATGCTGCCAATGCGACGCCAACGGGCGATCGCGTCTAAGCGCGAAAGGAGTAGCATGTCCAAAAAAAAAGATGTCATCGAGATGGAAGGAACCATCACTGAACCACTGCCAAATGCCATGTTTCGTGTGAAACTCGAAAATGGTCACGAGGTGCTGGCTCATATTTCGGGGCGTATGCGGATGAACTACATTCGCATTTTGAAAGGGGACCGGGTGCTGGTGGAGCTGTCGCCCTATGATCTGACGCGCGGGCGGATTACGTATCGTTACAAGTAAATCGAGCAAAGAGTCCAGATGTGCCGGCGCGTAGTTGCACGGCAGCCGTTGGAGTGTTATTATTGTCAGTTGGTTCAAATACCGGGTTGTAGTCTGGAAGGAACGAAGATGAAAGTTCAGGCGTCGGTCAAACCGCGCTGCGAATATTGTCGCGTCATCAAACGCAAAGGGGTGCTGCGCGTTATCTGTAGCCGCCAACCCAAGCATAAGCAGCGCCAGGGATAGCATAATTCAGGCGGATCGGCGCGCCGATCTACAGGCGACAGACGGCTGTGCGGCTCAGGGGCGCGCAGCATCAGTGCAGGAAGAGGAGTGTATGGCACGCATTGCAGGGGTTGACCTCCCGCGCAACAAAACCATCGAAATCGCTATTACCTATATCTTCGGCATTGGACGCTCAAATGGGGCTGATGTGCTGCGCAAAGCGAACGTCAACCCTGCGACGCGGGTGCGCGATCTGACTGAGGAAGAGGTTTCGCGCATTCGTGAAATCGTCGAGCGTGAGTATCGCGTCGAAGGCGATTTGCGACGCGAAATTCAAATGAATATCAAGCGCTTGATGGATATCGGGTGCTACCGCGGTCTGCGCCATCGTAAGGGGTTGCCGGTGCGCGGTCAGCGCACGCGGACCAATGCGCGCACCCGCCGCGGTCGCCGCGGACAGGCCATCGGCATCAAGAAGAAGACCTTGAAGAAGTAATGCGCGTCGCCAGATGGGCATGATCGGTGCATCGCTCGTCTGGCGCGGGTGGACATGGAGAGAGCATGGCGAAGCAATCAGCAAAAGGTTCTACCACGACCAAACGGCAGCGCGGCAAGCGCCGCGAAAAAAAGAATGTGCCGCGTGGGCAGGCGCATATTCAGAGCACGTTCAACAATACCATCGTGACCATCACCGACCCGAATGGGAACGTGGTCTGTTGGTCGAGCGCCGGGCAAAATGGTTTCAAAGGTTCGCGCAAGAGCACTCCGTATGCGGCACAGATCGCAGCGGAAAATGCAGCGCGGAAGGCGATTGAGAATGGGATGCGCCAGATTGAGGTGTTCGTCAAGGGACCAGGCGCGGGACGTGAGGCGGCGATTCGGTCTCTGCAAGCGGCCGGCTTGCAGGTCACGGCGATCACCGATGTTACTCCTATCCCGCACAACGGCTGCCGTCCGCCCAAACGTCGGCGCGTCTGAGCAATCATAAGGGGTGATTGATGGCTCGCTATATTGGACCTGTAGGAAAAATCAGCCGGCGCCTGGGCATCGGCATCACCGAAAAAGGGCAGCGGATACTGGCAAAACGTCCGTTCCCTCCTGGACAGCACGGACCATCGGCGCGCCGACGGCAGGTGTCGGATTATGGCTTGCAACTGCTCGAAAAACAGAAGGCGCGGTATATCTACGGCGTGCTGGAACGGCAGTTCCGCCGTATATTCGAGAAGGCGCAACGGTTTCCGGGAGAAACCGGTGCGTATCTGTTGATACTGCTCGAACGGCGCCTTGATAATGTTGTGTATCGCCTCGGCTTCGCCACGACGCGCGCGCAGGCGCGCCAACTCGTGACCCATGGGCACATTACGGTGAACGGGCGCAAGACCAACATCCCGTCGTATACAGTGCGTGTGGGCGAGACGATTGCTGTTCGACCGGAAAGCCGCCGCCGCATGTACTTCAAAAACCTGGTCGAGAGCGGCGCGCTTGCCAAACACAAAGCGCCAGACTGGTTGCGCCTGAACCCGGCTGATCTGTCGGGCGAAGTAGTGGCAATGCCGCGGCGCGAAGATGCTGAGCCGGGCATTAATGAACAGTTGATTGTCGAGTTCTATAGCCGCTGATCTGGTCCGGGTTCCCGATGCGCGCGGTTGCGTTGACGCTGCGTCGCAGGAACCCGGCACATGTGTGTCAGCCAGAACAGAAAAGGAGGCGATCGTGCTGGACATCGCCATGCCAAAGATTGAAGTCGTTACTGCTGCCGAAAACTATGGGCGGTTCAAAATCGAGCCGCTCGATCCCGGGTATGGGCATACCCTGGGGAATGCGTTACGCCGCGTGCTCCTGTCGTCTATCCCCGGCGCAGCGATTACGAAGATCAAAATTGATGGGGTGTTTCACGAGTTCTCGACTATTTCGGGGATCAAAGAAGACGTCACTGAAATTGTCTTGAACATCAAAGGTGTTCGTCTGCGTTCCTATGCCGAACGTCCGGTGAAAATCTCGTTGTCGAAGCGCGGATCGGGCATTGTGCGCGCTGCGGATATCGACGCTCCCAGCAATGTCGAGATTGTCAATCCTTTCCACTATATCTGTACGATTGATCGCGACGACGCTATGCTGGAAATGGAGATGACGGTCGAACGCGGGCGCGGCTATCTGCCCGCCGATCAGCGTGACGCACTGCCCATCGGTGAGATCCCGATTGATGCCATTTTCACACCGGTGCCGAAAGTTAACTATGTGGTCGAGAATATTCGCGTCGGGCAGGCGACCGACTTCGATAGTCTGCTGATCGAAATCTGGACGGATGGCACGATCAAACCGGGGGACGCCCTGAGCCATGCGGCACAGGTGCTTGTGCAATATTCTCAGACGATCGCTGATTTCAATCGCCTCTCGACCGAAACAGAGTCAACGGCGGCGCCAAATGGGCTGGCCATCCCGGCGGATATTTATGATACGCCGATTGAAGAGCTTGATCTCTCGACACGCACCTACAATTGCCTCAAGCGCGCCGACATTACGAAGGTCGGTCAGGTGCTCGAAATGGACGAGAAGGCGCTGCTTTCGGTGCGCAATCTGGGGCAAAAATCAATGGAGGAGATTCGCGACAAACTGATCGAACGCGGGTATATCCCCCGGATTGGTCAGACGACGAACAGCTCTCCCGCAGGAATCGAGAGTTGATGAGGTAGAGGACGATGCGACATCGCAAGAAAGGGTTTCTGCTTGGCAGAGACAAAGAACAGCGTGAAGCGTTGATCCGCGGGCTGATGATCGCACTGATCGAGCATCGCCGCATTACGACTACGCTGGCAAAAGCGAAAGCAGTGCAACCGGAAATCGAAAAATTGATCGCACTGGCGCGCCAGGATACGCCACATAACCGGCGGATGGCGCTTTCGCGCCTGGCGAGCAAGACGGCGATGCGGCAACTCTTCAGTTTCGCGCCAACCGAATATGCCGATCGCACCAGCGGGTTCACCCGCATTACCAAATTGGGGCAACGCCAGGGCGATGGCGCGACGATGGTGCAGATTGAATTGCTCTGATGCGAAATATTGCGCTGCGTATCGAGTACGATGGCACGGATTTTGTCGGCTCTCAGTGGCAAACCAATGGACGGTCAGTGCAGGGCGCACTTGAAGCGGCCTGGCAGCAATTGACCGGTGAACGCCGCCGCATGATCCTGGCCGGACGCACCGATGCCGGGGTGCATGCGCGCGGTCAGGTCGCCAACGTCAGCACCAATACCCGTCATTCGCTGGCGACGATCATTCGGGGATTGAATGGCGTTCTGCCAGAGGATATTGGCATCCTCGCCGCTTGGGAAGTCCCTGAGGAGTTTCACGCGCGCTACTCGGCAGTGCGCCGTGAGTATCGCTATGTGATCGACAATGGGCGCACACCGTCGCCGTTGCTGCGCCGCCACGCCGCCTATGTGCCACGCCGTCTCGATGTGGCAGCCATGGATAGGGCGATCCAGCAGGTGATCGGGACACACGATTTCGCGCCATTGAGCGATGGGCCACAGGAAGGATCGACGGTTCGTATCTGTTACGATGCGCGTTGCACATGCACCGAGGTGTGGGGTCAACCGCTGGTGCTGATCGATGTTGCCGCGAATGCGTTCCTGCGGCATATGGTGCGCAACTTGGTCGGAACGCTGATCCAGGTCGGCGAAGGACGGATCGATGCCGATGGGTTCGCGGCTGTGCTGGCAGGCGCCAACCGACGCGCCAGGGTGCTGGCGCCGGCACATGGGCTTTACCTGATGGCAGTGCGTTATCCAGAAGATGGCAACGCTGCGGCGGATACGTTGGTCGCAGCGGTTGGAGTGACCGAGACAAGGATGCAACTATGAAAACCTACGCGCAGAAGGCGTCGGAGGTGCAGCGCGACTGGTACGTGATCGATGCGACCAACCAGACTCTCGGCCGGCTCGCAACACAGATCGCTACCCTGTTGCGCGGCAAGCATAAGCCGACGTTCAGCCCCTATATCGACGGCGGCGACTTCGTGATCGTCGTCAATGCCGAGCGTATTCGTCTGACCGGCAGGAAGCCGGAACAGAAAATGTACTATCGCCATTCGAATTATCCCGGCGGTTTTAAGGCGGTGTCGTTCAAGCAGTTGATTGCACGCCATCCTGAGCGTGTGCTGCGTTTCGCCGTCAAGGGTATGCTGCCAAAAACCCGCCTGGGGCGACGGCAATTGGCGAAACTGAAGATCTATGCCGGACCAAAACATCCGCACGCGGCGCAGCAGCCCAAAGTCTATGAACCGCGACCGCGCGGCTAGCAGTACACTGGAGCGAATCCATGATCGAGAAGCGCTATTTTCAAGGGACCGGACGGCGTAAGACGGCCGTGGCACGGGTGCGTCTGTTTCCTGGCAGCGGTGACATCGTCGTCAACAGCAAATCGATCCGCGAGTATTTTGGCGCGCGCGAGTTGTATGCCCGCGAGATTGCCCGACCACTCGAATTGACCGGGACTGCCGGCGCCTACAATGTTTTGGTCAAGGTGCGCGGCGGCGGCGTTAGCGGACAGGCACAGGCAGTACGCCACGGCATTACCCGCGCCCTGCTCGATGCCAATCCCGACTTTCGCCCGGTGCTGAAACAGGCCGGGTTGATCACCCGCGACCCGCGCATGAAAGAACGCAAGAAAGCCGGTCTCAAACGTGCCCGCAAACGACCTCAGTATACAAAGCGGTAATCACGTCTGGACGCTGTTACGCTATCTCCATTCTTAAAGGCGCGAAGGCGCAGAGAGACGACATAAGCGATTTGTGCCTCTGCGCCTTTGTGGTGCTCGCAGCGAACACCTCACCCACCGGCGCGCCGACAAGACCGCGCGTTTTAGCGACGCACCCGGATGTGGCGACGCAACGCTTCGACCGTGCCAGGAGCGCCGAACAGGAGCGGCTCACGCACCGCCCGACCATCGATGATTGCAGCAGGCTCAAAAGGCGCACCCGCTAACGTTATGCCGACCCCGCCGGCTGCACGCAGAACGGCAATGCTACCCGCCACATCCCAAATGGTTGCGTGTGTCAGAACGGCGCCAAGCGCTGAACCGCGCGCGACATAACAGATGGCAGCCGCAGCAGAACCCAGACTGCGCGTTTTACCGATAAAATCGATTTCGAGGCGCCGGTGAGCATCAGAAGGGATGGCCAACCAATCTTCACTCTCCCATTCCTGCTCTGACGTTGGATGAATGGATAGTGGTCGATGGTTCAGGAATGCGCGATTGTCGATTGCCCAATAGCAGTCGTCGGTTAGCGGCATGTAAAAGATCCCCGCATAGGGAATACCACGATGCAGCAACCCGATGGAAATGCCCCACACCGGCAACCCGGCCACAAACGACGCCGTTCCGTCGATCGGATCCAGCGCCCAGACATATTCTTGTGTGATGGCAAATCGCGTCTGCTCTTCACCGATGATGCCATGGTCTGGATAGCGCGCCGTCACTCGCTCGACCAGGATTCGCTCGATTGCAACATCCGCCTCGGTGACCGGACTGTTGTCGGATTTGCGCTGCGCTCTGGCACGATTGAACAGGTGAAGCGCGACGTCGCCGCATTCGCGCATCCAGGCGCATAGTTCTTCAATATCGATGTCGATCACATGCTGTCCTTGATGTTGTACTGCACGAAAGGCATGATACCATGGAAGGCATCCATCAGGTTCACCTGCCGTTGCCTTTCCCGTTGCGAATCGTGAATACCTATCTGATACGCGATGGTGAAGGATGGACAGTTATCGACACCGGTCTCAACTATGCGCCTGGACAGGCTGCGTGGCACGAAGCATTCGCCAGGCACGGCGTCGATCCGCGTATGATCAAGCGCATTGTTCTAACCCACGCCCATCCCGATCATTACGGCATGGCAGGATGGCTCCAGGCGCTCTCGGATGCACCGGTGGCGCTTTCGGCAGGCGAGGCGGCGTTTGCCCGCGCACAATGGCATGCCGACTCACATGCCCATGATGCGACTGCGACATTCTTCGGCGCCCATGGTATGCCACCTGATCTGATGACCACGGTGGCGGACGATATTACACACCTGCGGATGATGACCCACCCCGTACCATCGGTCGTCACGTATCTGCCGGTCGGCGAACCGTTGCTGATTGGCGAGCGACTCTTCACACCCATCGCCACACCGGGGCATAGCGATGACCATCTGGTGTTCTACTGCGCCGAAGAGCGCCTGCTGATCTGCGGCGATGCCGTGCTTATCAAGATCACGCCAAACGTCGGTTTGTGGGGATGGAGTCGCGGTAATCCGCTCGCGCAGTTCCTGGCGTCGCTCGACCGCCTGGCAGAACTCGATGTGGCGCTGGCGCTTCCGGGACATGGTCCGCTCATCACACGGTTCCATGAGCGCCTGGACGAATTGCGCGTTCATCATGTTGAACGGTTGGAGGCGATGGAACATGCCATTGGCGCCGGGGCAACAGCCTACGAGGTCTGCACTGCGGTCTTTCCGCTGCAAGAGTTGACATCCCATCAGATGCGCTTCGCCATGGCGGAAACGCTGGCGCACCTGGAGTATCTGGCAACACAGGGACGGGTCGAACAGATCGAACACGCTGACGGGACACGCTCCTGGCGGCGGTGTGCATTATGAAACGTTGCCCGTTGTACGCTCGTTGCGATCAAACGACAGAGATACGAGTGCACAGCGATGATGATCCATGGGTGCTGGCGTGCGGTCTTCGTGCGTGTGGGTGAGACGCGGAAGATCATCACGTGCAGCGGCAGAGGAGTGGATAATCGATGCTACGAGCCATTCTGTTCGACCTGGACGACACACTGTACGATCTCAAGGCGCACTGGCTCGCATGCCTGCGCATCGCTCTCGCAGACGCACCATGCACTATATCGTGCGACCTCGAGACGCTGGTGCAGCATGCATTCACGATGAAGATCTGGATCAACCAGTTGCCCGACTTTCTGCGCGATCAGGGAATGACCGATCAGCGCATGATTGATCGGGCTTTCGCGCGCTATCGTGATATCTGGTTCGAGACACTCACCCTCGATCCAGAAGCGCTGCCATTGCTCACTGCCCTCGGCGCGCGCTACCGTCTCGGATTGATTACCAACGGACCATCATGGTCACAGCGTCCCAAGATTGAACGCTTCGATCTTGCATCGTATATGCATGCCATCATCGTCTCCGAGGAAGTCGGAGTTGCCAAACCGGACCCGCAGATCTTTCACATCGCACTGCACGCCCTGGGAATAACGCCTGATGAGGCATTGTTCGTCGGCGATTCGCCAGAGAATGACCTGCGGGGTGCGGCACAGGCGGGCATGCCGGCTATTTGGGTCAACCGCCACGGAGTGACGCTTCCGCCTGACGTGCCCCCACCTGTTGCGGTGGTTGATGGTTTGCGCGACCTTCTGGCGATCATTGCCGCTTACGACTCACATTGACGATCCAGGCGATCCTGTGATAATATATCCGGCGTTCGACGAATATGCGCCCGATGCCTCTGCCGGCAGCGGCGCTTCCTTATTATTATCTGGCAGAACACCGTTCAGGAGCGTGACTGTGGGGAGCAAAATCAAAGTGGTATTGACGCAGAATGTTGCCAATCTTGGCGCGGCTGGCGAAGTCCGCGAGGTCTCCGGCGGGTATGGCCGCAACTATCTCATTCCACGCGGTCTGGCGGTTCTGGCAACCCGCGGTCAGATCAAACAGGCGGAGGAGCGTCTGGCAGCGCAGCGCCGGCGCGAAGAAGCGGCGCGCCGCGACGCCCAGGCAATCGCTGCCCGCCTTCATGGGCAAACGTTGCGCTTCACTGCGCGCGTTGGTGAACTCGACCGGTTGTACGGTTCGATTACCAGTAGCGATATTGCGGAGAAGATCGGCGCACTGCTCGGCGAGGAATTTGACCGCCGCAAGGTGCAACTGGAAGAGCCGATCAAGCGTATCGGCATCTATCCGGTCACGATTCGCCTGATGGCGGGCGTCGAACCGGTGATCAACGTCGTCGTCGAGGGTGAAGAGGGCGCGATTCAGTTGCCCCCCGATCCCGAAACCGCCTGACCTGTTGCGACATTCGATAGGATTTTCGCACGGATAATGTGCCACGGCATTGCGCCCTGGCACATTATCGCTTCTCAAGGCGCGTGTGGACAGGCATGGGATAATCTGTCGAAAAGCGGGGCATAACCCTGTGCCCAACCCGCCTGTGTGTTGCAACGCACGAGCAGGGGGGCGCCCGTTCCACGACAACGTTCGACACCGGGAAGACTATGACTGCACTGCCCGATCTGCCGCAGAGCATCGACGCTGAGAAAGCCACCCTCGGCTCGATCCTGCTCAACCGGGATGCCATCATTGCGATTGCACCCTGGTTGCAGGCGGAGTATTTTTACCTGCAACGGCACGCGCAGATCTACGAGGCGATGCTGACATGCTACAATGCCCGCATTCCCCCTGATACCCGCACCGTCGCCGAGGAACTGCGCCGGCGCAATCAGCTCGAAGCCGTTGGCGGCGTTCTCTATCTGTCCGAACTGGTCGAGAGCGTTCCAACCTCGTATCACGTTGAATACTATGCCCGCATCGTCGAACATACTGCGCTGCGCCGCCGCCTGATCACCGCTGGAAGCAAGATCGCTGCGCTGGGGTACGATGAGCAACGGGATATCGAGGACACGCTCGATCTGGCTGAACAGACCCTCTTCGAGGTCTCGCAGCGGCGCATCAACCAGGATTTTGTTCACATCGGCCAGGTGATCGATGCGTACTATGAGCAGATCAACTATCTTCAGGAGCATCGCGGCGAGGTCGTGGGGCTGCCAACCGGCTTCCGCGACCTCGATCTCATCACCGGCGGGTTGCAGCGCAGCGATCTGATTATCCTTGCAGCGCGCCCAGGCGTCGGCAAGACCAGCCTGGTGATGAGCATCGCCTATAATGTCGCTATGCACTACCAGGGAACGGTCGGCGTGTTCAGTCTGGAAATGAGCCGTGAGCAACTGGTGCAGCGCCTGCTCTCAATGGAAACGACCATCGATACGCACCGCCTGCGCCTGGGGCAACTCCGTGAGGACGAGATGGAGCGCGTGATCAGCGCTATGGGGCGTCTGGCTGCCGCGCCGATCTATATCGAAGACTCTGCCGGGCTGAGCATTATGGATGTGCGCAGCCGGGCGCGTCGGCTTCAGGCGCGCGCCGGCGTGGACTTGATTATCATCGACTATCTGCAATTGATGCAGGGACGCCGCACCGACAATCGCGTGCAAGAGGTGAGCGAGATTTCGCGCGGTTTGAAGGCGCTGGCGCGTGAACTCAACGTGCCGGTCATCGCTCTGTCGCAACTTTCGCGCGCCGTCGAAGGGCGCACCAGCCACGTGCCTGTGCTGAGCGACCTGCGCGAATCGGGGTCGATTGAGCAGGACGCCGATATTGTGATGTTTATCTATCGCGAAGAGTTGTATGATCCGAACACTGACAAAAAGGGTATCGCCGAGATCCATATCGCCAAACATCGCAATGGTCCGGTCGGCGTGGTGCCCATGCGGTTTGAGCCATCGACCACACGCTTCATGGACCTGACTTATCGCACGCCGGAAGGGTATTAGAGTCAACGTGATACGCGCTCATAGTTGGGGGCAACGACCCCGCCGACCGCGCCAAACGGAGGTTCGGGGAGGTCTCCGAAATGAAACATCACTAGTGGAATGGATGTAACCAGCGTTGATGCGGAAGCAACGCCCGCGCACCCGCGACGAGGGCGCGACGCCCGTGCATCGGAGACCTGCGAACGGTTGCCTGTCGTTTATAATGGCATAGAACATGCATGTTCTCTTCCGATCCGACGCACGCTCATTGACGCAGGAGCGGACTAGCCAATGGCATTCACCGGCTTCACAACCGACGCCCTGGTAGGACTACCGGGTGAGTTCTTTACCGAAGTGTTGCCGCAGATCACACTTCCCAGCGAACTCAAAGTCACACTGCACGTCTTCTATCGCCTGAGTCGGCAGCGTGGTCCTGCGCCACGGCGGATCAGTTGGGACGAACTGGCGTCAGATCGCGTGTTGCGGCGCGGATTGCGCGCCATCACACGGTTACGCCCGCCGGAAGAATTGCTTGCCGAAGGACTCGACGCCGCCGTGCGTCGCACGACGCTCCTCCATATCGCGCTGCCCGATGGCGCGCGCACCATCAACTGGTACATTGTGAATACCGCTGCAAACCGCGCGTGGGTCGAGCAGGTCGGGCAGTCGGGCGTAGCGCTTGCGCCCAACCCGCCGCTTCCCAATGATCGCCCGTCGCTGATCACGCTGTACGAGCAGAATATCGGGTTGGTGACCCCCATGCTGCTTGATGACCTGCGCGAGGCAGAAGAGCGCTACCCGGCACACTGGATCGAAGATGCCATGCGAGAAGCGGTGCGCGCCAATGCCCGCTCCTGGCGCTATGTCAAGAAGATACTCGAGAGGTGGGCGACCCATGGACGAAACGATGCGCAGGATCGAACCGACCGACCTATCGATGTCGAGAAATACGTCGGTGGCGCCTACGGCGACCTCTTCCGCCGTGGCAGCGATGTCTCCGACCTCCAGTAGCGCGGTCTGCCCTCACTGCGGCGGTTCAGGGTTTTACAAAAAAGCGGTGCCCTTTGGGCATCCCGACTTCGCCAGACTCTTCCCGTGCGTGTGTAAAATGGCGGAACAGGAACAGCGCGAAGCGGCGCGCTTGCTGGAAATCAGCAATCTGGCGGCATTTCTCGACAAGACCTTCGAGACCTTCAACCCAAACGTCCCCGGCGTTCGTCGCGCTTATTTGCGTGCGCTCGAATATGCGCGCCAACCACGCGGCTGGCTCATTTTGTTTGGCAACTATGGGTGTGGCAAAACCCACCTGGCGGCTGCCATCGCCAATCAGTTGATCCAGAACCACTATCGTGTGCTCTTTGCCGTCGTTCCTGATCTCCTCGACCATCTGCGCTCGACGTTTGGACCATCGAGCGAGATCGAGTACGATCAGCGTTTCGAGGATATTCGTGAGGCGGATGTCCTCATCCTCGACGATCTCGGCACCGAAAACACGACCAGTTGGGCGCGCGAAAAACTGTTTCAGATTATTAATCATCGGTACAATTTTGCATTACCGACGGTCATTACCAGCAATCGCAAACCCGAGGAGATCGACCCGCGTATCTTTTCACGCATGTCCGACCGCGCACTCTGCGAAGAACATATCATTATCGACGCTGCCGACTATCGCAGGCTGCCACTGGCGCAACGCTACCCGATCAATAATGCGCAACGCCGCCTGAAATAGACGGTCCGGCGCGCGATCATTCCCGGATACGACCGTTTTGTGCTATCATGCCTCTAATGTATGCGCGACGGATCGCGTACCCGTAAGATCAACGCTCCTCCTACTATGGGAGCATCCACGCCAGTGTGCCGTATCAGGGGTCTTCCATGCCAGGCAACCGTGCATTGTTCGACCGCGCGATGGAGCAAAGCCGCGAAGCAGCGCGGCTTATGAACTGGGACGAGGCGCTGAAACAGGCAGCCCGCGCCTTGCAAGAATTCCCTCAGGACCTGGATGCGCGCTTGGCTGTCGCTGTTGCGTTCTTCAACACCGCAAAGTATGCGCAGGCGCTTCAGATTTTCGATGAATTGCGTCGCATCGATGCCGGCAATCCATTCTATCTGGAATATCTGGCGCGTACCCACGAGCGTCTCGGCGACGTGCAGGCGGCAACCAACGCCTATGTGCAACTTGCCGATCTTCAGATGAACCGCAAACTGGCTGCACGCGCCATCGATGCCTTACGCGAGGCGCTACGCCTGCAATCCGACGCCGACGATCAGCGGCTGCGTCTGGCGCAGTTGCTCGCCGATCAGGGCGCGAGTGCAGAGGCGGCAACGCACTATCTCGAACTGGCACGGCGCGCTCAAGCGCGTGGGAGCCTCGAACAGGCGGCGGAACTGGCGGAAATGGCGTTGCGCTGCGTACCCGACAATCGTGAAGCCAAAGAGTTAATCGCGGCGCTCCACGATGCCCTGGCACAGACGGTCCAATCAGCAATCGAAGCGACCGCAACCGCCGCCGATGCAACCGTATTGCCCATTATCGGCACCGGCGGTTTGCGCGGTGCGCACCTCGCCATCGAACGAATCATCGCGCTGGCGCACGAACGTCAGGAGGCCGGCGATATTGATGGCGCCATCGAGCAGTATGAACGCGCGCTCAAACTTGGAACCGACCGCAGCGATGTGTTTTATAGCCTGGGCTTGCTGTATCAGGAACGCGGCGACTATCAACGCGCGGTGGAACTGTTGCAGGGCGCCGCTGGCGACCCGGAATACGCCCTTTCAGCGCATTATATGCTTGGTCAGGCGTATCAGGCGCTGGGCCAACTGCCCGAAGCAGCGCACGAATACGAACAAACTATTCGTCTGTTGCCGCTGGAATCGATTGGACGCGCCGAAGCCGACGATATGATCCAGATGTACGAGAGCGCCGCGCAGATCTATATTCAACTCAACGACATTGCGCGCGCTGCAACGCTCTATTCGACGCTGGCAAACTTTCTTCAGGGCAAACGCTGGGGACGCGAGCGCGCCGATGAGTTCCGCCAGAAAGCCAAAGACCTGACCGAGCGCAATATGTTTGCCAAACTCCGCACGCTCGGCACGGGCGCACTGACATCACCGCCATCCGCCCCTGAACCCGAAACGCCTCCCGAAAGTCCGATGCCCGAAACCTGGGGGAAAATTCGCCCTATTACCGATTTTCTGCGAGCGCCTGAGCCACAGACCCCCGACCATCATCGCTTTGAACCATCCCCATCAGTCGCCGCCGAACCGGTCGACCCGCTGGCAATCCTCGAAACGCTGCCGCATCCCGAACACGTTCCCGTTGCACCGGTAACACCGCTCGACACGACCGGACTGGATGAAATCGGTGAACGGTATGTGCTGGCGAGCGAAAAGTATGTCGAACAGGGATTGATGCTGGCAGCCAACGACGCATGTATGGAGGTTATCAGGCTGAACCCGGAGTATCTGCCGATTCACCTGCGATTGGGAGAGATTTACGAGCGCGATGGACGCAAAGACGAAGCATTAATCAAGTATCAACTGTTGATCGACACGTATGTGGCGCGGGGAGAACCCCGGCGCGCCATCGACGTTTACTACCGGCTGATCGAACTGTCGCCCGATACAATTATGCCGCGTTCGCGGCTGGCTGAGTTGCTGCGCGCTGACGGACGAAACGAAGAGGCAGCGCAGCAACTTGCCATTGTTGCCGGCGCCTATTTTCGGATGGGACAAACGACCAAAGCGCTCGAGGAGTACCGACGCGCCCTGCAATGGTCGCCGTCCAATGCAGAACTCCACGCACAGTATGGGCAGGCGCTGCTGAAACTCGACCGCGCCGAGGCAGCGCTGGTCGCTTTCCGGCGCGCTCTCGAACTCGATCAGCAGAATCCGGTTCATATTGCACGCATCAACATGGCGCTGGCCATTATGGGTGAGCAACCCGTCGCCGTCTGGCAATCGCTGGCGACGCTGCTCGACCAGCTCAAACAGCATCCCCAACGCCTGAATGAAGTACAATCCGAGTACCGCGCCACGTTACTGGTTGCCGATCTTCCCATATTGCACTACATTCTGGGCATTGTTCAGCAGCACGCCGGGCAACATCCATCGGCGCTGCTGGAGTTCGAGCAGGCCATCGAACTGCTGAACGCCGAGAACGATCCGACTCTGACGCCACACCTGGTTTATCAGGCAATGGCGGATAGTCACATTGCACTGGGTCAGGCGAGTGAGGCGTTGCGCCAGCTTCAGCATGCCCTGGATCTTGCTCCTGCGCCGCCGCCGCCGGAAAACGCCCGTTATCCGTTTTCGCTCCCCCTTTCTCAGGGCGAAATCGTGCGCCGTATGGCGGAAGCATATGCCGCTGTCGGCGATCTCGCCAGCGCCGAACGCGCGCTTCAGGAAGCCAAACAGTTTCTGCCCTACGACCGCGCGATCTACACCAAACTGTCCGATATCTATTTTCGGCAGGGTCGCCTGAATGAAGCGCTGACGCAACTCGACGAACTGGCGACCCACTATGAGCAGCGCCAGATGCTGGATCGCGCGATCGAGGCACTCGAAAATGCGCTGCGCCTGGCGCCCAACAATATTCCGATCAGCCATCGCCTGGCGAAAATGTATATCCGGCGCGGCTACCTGGATAAAGGCGTCGAAGCGCTGACGCGTGTCGCAGAACTTCAACGGAAGGAAGGGCAGATCAAAGACGCCATTGCCAACCTTCAGCAGGCGGCCGAGGTGCATTGGACGCTTGGCAGGCAGGAGGAGGCGCGCGCACTCTATGACAAAATCGTGCATATCGCACCCAATGATATTGAAGCACGCCAGTGGCTGTCGTTTATGTACACCCTGGCCGGCATGACGCGTGAAGCCGTTGCGCAAAAGAAACAGATTATTCGCATCCTGCTCCAGCGGCGCGATCTGGATAACGCTATTGCGGAGATGCATCAAATCTACGGACTCGACCAGAACGATACCGATAATCTGTTTCAACTCGGTGATGCGCTTATGCGGCGGCAGGAATATGAACAGGCAATCCGCATCTATACCAGGCTGGCAAAAGTGCCAGGCGTCGAAATTGAACGCGTCGAAGCGTTACAGGCAGCAGCCAGACGGATGCTCGAACAACAACAGGCAGGAAACCGGTGATGCACAGCGCGCAGCGACAGCGAGGTGATTGCCGCAGGCATGGCGCCGACGATGGTTTCTATCACCATCGTGTCATCCCAAAACGCCGGGATAGCGGTAAAATATGCGTGAACGACTCTCCCGACGTGCTGTGCACCGATGGAACAATATGCCTGACATTCGCAGCATCCTGGAATGGATCAATCGCCTCGCCGACCGTCTCAATCCCTTCGTCGACCCACGCGCGCTGCTTGATATTGGGATCGTCGCACTGATTTTCTACTGGTTGCTCGGCGTCATTCGAGGCACGCGCGCCGTACCCTTGTTGCGCGGTTTTGGCATCATGCTGGTCATCTCGATTGCCCTCAGTTCGGTGCTGCCGCTCGAAACGCTGCGCTGGCTGCTCGAAAACGCCATTCAACCGGCGCTGATCGTGGCCATCCCAGTGCTGTTTCAACCAGAACTGCGGCGCGCGCTGGAAAGCCTGGGACGAACCAATGATCTGCTGGGGCGCCCTTTTTCGCGTGCCAATCGCTCAGAATTGATCGATACCGTGAACGGCGTCTCACGTGCAGCACAACAGTTGTCGCAGCAGGGCATCGGCGCATTGATGGTGATCGAACGTGAGACGGGACTGCAAGAATACGCCGATCGCGGTGTCATCCTCGACGCGCGCCTCGCAGTGCCGCTCTTGTTGAATATTTTCTACCCGAATGCGCCACTGCACGATATGGCAGTCATTGTGCGCGGCAATCGCATCCTGGCTGCCAACGTCGTGCTTCCCCTCAGTGAAGACATCGTTGGACCGCGACGCCTTGGCACGCGCCATCGCGCAGCAAAAGGCATCTCTGAGCAATCCGACGCTATCGCTGTGGTGGTGTCCGAAGAAACTGGCGCGATTTCACTGGTGCATGACGGGCGTATGGTGAGTTATCTCAATGAAGCACGGCTGCGGAGTATGCTCGCGGGGCTGCTCAAGGTGCAACTCGACGAAGAGCCGAAAACCTGAACCGCTCGAAGGGTTATCGTGGTGGATTTCCTGAATACTTCAGCCCTGCGCTTTCTGCTGGCTTTGATCCTGGCATTTACGCTGTGGGTGTTCGTCTCGTATACTCAGAATCCTGATCGGTCGATTGCGTATGAAAATATCCCGGTAGACATCGAAGGTCTGGCGCCAGGATTGATCGTGATCGATAAGGAAGGACTGCCCCGCGCGCAGCGCCCAGAGGTCGATCTGACCGTCCTGGCAGACGATGAAACCCTGAATAATGTGCGCATCAGCGATCTGCGCCCTTTCGTCGATCTTACCGGGCGCGGACCAGGCGAGCACAACGTACCGGTCAATGTCGTCACCACCCGCTCACTCCGCCTGCGCACCGCCGTTGAACCTGAATATCTGCTCATCCGGCTGGATCAGGAAATCACCCAAACCGTTGCGCTGACGGTTGAAACCACCGGTGTCGTCCCTTTTGGCTTTGAGGCGCGCGCACCGCAGGTGACATCGCGTGGGCAGCCATTGACGGCCGTGACAGTGCGCGGACCACAGGGACGAGTGACACGTGTGGCTGCGGTGCGCGCGCGCGTCGACATTGACCGCCTGACGGCAAATTATAATTCTCCACGAACGCTCGAACCGGTCGATGCCAACGGACAACCGGTAGCTGGCGTGACGGTTGAGCCGGCCACTGCCGATATTCTGGTGCCGATCATTTCCAGCGTCGGACTCAAGCGCGTGCCGGTTGTGCCGTCGATCACCGGATTCCCCGCCAGCGGGTACGTGGTCGCCGGGGTCGAGGTGTCGCCATTGCTCGTCACGCTGACCGGTAGTTCAGGACCGCTCGATGACGCAGAGAATGTTCTAACCGCCGATGTGGACGTTACCGGCGCCGCTCAAACCTTCACCCGTACAGTGTCGCTCATTGCGCCACGCGGTACGCAACTCCGCTTCGGCGAGCCGACGGAGGCGCTCGTGACGATCCGCATTGCGCCGATCAACCGTCCATTTCAGGTCACAGTACCGGCATCGGTTCAGATGATCGGGATAAGCGAAGGGATGCTGGCGTCACTCAGTCCGAACGTGGTCTCTGTCGCCCTGACAGGCACATCTGCGCAACTCGAGGCATTGTCCAGCACTCAACTGCTTGGCGTGGTCAATGTCCGTGGGTTGGGACCGGGAACATATGAACTCGAACCAACCTTTACACTCCCCGAAGGAGTGACGCTGGCAGCGCCGGCGCCGCGCGTCTTCGTGACGCTGCGCCTGCCGCCAACGGTGACGCCGGGGCCGACATTAACGATTGAGAACGAATCTCAACCAACGGCATCGCCTGGCACACCAGCACCGACGCCGGGCGAAACGCCAACGCCGACTGCAACACCATAAGAAGGAGGGAGGACCATGACATGTTGCTGACCATGGAAGATGTGGAGCACGTCGCACGCCTGGCGCGTCTGCGCCTTTCGCCAGATGAACTGGAGCATATGCGCGATCAATTGTCGAAGATTCTTGATCATTTTCAGATGTTGCAGCAGATCGATGTCAGCGCTGTTCCACCAACTGCGCAGGTGACCGATCTGATCAATGTGATGCGCGAGGATGAGGTGCGTCCGTCACTGCCGCGCGAACAGGCGCTGGCAAACGCTCCCGAACAACAGGATGGAATGTTTCGCGTCCGTGCCATCTTTGAAGAAGCGTCATAAGCGAGGAAGCCTGTGTCTCACAATGGATCAACGTTTCGCTACCTGGGCAAGGGGCATCGCCTGATCGAAGGGTTGGAAAAGGTAACCGGCAATGCGAAGTACGCTGGCGATCTGAAGATCTCCGGTATGCTGCACGCATGCCTGGTGTTAAGCCCGTATGCGCATGCGCGCATTGTTTCGATCGATGCCAGCGCTGCGCGGGCAATGCCGGGTGTTGTTGCGGTGCTGACCGCCGATGACCTGCCAACGCGCGATCGTGCCGTTAATTCGCGCCACAGTGCCGTGCTGGCAAAGGATCGTGTGCTCTGGCGCGGGCAACCGGTTGTGGCGGTCGTCGGTGAAACCGAGACAGCGGCGCGTGATGCCGCCGATCGCGTGGTCGTCGAGTATGAGCCGCTGCCGCCTGTCGTAGATGTGCGCAAAGCCGCCAGTCCCGATGCGCCGGTCATCTGGACCGAAGGGTTGCCGAAAGAAGGCGCCGACCTGACCGCAGCCCACGCTGCGGTCGACAAAGGCGAACAGGAAACAACCGGCGCACCCTCGAATATTCACGACGAGGTGCATTTTGCGCGCGGCGACGTCGAGCGCGGCTTCACAGAAGCCGATGTGATCATCGAACGGGTCTACTGCACCCCGATGGTGCACCAGGGTTATCTGGAGCCGCATGCGTCGGTTGCTGAGCCAGACCCATACCGTGGCGGCGTGACCGTGTACGCCAGCACACAGGGTCAGTTTAGCGTGCGCGACGAAGTAGCGCGTCTCCTGTCGCTGCCCCGGCATAAGGTGCGCGTCGTGCCCATGACGATTGGCGGCGGTTTTGGCGCCAAGTACGGTATTATCGATCCGCTGGTCGCCGCTCTTGCTGTGACCGTCAAACGTCCGGTGCGTCTTGTGCTCACCCGCACTGAGGATTTTCTTTCAACAACGCCTTCGCCAGCAGCAATCGTGGAACTGAAGGTTGGCGCGCGCGCCGACGGCGCACTGACGGCAATCCAGGCGCGGGTGTTGATGGACAATGGCGTCTTTCCCTTTACCCTGGGAGGTATCGTCAGCATTCTGCTCGGCGGCTATTATAAGTGCCCAAATGTGAAGATAGATTGTTATGAGGTGCTGACGCACAAACCACAGGCAGGCGCCTACCGCGCTCCTGGAGCACCAACCGCCACCTTTGCCATCGAGTCGACCATCGACGATATTGCCCGCGCGCTCGGGCGCGATCCGCTCGCATTTCGGCTGCAAAACGCTGCCGAAACCGGCGATCCGATGGGCAATAACGATCCCTGGCCCCCTATTGGGCTGAGACTGGTGCTTGAGCGGCTACGCGACCATCCCGCATGGAAGGATCGAGAGGTCGGTCCCAACGAGGGTGTCGGCATTGCCGTTGGCGGATGGCCCTGTGGCATGTCACCCGCTGCTTCTGTCTGCCGCGTCGATACCGATGGGACTGTGCGCGTCCACGTTGGATCGGTCGATATTTCCGGCGTCAATTCGTCGCTTGTGCTGGTGGCTGCCGAGATTCTCAATATTCCGCCCGAACAGGTGGAACTGATTCAAGGCGATACGCGCAGCGGTCCCTTTGCCGGTCCGTCTGGCGGCAGCCAGACAACCTACAGCGTAGCGGGGGCGGTTGCGAGTGCAGCGCGCGCCGTGCGCGAGAAATTGTTCCATGTAGCGGCAGACCACTTCGAAGCCAGCGCCGCCGACCTCGAACTTCGGAACGGCATGGTGAGCGTCAAAGGCTTCCCCGACAAAGCGATCTCGATTGGCGAACTGGCCGCCATTGCCGAGAGCAAGGCTGGCGGACCAGGACCGATCGTTGCCGAGGGCAGCGCCGCCGTTTCAGAAAATGCACCCGGTTTCGTGGCCCATCTGGCGAAGGTGCATGTCGATCCCGAGACTGGACAGGTGACGTTAAAACAGTACGTTGCCATTCAGGATGTCGGATTTGCCCTCAATCCGACGATGGTTGCCGGTCAGATCCATGGCGGCTCGGTACAAGGCATTGGCTGGGGATTGTACGAAGCAATGGTATACGACGAGTACGGTCAGTTGCTGACTGCCAGTTTCATGGACTACAACCTGCCGGCGTTCGATCAGGTCCCAGATATCGAGACAGTTCTGGTTGAAAATCCCTCGCCGCATGGTCCCTTCGGCGCACGCGGTGTCGGTGAGCCGCCGATCACGGCTGGCGCAGCAGCGATTGCCAATGCCATCCGCGATGCCACCGGCGTGCGCGTCACCGAGATTCCCATTCGCGCAGAAATGCTGTGGCGGGCAATACAAGTTGGGGCAGGTCTGAGACCTGCCCCGACGCCTATGGGCAGGGACTGAGAGACCTGCCCCGACGCCTATGGGCAGGGACTGAGAGACCTGCCCCCAACGCCCATGGGCAGGTCTGAGACCTGCCCCCAACGCCCATGGGCAGGTCTGAGACCTGCCCCCAACGCCCATGGGCAGGTCTGAGACCTGCCCTCAACGCCCATGGGCAGGGACTGAGAGACCTGCCCCAACGCCCATGGGCAGGGACTGAGAGACCTGCCCCAACGCCCATGGGCAGGTCTGAGCCCTGCCCCAACGCCCATGGGCAGGTCTGAGCCCTGCCCCAACGCCCATGGGCAGGGACTGAGAGACCTGCCCCGACGCCCATAGGCAGGGCGCAGACCCTGCCCCGACGCCCATAGGCAGGGTCTGCGCCCTGCCCCGACACCCATAGGCAGGTCTGAGCCCTGCCCCGACACCCATAGGCAGGGGCTGCGCCCTGCCCCGACGCCCATGGGCAGGGGCTGAGCCCTGCCCGCCCAAATGTAGCCGCCGATCATGGCGCCTCACCCCATCACATTGACCTTCTCCGGCGCAACCTTGAACCGAACCCGCTGCTGATCCGGCGGGTTCGACGTAAACCGCTCCGCACCGGTATACCGCCGCGCCAGATAGTCGATGTGCGCGCGTCCTTGTTCTTCGTTGATCTCGACGACCGGCCCGCGAATCTGAATGTAACGGTAGCTATTATCCGGGTCCACCACCACCAGCGCCACATACGGATTCGCGCGGATCGCGCGATCCTTCAGCCGACCAACGGCAGTATTCAGGTAGATATACCCATCTTCAAAATGAAACCAGACCGGCGTCGCCTGCGGTGTAGTATCGGGCAGGGTTGTCGCCAGGATCATGATCAACGGTCGTTCGAGGAGATCGCGGTGCGACTCCGGGATCGCAGCAACCTGAATGGCACGATGATTCATGTCGCGCTCCGTTATGCTTTGAGACGTGGAATGACCTGTTCGCTGAACGCTTTGATGAACTGCTCCTGATTGCGACCAACGTTGTGCACATGAATCTCGTCAAATCCCAGATCGATGAACTGCTGAATGTATGCGCGATGTTCATCGAGATCGGATGAGATCAACATCCGGTTCTTGAAGTGTTCTGGTCGCACCAGTTTGGCAATTTCGGCGAAATCTTCCGGGTTGCGAATATCCTGCTTGGGGAAGGGCATGCCACCGTTGGGCCATTCGGTCAGTGCGTTCTGCATAGCCTCTTCAGCGGTTTCCGCCCACGACATGTGCAACTGAAGCAGTTTCGGCATTCGCGCAGGGTCTTTCCCCGCTTTCCGCGCGCCCTCCTCGAATTTCCCTAGCAGCATCCGCAATTTATCGGGGCTGGCGCCAGGCGTGATAATCCCATCGCACGCTCTTCCGGTCCATTCGGCGGTCACCGGTCCAGCCGTCGCAATGTAGATCGGTGGCGGATCCGGCGGCAATGTCCAGAGACGAACCCGCTCCATTTTGAAGTATTTCCCATCGTCGTGCCGGGCAACTTTGCCGGTGAACAGTTTCTTAATAATGCTGACCGCTTCCTGAAGCATCTGAAGACGGATATGCGGTTCGGGCCAGACACCACCCACGACATGTTCATTCAGCGCCTCGCCGCTGCCCAACCCCAACCAGAAACGACCGGGAGTCATCGCCGCCTGGGTTGCAGCCGCCTGCGCCACAACCGCCGGATGGTATCGGAACGATGGGCAGGTCACACCCGGACCGAACGTCAGGGTGCGCGTTGTTGCACCGAGCGCGGCCATCCAACTCCAGACAAAGGCGCTGTGCCCCTGTTGTGGCACCCACGGCTGAAAATGATCCGCTGCCATTACTCCCTTGAAGCCATGTTGCTCGGCGAGCTGGCAGTATGCCAGTAGATCGTTCGGATGAAACTGTTCCAGGGCTGCGGCATATCCGATGATTACCATATGCGTGCTCCTTTGCGCATGAGAAACTCCCGCGCCAGACGCTGCGCCGCCGTATGTCCGGGTTGCTGCGCCAGCCAGACCAGATCGTCAACTTCATCGATGTCTCGCTCAAGGTGCGGCAGACGCACCACATGCACTGTCCACCCCCGCCGCCGCGCTTCTGCACAATGACGAACAAAACTGTCAGGACCAAACAGAAACGTCCATCCTCGGATAGCCGGCGTCAGCAGCAGGTTTGTTCCACCATCATGGGCTGGCGTGATTGCCACGCCGGGTTGGGCTGCCAGCATCATCACATCATCCGCCCTCAAAAGCGGAACATCCGAGGGCACGATCAGGATAGCAGCGTCATCAGGCACATCCACAGCCGCCTGATACAGCGCCGCGTTGAGATCAGACGTCTGATCGACAGCAATCACGGCCCCATAAGCAGTGGCTATTTGATATGCCGCTGTATCCCTGCTGATCACCGTCACCCGACGCACCTGCGATTGTGATAGTGCCGCCAGCACATCGCCGAGCATCGCCAGCGACAATTCCTGCCGTTCGTGTGCATCGAGCGCATGCGCAAGGCGCTGCTTTGCATGACGCAACTCCTTGACCGGAACAATCGCGTAGAGGTCCATTTGCGAACTTCACACCCCTTGCGAACTTCACACCCCTCGGCTGTGGCTTCGGTTGCCAGGTCATACCAATGACGATTGAAGATGCCGCATGCGTGTCATTCCGAGCGGAGCGACTTGTCATTCCGAGCGGAGCGAGGAATCTGCGCGGGTCGTGCAAGACCCCTCGCGCTGATCGGGGCGACCATGCCGGATGGTCACAGGTCATTGGTATAAGGCGAGCAGATACAACCTGCGCGTCAGCAACTCCTACGAACGGCGACGCGCGGCAGTTCTTGCAGCAGCGATCGTTGCTTCCGCCAGGCGACGTTTCTCGGCAGGGCCACGCATGACGGTATCGGTCACCATCACATCAATCCCCCATGATCGAATATCATCCGATAGGCTGGCATCCGCCTGATCGATGACCAGCGCATCAATCAAGCCGCGGTAGCAGGCGGCCACACCGCGCACTGAAACCTCCAGCCCGACGGCGCGCATGAGAGGCGCGGCTGGTCCCTTGACCGGCGCGCCGGCAATGATCGGACTGACCGCCACAGTTGGCGCTGGCGATGCCATCAGTGCATCACGCACGCCAGGCACCGCCAAAATCGTGCCAATACTGACGACCGGATTGCTTGGGGCGATCACAATCATTTCAGCCGTATGCAGCGCTTCGAGCACTCCCGGCGCCGGGCGCGCCTGTTCGATGCCAACGAAACGCACCCCTCGCACCTCATCACGGGCGCGGCGCTGCACCAGATACTGTTGAAAATGCAGCCACCCTGCTGGCGTGAAAATCTCGGTTGCCACGGGATCATCACTCATCGGCAACACCCGAATGCCGACATTCAGTGCACATCGAAACGCATCCGTCACCTGTGAGAGGGTCCATCCTGCGCGCAGCAACTCGGTACGACGAATATGCACTGCCAGGTCGCGATCGCCAAGTTTGAACCAGGTATCAGCGCCAAGCCTCGCCAGCATTGACAAGGTATGGGTAGTATCCTCACGAATCCCCCAACCCTGCGCCGGATCGACAATACCGGCCAGGGTATACGTCACGATATCGATATCTGGGGATACATGTAACCCGTGGAAGACCATATCGTCGCCGGTATTGACGATTGCGGCAATCATCTCCGGCGATACGACCTGCACCAACCCTTCGAGGAAACGAGCGGCGCCGACGCCTCCCGCCAGAACGACAATCATACGAAGACCCCGCAGGAATCAGTCAAAGCGAACGATCAATGCTTCCAACGGCAACCGTTCCCGACGGACCGGTTCGACGGCGGCGTAACCAACGGTAATCAGCGCATGGGGTATCAGCGCCGGATCCAGGTCAAGCGCCGCCGTGACAGTTT